>NZ_CP046533.1:364058-728116 GCF_014857065.1 Blochmannia endosymbiont of Colobopsis nipponica
CACTATTATAACCATTTTTTTCTAATATTTCAGTAACTTCAACACTAGAACTTTTAGTGCGTACAAAAACAATAACAGCATCAAAATTTTCAATTTCTATAAAACGCATTAAAGCTTCACTTTTATGGATGCCATACATTAAACAATAATATTGCTTAATATCTGAACAAGCACTAGTTCCAGAATGAATAAAAATTTCTTTAGGATTCTTCATAAAACGATGAACAATACGCCTAATAGCTGACGGTAACGTAGCAGAAAACAAAGCAGTTTGATGCTTGACAGGAATTTTTAACAAAATACTTTCAACATCATCAATAAAACCCATACGTAACATTTCATCAGCTTCATCTAATACTAAACTATGCAATTTAGTTAAATCTAATGTGCCACGACCTAAATGATCCAACAACCTACCAGGAGTACCTACTATAATATGAGCCCCTTTATTTAAAGCACGAAATTGTATATCATAACGCTGACCGCCATATATTGGAACAATATAGATATCAGGAAGATATTTTGCTAAACTAGAACATACTGTACTAATTTGAATAGCTAATTCACGAGTCGGAGTCAAAACTAATACTTGTGTGGCCATCAATTTAGAATCCACATTCTGTAATAATGGCAAAACAAACGCTGCAGTTTTACCGCTACCCGTTTGTGCCATACCCAGAACATCAAGACCAGCTAATAAATGCGGAATACATTTAGCTTGAATTGGAGAAGGTTCTTTATAACCAAGATCTTTCAAAGCATTGATAATGAAACTATTTAAACCTAAATTAATAAAAGAACTATTTTTTATTAACATTTACAAACCTCATATTCTATATTCAGATACTTAACTATATATAAGATTTAAATTTATTTAATTCATTTTAGATAAATACAAATAGAACAAAAATTTATATAGTTAATTACTAAATTATTAATCGTAAATTGAATATCACAATTGTAGATTTTGTCTTCAAAGTTTCTATTAGAAAATATAAACAATTTCAAATAAAAAGAATCGTTGAATAACATTTATTAAATTATAAATTAACTTCTTTGATACTTAAACGAATACGCCCTAAACGATCTATCTCTAATACCTTAACTAAAACTTCTTGACCAATTTTTAAATGATCAGTAACTTTTTTTATTCTATTTACAGAAATATGAGAAATATGAACTAAACCCTCTTTAGCGCCACAAATAGCAACAAAAGCCCCAAACTCAACAATATGAGTAACTTTTCCATTATAAATACAACCAATTTCAATTTCAGCAGTAATTTCCTTAATACGACGAATAGCATGGCAAGCCTTCCTTTTATCAACAGCCGATATCTTTATGACACCACCGTCTTCAATGTCGATATTTGTACCAGTTTCTTCAGTTAAAGCACGAATAACAGATCCACCTTTACCAATAACATCTTTAATTTTTTCTGGATTTATTTTAATGGTATGTATACGAGGCGCAAATTCAGAAATACTACAGCGAGGAGAACATATCACCTCTTCCATCATTCTTAAGATGTGCAACCTTCCATATTTTGCTTGATTTAACGCTGCAAATATAATATCGCGGGTTATACCTTCAATTTTAATATCCATTTGTAATGCTGTAATACCACTATAACTACCTGCTACTTTAAAATCCATATCTCCTATATGATCCTCATCGCTTAAAATATCGGACAAAATCACAAAATCATCACCTTCCTTTACTAATCCCATGGCAATTCCAGAAACAGCAGATTTAATAGGAACACCTGCATCCATTAATGCTAGCGAAGCGCCACAAATAGTAGCCATAGAAGAAGAACCATTTGATTCTGTTATCTCTGATACAACACGCACAGTATACGGAAACTCATGCGCTTCTGGCATAACTGCAAGCATACCACGTTTTGCCAATCGGCCATGTCCAATTTCTCTTCTTTTTGGAGCGCCCACCATCCCAATTTCACCCACACAATAAGGAGGAAAATTATAATGTAGCAAAAAACGATCTACACGTTCACCAATCAATTCATCAATATTTTGTGCATTACGTTCAGTGCCAAGTGTAGCAGTAACTAATGCTTGAGTATCACCCCTAGTAAACAATGCAGATCCATGCGTTCTAGGTAATATACCAATACGAATATCTAAATTACGTACCATATCCCGTGTCCTTCCATCAATACGTAATTCTCCCCGCAAAATACGACTACGTACAATTTGTTTTTCTAACTGATTTAAAATACTTTTAATAACATTAACATTTATAAGATCGCCATTCTTCAACAAAAGATTAATAACTTCTTCTTTAATAAAATTTAACCTAGCACAACGCTGTTTCTTATCAGCAATCAAGTAAGCCTCACACAAACGAGATTCGGCTAAATCAATCAAATGATCTTGTAATACAAGATCATTCTCTAAAGATTTATAATTCAATTTAGGTTGACCAATTTCCTTCACAAATGCATTTATATTCTGAATAACAATTTGTTGTTGCTCATGACCGAATAACATTCCATCCAACATTTCCTCTTCGCTTAATAGATTAGCTTCTGATTCCACCATAAGTATTGCTTTTTCGGTACCAGAAACTACTAAATCTAATTTGCTATTTGCCAATTGATCTAATGTTGGATTAAGTACATATTGATTATCTATATAACCTACACGTGCGGCACCTATCGGTCCATGAAATGGAATATCAGACAAACTTAATGCAGTTGAAACACCTATAATTGCGACAATATCCGGATTTATTTGAGGGTTGACTGATATAACAGTAGCAATTATCTGTACCTCATTTAAAAACCCATCCGGAAATAATGGACGTATAGGTCTATCTATTAAACGTGATGTTAATATCTCAGTCTCACTAGGACGTCCTTCACGACGGAAGAATCCTCCAGGAAAACGTCCAGCTGCATACGTACGCTCTTGATAATTAACAAAAAGAGGAAAGAAATCCTGATCAGGATTTCTTTCCTGAAAAACACTTACAACTGTAACAAGTACTGTAGTATCATCCATACTCACCATAACTGCAGCATTCGCTTGACGAGCTATCAAACCACTTTCAAGCACCACAGTGTGCTTTCCATACAAAAATTTACGAACAAATGAATTTAACAAAGTTATATACCTATATAAAACAAAAACATTTTAAATTATACTAAAATCTTTACAAACATAACAACTCAATAATAATTAACTAAAAAACGATAACTTATTGTAATACAATACCAATAGAAGCTATACGTTAACAACAACAAATTTCAAAATACCCTTAATAATTCAACACAACAGCAATCTTAAATTATTTAAGATTTAAAAATACAAAATATTTTATAATTTAACGACGTAAGTTAAGTCGATCCGTTAAATTAACATAATTTGATATACTTTTATTCTTTAAATAATTTAGCAATTTACGTCGTTGCGATACCATACGCAATAAACCACGACGACCGTGATGATCCTTCTTATGGCGTAAGAAATGATTTTGTAAATAATTAATGCGAGCACTCAAAAAAGCAATCTGAACACTAGTAGAACCATTATCTTTAATATTTAATCCAAAATCTCGAATTATTTTTGATTTTTCTTCAACACTCAAAAACATTAAAATATCCTTAATAAACTAAAACATCACTAAATAAATAGTAACACCGTTTAATATAATATAAATATTCAATAAAAACTAAAATTTGATTTAATCACAATATTTACATTTCATTAAAATAAACATCAAAATATAAAAACTAAAAAAATAACAAAAAATGAAACTAACCTACGAGGTACTAATTGTTGTGTACTAGTAACTTCACCTATACCAATAAATCGTTGCTCTTCACCTACCGTTACACGCACTAAACAATTATTCAATGAAGTTACAATATTAATAGATTTACCAAGTCTTATTCTATTTGCAATAGATAAAGATAAATTAACTGTTGGCATATTTAATAAACCACTATCTATGGGTAACAACAAATCATAAAGACTATTAATTACCGATCCACAAGAAAAATATTCTAATTTACCATTTGCTACGTTTTGAATTTTTTCAAAAGTAACCATAGAAGTAGGCAGAAACCTAGATACCATAAGACGACGTAATGAAATAACATGAGCTCCACAACCAAGATATATACCAAAATCATCTATAAAAGTACGTACATAAGTTCCTTTAGAACAATGAATCTCTAAAGAAATAATTCTTTTATCCCAATAAAAAACTTTAAGATCATAAATACTAATTAATCGCGGAATACGAGATAACTGTATCCCCTTACGAGCATAATCATACAAAGGTCGTCCTCGATATTTCAAAGCAGAAAACATAGGCGGAGTTTGAAAATTACGTTTTTTAAAATACTCAATAGCCTTATTTAACTTATTTCTATCAAAAACAACAGGACGAACGTTAATAACACGTCCATAAGAATCAGCAGTATCTGTACGTTCACCAAATTTAGCAACTACCTTATAACGTTTATCTGCATTTAATAAATATTTAGAAAATTTAGTTGCTTCTCCAAAACAAATAGGAAGCATACCAGTTGCCAACGGATCTAAAGTACCAGTATGACCAATTTTCTTAGCACGAAAAAAATCATTTACTTTACGTAATGACCTGTTAGATGTTTCACCCACAGGTTTATCCAATAATAAAATTCCATGAACATTACGATACTGATTGCAATTATCTAAATAAACCATTATTACCATCTATAAATCCATTATGTAAATCCATATCTCGTTTAACCACTCTAGTTATCAAACTACACATTCGCATACCTTCTATTAATGATTGATCATAAATAAAAACTAATTTAGGCACAATACGTAAACGCATAAACCTACTCAATAAACAACGAATAAAGCCAGAAGCAGATTGCAAAACACAAACCCCATTTCTTATTTCTACTTCTTTATTTTTATCAAGAAAAGTAACATAAATTTTAGCATATGCTAAATCTCTAGATATATCTACCCCTGAAACAGTCACTACTCCAATACGACAATCATTGATGCTACGATGTAAAATTATAGAAATATTTTTCTTAATTTCTTTAGAAAAACGATTTAATCTAATACACTTACTTATAAGCATCTTATATCCATTTAAAATAAACAAAAATAAAATAAAAAAATTTATCATAATTAATTATTTGATTTAAAACACTAATTCTTTAGAACTTCCAATACCTCAACAAGATCACCAAAACATATATCCGCATAATTCTTGATGCTTATTCCACACTCCATACCTGCTCGCACTTCACCAACATCATCTTTGAAACGACGTAAAGATCCTAATTCACCCTCATGAATAACTATATTCTTACGCAAAACCCGTATTTTATTATGACGTTTCACCGTTCCTTCCGTTACTATACAACCAGCAATAGTTCCACATTTAGGAAAACGAAATATATTACGCACTTCAATTGATCCAATAACTTTATATCTAAATTTAGGAATTAACAAACCATGCAACAACTGTTTTACTTCATTTATCAAATCATATATAACAGAATAATAACGAATATCTATTTTTTCTGCATCAATAACACGTCGTGCAGAATAATCAGCCTTAACATTAAAAGCTAAAAGAACAGCGTTAGATGCAACTGCAAGAGTAACATCAGCTTCAGTAATTCCACCTATAGAAGAATATATCACCTTAACTTTCAACTTATCAGTAGATAATTCTTTCAAAGAGCCAATAATAGCTTCAGACGAACCTTGAACATCAGATTTAAGGACAATATTTAATTCAGATATACCTTGATGTTTTTCATTAATATTAAAAATATCTTCCAATTTAGAGATTTTTTTACTTGATAATTTAGTCTCGCGAAATTTGTTTTGACGAAAAAAAGCTACTTCACGTGCCTTTTTTTCGTCTCGCACAACAGTCATAAGATCACCTGCTATTGGTGATCCTGATAAACCAAAGACTTCTACAGGAATAGATGGGCCAGCTGAAAAAACATCTTTACCTAACTCATCTTTCATATAACGTATGCGACCATATTCAAATCCACATAATACAATATCCCCTCGCTTTAATGTCCCCTCACGTACTATTACAGAAGCAACTGGACCGCGACCCTTATCTAAATAGGCTTCGATTACTACGCCACTAGCCATGCCATCAAAAACAGTCCTCAATTCTAAAATCTCTGATTGCAAAAGAATAGCTTCAAGTAAATCATCTATACCTATACCCATTTTAGCCGAAACATTAATAAATTGATTATCTCCACCCCATTCTTCAGGAACAATACCATACTTTACTAAATCATTTTTTATCTTATCAGAATCAGCTTCTAATTTATCTATCTTATTAATTGCAACAATAATCGGAACTTTCGCAGCCTTGGCATGATGAATTGCTTCAATAGTTTGTAACATAACACCATCGTCAGCTGCAACAACTAAAACAACTATATCAGTAACTTTACTACCTCGAGCACGCATAGCTGTAAATGCTGAATGGCCTGGAGTATCTAAAAAAGTAATCATACCACTACCAGTTTTAACGTGATATGCACCTATATGTTGGGTAATACCTCCAACTTCACTAGAAGCTATCTTGCTTGATCTAATATAATCTAATAACGAAGTTTTACCATGATCTACATGCCCCATAATAGTCACAACAGGCGCACGAAATTCAGAACTGACTTTATTAGAAACATCACGATCCTTCATAATTAATTCTTCTAACGCATTTTCATTGCGTAAAATAACATTGTGTCCCATTTCTTCCGTTACTAACTGTGCAATATCTTGATCAATAACTTGATTGATAGTAGCCATAATTCCTAAATTCATCATGGTTTTTATAAGTTGCGAACTTTTTATAGCCATCTTGTTTGCAAGTTCCACTACGGTGATAGTTTCTCCAATAACAACATTACGATTGATAAACTTGACAGGTTTATTAAGGACTGGTTGTACTAAATTATTATTCAGCAATCTACGTTTATTACTATTTTTAACAATACGACCAACAGATCTTAATTCCTCACGCTCAACTTTTGATTCATATATCATATAATTATTATTTTTACATTTTACAGATTTTAAACTGCGAGAAAATTTAGAACGATTACGCAATTTAGAACGACGATTATTATTAGTATTATCTATCTTTTCTTCATATATAGGACGAGAAATAACGGATGAACGATCTAACACACTATGTACCAAACCAGTATTCTTTTTCTTTTTCAATAAATTATAAGACAATTCGAAACTATGATCTTTAGATACACGTTGTGAAGTTTCTATAACCCGTTGAACATTGATCTTAACTTTCTGATGTGATTTTTTTTTTACATCTTGCTCTACGTTAATCAATTGAGATTCCTGATAAATATTATCGGGCAAAAATTGTTGAAAATTATTTTCGTCATTACTAGATTCTACACTGCAATTTGTAATAGCATCACATTCAACATGAATTGAATCTTGTACATCAGACTGTTTGTTAGATATGAATTGCTGACGATATGTGGAGGCACCTAACGTAGAGTGTGATGCAGCATCAGGCGATGCATAAACACGCTTCTTACGAATTTCAACTTGTACCTTTTTATTTCTACCCCCAATACTAGGAATGCTTAAAGTACTACGAACTCTACGCTGCAAAATCAACTTATGTAAAGTAACTCCTCTAATTTTATCGAAATACGCAAAAAAAACTTCTTTTTCTTTTTGAGAAACTATATCAGTTGAAGTTTTAATTAAACCTATATTCGCAAACAATTGTATTAAATATTCAACCGAAGTCTTCATTTCAATTGCCAGAACTTTTACAGTTAGACCTGTCATATAATTCCTTAACTATAAATTACTATAATACAAACACATTGTAACTTAACTATTACTAAACCAACAGATGTTACGTGCTGCCATAATTAACCCACCAATCTCTTTAACACTCAATCCTTCAATATCTAATAAATCTTCAATACTCTGTTCAGCAAGATCTTCTAACGTACAAACATTATGTTTTGCTAACTTATACGCTATATCACGATTTAAATTAGGCAACTTAAGTAAATCTTCAGAAGGATTATTAAATACTGTCGCATTATCCACATTATCACAATTCTCTTTCTGAGTTAATGCAAATGCAGTTAAAACATTCTCCGCTCGTAAACGTAACATATCTACAGTTTCTTGACTCAATGCCCGAATTGATAATAATTCCTTAATTGGCACATATACTAACTCTTCTATAGAAGAAAAACCCTCTTCTACTAAAATTCTAGCTAACGATTCATCAATATCTAAATTTTTAACAAAATTAGATATTGTATTATTAGCCTCATCCTGATGTTTTTTATGCAAATCATCAACAGCCATAATATTAAGTTCCCATCCACTCAATTGAGATACTAAACGAATATTTTGTCCATTCTTCCCAATTGCTTGAGCAAGACTACTTTCTTCTACTGCTATATCCATAGCATGCTTATCTTCATCTAAAACAATAGAAACCACATCAGTAGGAGACATAGCATTAATAACAAATTGAGCTGGATTATCATCCCATAAGACCACATCGATTCTTTCTCCACCCAACTCGCTGGATACCGCTTGAACTCGCGCTCCACGCATGCCCACACAAGCCCCAACTGGATCTATACGTTTATCATTAGTTTTGACAGCAATCTTAGATCGTACACCTGGATCTCTAGCAATAGTTTTAATCTCAATTAACTCCTCACCAATTTCTGGCACTTCAATCCTAAATAATTCAATTAACATCTCCGGGCGAGAACGGGTAACAAAAAATTGGATACCCCGCACCTCTGGTTTGATTAAATATAAAACGCCACGAATCCGATCTCCTGAACGAAAATTTTCATGAGGCAACATATCCTCTCGATTAACAATAGCCTCTGCATTATTGCCTAAATCTATATTAATACTATTTCTACTCATTTTCTTAACAATTCCAGTAACGATGCTTCCCTCATATTTTCGAAACTGATCAACTATCATAGCTCGTTCAGCTTCACGTACTTTCTGTACAATTACTTGCTTTGCTGCTTGAGTAGTAATTCTATCAAACAAAATAGACTCTATCTTATCCTCAAAATAATCGTTAATTTTCGCTTGATTATTCTCCAATTTGGCTGCTGCTAAAGTGATCTCGCGAGTTGGCTGTAAAACTTTATCCACAATCAACCAACGTCTGAACGTTTCAAAATGACCTGACTTACGATTAATGTTAACACGTATCTCCACATCTTGTTCATATTTCTTCCTCGTAGCAGCCTCTATTGCTGTTTCAAGAGCTTCAAAAATTTTTTCTCGGGGGATAGACTTCTCATTAGAAACTGCCTCAACAACAGCTAAAACTTCTTTATTCATCTTTAAATTTTCTCAATAAAACAAACTATGAATGTGCTACCAAATTAGCTTTCTGAATATCGTCAATCATGAAATGAACTTCCTTATTATCTACCGTTAAAATAATTGAACCATCTTCAGTAGCTCTCTTAATAATACCACGCCACCTACGGCGACCATACAACATGAAATGTAATACAAGATTAACCTCAAATCCAATAAATTGAACAAAATGCGCATAAGAAAACAACGGACGATCAAAACCCGGCGATGAAACTTCTAAATTATAAGAAACTGGAAAAATATCCTCACTATCCAACAAACATCCTACTTTTCTACTAATAACTGCACAATCATTGATTGTAACTCCTCCATGTTTTTTATCAACATAAATCCGAATTATAATTCTTCGACCACGAACTACCTCAATCCCAACCAACTCACAACCAGCGACTAAAATAGACGGGACTACGATATCTTCTAATTTTTTCTTTAATGTCAAAAATAATCCTTCTTTCCAAATAAAAAACCTATTTCCTAAATCTACAAATCTCTAGAACTAAACGAATCTAAAATGTACTAATTTATAATGACTCAAACAAAAACATCAGACTCACCCATCCACAATCCCAAACATAATTCAGGCAACAAAATTCCAGAATACAATTGACACCAATTAGGTTGCGGGGATCGGATTTGAACCAATGACCTTCGGGTTATGAGCCCGACGAGCTACCAAACTGCTCCACCCCGCGTCCAATTTACAAAACCATGCCTGGATCATTGTAAGTCAAAAACCACATAAAAGCAAATATTATAAAAATAAAAAATTTTTTAATATCTAATACCGAGGGCGGGAGTTGAACCCGCAACACCAAATTTTTTGGTACTACCCCCTCAAGATAGCGTGTCTACCTAATTCCACCACCTCGGCCAAAACTATCTCAATTCATATTACTGAATATGTAAATCAATATTATCTTGGATAGATGAGTTTTCTGATAATTGATTTTGTTTTTTACAATCTTCTTTTTCAATGCAAACCTGGTTTGACTTATTACTAATATTACCTAATATCAAACTAAGAACAAAAAATAAAAACGCCAAAAAAATAATTATACGAGAAAGATAACTATTCGAATTAGAAGGATTGAATAAAATTAAAGAATGCTCTGTTGTAAAATTTGCACTCATATTGACATTTTGATTATATTGCAACATAATCAAACTTATTAAAATAACTGCAATGAACAAAAAAAATAACAACAAAACTAAATACATAAAATTTTCTCACATTTTAATTATTATTATTAAATTTAAAATACAAAGATAAGATGTCACTCACCAATCGTTGAAATTAAGTACTTAAAATATATGCCATCATCTGTTAAAGATAAGACCACAGTGTAAATAACTGTAACATAAATAAAATTACCAAACGATTAACAACTCACAGATCTTATAACATTTACAATATTATTCGCCAAATAATTTATTTCTTTTAAATCGTCTCCCTCTAACATTACTCTAATGCAAGGTTCAGTACCAGATTTACGTAATAACACACGACCACGACCTAATAATTGACACTGAACATCCTGATAAACTCTTTTTACAATGGATGCTTCTAAAGGATCTACACAATTTGTAAAATAAACATTTAACAATACTTGAGGTAATAAACATACGTCTTTACTTAAATTATATAAATTTGTACCATTATTTAACATAGCGGATAAAATTTGTAAAGAAGCAATAATGCCATCACCAGTAGTTGTATAGTCCAAAAGAATTATATGTCCTGAATTCTCAGCGCCAATACGCCAACCTTTTTTATTTAACATGTCAATTATAGAACGATCTCCAACATCAGATCTAACAAAAGGAATACCTAATTTTTGTAACGAAGTGAATAACCCCATATTACTCATCAAAGTTCCAACCACACCACCTTTTAATTTAGATAAACGTAAACTTTCTTTTGCAATAATATAAATCATTTTATCTCCATTAACTTTATTACCAAGATGATCTATCATGATCACTCTATCTCCATCTCCATCATATGCTATACCCAGATCGGCATGTTCTTGCAAAACTTTAATTTGTAATTGTCTAATATCTGTCGTGCCACATTTTTTATTAATATTCATACCATCCGGACGACATCCAATAGTAATTATTTTAGCACCAAGTTCTTTTAAAACATTAGGTGCAATATGATAAGTGGCACCATTAGCACAATCTACTACAACTTTTAACTTTTTGAGAGTAAGATGTGCGGGAAAAGTTGATTTACAAAACTCTATATAACGACCTGAAGCATCAATGATACGACTAGCTTTACCTAACTTTGATGAATCCACACAAACAAGTTTATTATTTAAATAATCTTCAATAAATAATTCTATTTTATTCGATAATTTAACACCTGCTGTAGAAAAAAATTTTATACCGTTATCATAATATGGATTATGAGAAGCAGAGATCACAATACCGACTACTGCACGAAAAGTACGAGTTAAATACGCAATCGCTGGAGTAGGCATTGGTCCGGTCAAAGCTGAAGATAAACCTGCAGAAGATAAACCTGCTTCTAATGCAGATTCCAACATATAGCCAGAAATACGAGTATCTTTACCAATTATTACCATACCCGAATTCTTACAACCTAAAACCTTACCAACAGCCCAACCAAGCTTTAAAACAAATTCAGGAGTAATAAGCATCTCGCCTACTCTACCTCTAATACCGTCGGTACCAAAATAATTACAACAATTCATAATTAAAATATCTCTCCATATCGAAGAGTAGCATCAGCTACTTTTAGAGCTTCTACAGTTTCTTGTACATCATGCACACGAATAATTTTGGCACCTTGCATAGCAGAAATTACAGCAGCGGCAACACTACCAATTTTTCTACATTTAGAATCATCCTTTACTAAATCACTAATCATAAACTTACGTGATATTCCTACTAATAAAGGTATACCAAAATGACGAAAATACTTTAAATTAGATAAAAGTTGATAATTATGTTTCAAATTTTTACCAAAACCAAAACCAGGATCAATAATCAACCTGTTCTTTTTAAGTCCTGCTATCTCATAACGTATAATCTGTTTTGCGAAATAAGAATCTATCTCATACAAAATATTTTGATAATAAGGGTTATTCTGCATATTGTGAGGAGAACCTTGCATATGCATTACACAAACCGCTAATTCACTATTATTAACAACAGCTTCCAATGCGCCATCTATACTAAGAGAGCGTATATCATTAATCAAATGTACTCCTAACGCTGCGCTTTCTTCCATTATCAAAGGTTGTGATGTGTTGACCGAAATATAAACACTAAAACGTTTAATTAATTCTACTATTATAGGAACAACACGGGAAGCCTCCTCGTCACAACTAACAATAGATGCTCCCGGACGAGTGGATTCTCCGCCAACATCAATAAAATATGCCCCTTCCGAAATCATTGCTGCAACACGATCAATAGCTTTTCCAACAGAAGAATACCGACCTCCATCAAAAAAGGAATCTGGAGATACATTCAAAATGCCCATTACAACAGGATGCAAATTATTATTTAATTCATCAAGTACACGCTTTCTCAAAACAAACCCCACCTACCACAAAATTAATTTATTCTTAATGCACTATCCTTATTTTTTAAAAAGTCAGTTAACAAAATAATACTAAATCAAGAATTACGTACTAACAAAAATAATATTATTTTATATCCGTAATGTCATCTCTTTCTTCCCAACCTGCAGGATGACGTACTAATCTGCGATTCATCAAATCATCTATTTGAGATGCATCAATAGTTTCATATTTCATTAATGCATCTTTCATTGCATGTAAAATATCTATATTTGCTACAAGTAATCCGCGTGCACGTGAATAATTACGTTCAACTAAAAGTTTTACTTCTTGATCTATAATGCGAGCAGTTTCATCAGACATATGTTTAACTTTAGCAACTGATCTACCGAGAAAAATTTCACCTTCTTCTTCAGCGTACAATAATGGACCTAATCGATCTGAAAAACCCCATTGAGTAACCATATTACGAGCGATGGAAGTAGCCACTTTAATATCATTAGAAGCACCAGTAGAAACCCTTTTCCAACCATAAATAAGCTCTTCAGCGAGACGACCACCGTACAAAGTAGAAATTTGACTTTCCAATTTCTGACGACTTGCACTAATCTCATCTTGTTCAGGTAAAAAAAACGTCACACCTAAAGCTCTGCCCCGAGGAATAATAGTAACCTTATGTACTGGATCATGTTCTGGAACTAATCTTCCTATAATCGCATGACCTGCTTCATGATAAGCAGTAGATTCTTTTTGGAACTCGGTCATCACCATAGATCGACGTTCAGTACCCATCATAATCTTATCTTTAGCTTTTTCGAACTCTACCATAGAAACCAGCTTTTTATTATCTCGAGCAGCAAATAAAGCAGCTTCATTAACTAAATTAGCCAAATCCGCTCCAGAAAACCCAGGAGTACCACGAGCAATTACAGATACATCAATATCCAGAGCTAATGGTACGAATTTCATATGTACCTTTAAAATTTGTTCTCTTCCCCGTACATCCGGTAACCCTACCACTACTTGTCTATCAAAACGACCCGGGCGTAACAAAGCAGGATCAAGTACATCAGGACGATTAGTAGCCGCTATAACAATAATACCTTCATTACCTTCAAAACCATCCATTTCTACTAACATTTGATTTAAAGTTTGTTCACGTTCATCATGACCACCACCTAAACCTGCACCACGTTGACGACCAACAGCATCAATCTCATCTATAAAAATGATACATGGAGATGTCTTTTTTGCTTGTTCAAACATATCCCTAACACGAGATGCACCCACGCCGACAAACATCTCAACAAAATCAGAACCAGAAATAGTAAAAAAAGGAACTTTGGCCTCACCAGCAATCGCTTTAGCTAATAAAGTCTTCCCAGTACCTGGGGGGCCAACCATTAAAACCCCTTTTGGAATTTTACCACCTAATTTTTGAAATCTACCAGGCTCACGCAAATAATCCACTAATTCACTAACTTCTTCTTTAGCTTCATCACAACCAGCAACATCAGCAAAAGTTGTTTTTATCTGATCTCCAGTCAACATACGTGCTTTGCTTTTGCCAAATGACATTGCTCCTTTACCACCTCCTTGCATTTGCCTCATGAAAAAAATCCAAACTCCTATTAACAATAACATTGGAAACCAAGAAATAAAAATAGATGCTAATAAACTAGGTTCTTCTGGTGGCTCTCCTGTCACTTTGACTTTTTTATCTAAAAGAACATCAAGTAGTGTAGGATCATTTATAGGGATATAGGTCATATAACGATGACTATCTTTCTTAGTAACAACAATTTCACGACCATTAATACGTACTTCTTTAATTTGATCTTGATTTAATTCCAATATAAACGTAGAATAATCCACTTTGCGACTATTTGAGTCGCCAGGCCCGAAACTCTGGAAAACTGACATCAATACTATTGCAATAACTAACCAGAGAACTAGGTTTTTTGCCATGTCACTCAAAAAATTAACCTCATAATTACAACGATATCCTTATTTAGCATAAGACAATTATATTTACTATATTTTATATCCCTTAGCTACTATATACACTTCACGAGAACTCAATCTTGAAGCATCTGGCTTACGAATCTCTACTTTAGTAAACAAAGAACGTATACAACATAAATATTTTTCAAATCCTTCTCCTTGAAAAATCTTCAGCACTAAATAACCACCAACTTCTAAAATATTTGCGCATATATGAATAACTAATTCTCCAAGATGAATAGATCTGGGAATATCAATTTCTGATTTACCACTAATGTTAGGAGACATATCAGACAAAATAACTTGAACTTTTTTATTATTCAACAAATTGTATAAAATTTTTATTACTTTATTATCATTTAGATCTCCTTGTAAAAAATACACTCTGGGTATGGGTTTCATAGGTAAAATGTCACAAGCTATGACAAATCCATTTTTACCTACTTTATTTACTACATATTTAGACCAACCACCAGGAGCAGAACCTAAATCAACAACCGAAATTCCAGGTTTAAATAAACTATCAGTAAATTGTAAATTAGCTAATTTAAACCAAGAACGAGATCGCAAATGTTTTTTAAAAGCACGTTTGACATAATAATCAGCACGATGACTATGTAGCCACCTAATAGATTTTGCAGCACTTCTATGAGTCACCATAATGAAATTATATATACTTAACTATCAATATTTTATATTCTACTAATCCGCCTGGAGTTTTAATTATTACAATCTCATCTTCCCTTTTTCCAATTAACCCGCGAGCAATAGGAGAATTAATTGAAATCATATTTTCTCTAAAATTAGCTTCATCATCACCTACAATACGATAAGTTTTTTTATGTTTTGTATATAAATTTTCAATGGTTACTGTTGATCCAAAAATCACAACATTATCAGGGGATAATTTAGTGATATCAATAATATGAGCATTAGCAAGCTTAGCTTCTATTTCTTGAATACGTCCTTCACAAAATCCCTGTTGTTCACGTGCAGCATGATATTCAGCATTTTCTTTTAAATCTCCATGTTCACGAGCTTCAGCAATAACTTTAATAATTTCTGACCGACGTATATTTTTCAAATAATTCAATTCTGCTCTTAATTTTTCCATACCATGTACAGTCATTGGAATTTGATTCATACAATTTCACCTCTTATATTTTACAAAACATAAAAGCACGCCTAATTCATTATTTTAAATACATCAACACAATAATAAACTACTACTTTAGAAAATTAAACTACGTGAATAATTTTAATGACCATAATCAAATTTTGAAAAAAACAATTCGTAAACAAAATAAAATAGATATCAACACCTTCAAAAATACATTAGAATAAAATATATCCTTAACAAAGGATCACATAACCAAATCAACAAAAACATTCTATATCACCAAGATAAATTTTTTAGTAAAACGGAACCACTATGATCATAAACATACAGTTCATAAATTTAACACCAGAATACATAATTATTCTGACAGTAAATTAAATAAAAAATTAATTCTCAAAGTTTTAATGATTTAAATAAAATTTTATTTTAAACAAAGCAAATTTTATCTAAAATATATCTTGTCATATCAATAATAAAAATAAAATTGACAATAAATCATCACTGATAAAATACCCTACTTTAATAAAATACCCATACATAATTTATTTTATAACTCTATTAAAAGAACAAAGAATTTCGTTTTTAGCAGCTTCAGCATTATCCCAACCGATAATTTTTACCCATTTCTTTTCTTCTAAATCTTTGTAATGTTTAAAAAAATGAACAATTTGTTTGCACAATAATTTAGGTAAATCACTAACATCTCGGATATGTTGATATTCGAGTGTTATATCAACATGCGGAACTGCTATAATTTTAAAATCCTCACCAGATTCATCAATCATTTTTAACATACCTATCGGACAACTACGTATTACTGATTTAGACTGCAAAGGGTATGAAGTAGGAACTAGAACATCAACTGGATCCTTATCTAAAGAAAGAGTATTATTTATATACCCATAATTACAAGGATAAAACATTGTAGAACAAATGAATCTATCAACAAACAAAAAACCATTTTGCTTGTTAATTTCATATTTAATCGGACCTGAATTAGCAGGTATTTCAATAACAACATAAACATCATCTGGAACGTTTACACCAGCCGGTAACTTCTCAAAATTCATATATTATCCCTAAAATTAAATATTAAATATCATGTTGCAACATGTAATTTCTTACTAAAACATACAACAATTATTATTTCATTAAACTAAAATAAACACTTAATTGCATTTTGGAAAATTTTAAATAAACAAACGCTAAATAAACAATCATTCATCAAACAATGATCTCTATTTTGTTGTAAAACAGACAAAAATAAAACGATACAAACATCATTATATATAAGACACAATAACATTTACATATTATTAATAATAAAACATCCACAAATTTCTCAATATAACCAAAATATTATCATGTTCTGAATACAAACCAAATAACTACAATGTGATATTAATTCAACTATCTTATCATTCTTATTTATCACGATTAACTATTAAGTTTGCCAAACTCTCTAATGCATTGCGATAAGGAGATGGATGAAAATTACTTAAACAAGCGACAGCCTTATCAGATTCCTTTCTTGCACATTCTCTGGTATATTCTAAAGAACCATACTGACACATAACTCCAAGTACAAAGTCCAAAGAATCCTGGCTATTACCCCGTTCAATCGCTTGACGGATTAAGGATCCTTCAATTGAAGTAGAATGTTGCATAGCATGTAATAAAGGTAAAGTAAGCTTACCTTCATTTAAATCATCTCCAATATTTTTCCCAAATTTTTGATTATCAACAACGTAATCTAATAAATCATCAATTAACTGAAAAGAAATACCTAAATGACAACCATATTTACGTAAAGCTAATTCTTGACGCATATTAGCATCAGCCAAAATAGCTGATGACTGAGAAGCAACCTCAAATAGCTTAGCAGTCTTTCTGTAAATTATTTGCATATAATTTTCTACGGAAATATCAGGATCATTACAATTCATTAATTGAAGTAACTCACCCTCTGCAATTACATTAACTGCCTCAGATATTAAAGACAACACCCGTAACGACTTTAATGAAATCATCATCTGAAAAGCCTTAGTATATATAAAATCCCCAACTAAAACACTTGCTGCATTACTAAATTCTATATTAGTTGTTAACTTTCCTCGACGCATAACAGATTGGTCTACCACATCGTCATGTAATAACGTTGCCATATGAATGAATTCTATCAATGTGGCGACAGTAATATGTTGTTTTTTATAGTTGAGAATCTTTGCTGATAACAAAACAACTATAGGTCTAATTCGTTTACCTCCACTACTAAGAATGTAATTAATTAACTTATTCACTAACATTACTTCAGAAGTTAATTGTTCATAAATCATTGCATTAACATCTGACATATCTTGCGCAATTAAATCAATAATTTCTTTGAAATTCATTATGTTATTCAACAAAATAAAATATACAACATATTTATTACATATTGCTAGATATGTAATAAATATTATTAAATATTACAATTTAAAATAAAAAATAAACAAGCATGACGATCTAGCTTATATTTGATGTATTTAAATTGTCAATAATATATGTTGATTAATGTAATGATATTCTCTATCTTATGACAAAATCTATAAAATATGTGGAGTACTTGTATGTATGCTGTTTTCAAAAATGGTGGTAAACAATATCAAGTTACTGAAAATCAAATTCTAAAAGTTGAAAAATTAAATATTGAAATAGGTAAAATAATTGAATTTAATACGATTATGATTATTGTCAATAATAAAATTGTTCAAATTGGTCATCCATTTATTAAAGAAAAAAAAATAACAGCGAAAATAATATCTCACAATAAAGATAAAAAAATCAAAATTATAAAATTCAAACGAAGAAAACATTTCCGTAAAACTCAGGGTCATCGTCAATGGTTTACAACCATAAAAATAATAAATATTGTATGATAATTAAAAAAGGATATATATCAAAATGGCACATAAAAAAGCTGGTGGATCAACTCGTAACGGCCGAGATTCAAAAGGTAAACGCTTAGGTATAAAACACTTTGGAGGAGAAAAAGTAAATATAGGTAATATTATCGTACGTCAACGTGGTAATAAATTCCATGCAGGGAACAACGTAGGTTGTGGCAAAGATTATACATTATTTGCTTTAAAAAATGGAATAATCAAATTTACAAAAAAAGGAAAAAATCAACGAAGATTTATTAATATTATTTCTGAATAATTTCTAATAATAATTAGTAAAATATAATTCTTGAAATTAAAAAAAATAGAACAATTTATGCATTTACTTCACAATAAGAAAATTAAAAAAAATAAAACTAAAATATAATCGGTTCTATTAACCGTAACAAACATCCTAATTTAAATATTTGATGAAAATTTTTATTTTAATAATATAACTATAAATGAAATGGGTATTGTTTGAATAAAATAAACGTAATATTATAAATCTTAGTTTAAAACAAAATTCTAAAATTAAAAAATGAAATACAATGATGAAGTGAATATAACAGTACAAGCTGGAGATAGTGGTAAAAGTTATACTAATTTCTTTAACAAAAAACAAAAGAACAAAGACTATAAAAAAAACAACAGCAATGGAGGTAATGGAGGTAACATCTATTTACTAGCTGACAAAAGAATTGATACATTAAAAAAATTTTTTAAGAAAAAAATTTTTAATGGAAATAGAGGAGAAGATGGGAAAACTAGAGGATGTACAGGCAAAAAAGGTAAAGACACCATAATTCAGGTTCCGATCGGAACTATAGTAAGTGATTTGGATACAAAAAAGATAATAGGAAAATTATTATATCATAAACAAAGTCTAATAATAGCTAAAGGTGGAATACATGATTCAAAAAATAATTATTCTAAATTACGTAAAGATTTTTATGTTTCAACTATAAAAAATAAAAAAAATAAAAAAGAAGGAGAAAAAAGAAAAATCAAACTAGAGTTAACTTTAAAAGCAGACATCGGTATTGTCGGTCTACCAAACACCGGTAAATCTACATTTCTAGACAAAATATCCACAACAAGACCAAAAATAGCATATTACCCATTCACTACCTTAACACCTAATATTGGTTTTGTACATATAAACAACGATTCCAATAACGATAATTTCTCAGTCATAGAAATACCTGCATTAATTAAAGGATCTCACAAAGGAGCTGGATTGGGAATACATTTTCTAAAACACCTAGAACCATGCAAGATAATATTATATTTTATAGACATTAAATCATTAAGTAACTCAAATCCAATAGAAAATATCCAAATAATTCATAACGAACTAAAATATTACAATACAAAACTTATAAAAAAACCTTCCTGGCTAATTTTTAATAAAACAGATCTAATATCTAACAACGAAACAATAAAAAAAATAACACACAATATATCTAAACTAAAACCAGAAACAAAATGCTACTTAATATCTACAATGAAAAATTATGGTATTAAAAAATTGTGTTCAGATATAATTTCTTTCCTTAGAAATCTCTGAAATACAAAAATAAACAAAAAACAACAAAAATTCACATATAACTTTTACTATCTATCTTATTTTAATTATATCTATCCTACTTTAATTATGCATTCTCATTAAAATAAGATAAATATAACAAATCAAAAAAATTTAATTTAAATCAGATTACGCTTCCATACAAAAACTACAGTAACAAATAATAAGCACAGTTAAAATAAATAAGAAATCAAAACACTTAAATTTATACTACAATTCTAATTTTAAACAATGTATTTGCTGAATATTACAAAATGAAGATATTGCCCATCTCTTGAGTATTTAAAATAAAATTATTAACACTAAATACCTTACCAATTTAAGCCAAAATTTACCACTTTTAAAATATCCATTTTGGCCAGTATAAACATTACAAGCATATTCTTCTTGCATCAAATCTTTACAATCTTTAACCACGTAGTAAATACAATAAAGATTATTATTCACATTATTAAATAAAAAACACTTCAAATCTCATAAAATCAATAAATCAAACATTCCCAATCCTACCAAAATATTACCCACAATATTATTTTAATCAAGAATAACTGCAGTATTTAAATAAAAACCATCTAAATTATATTTATCACAATATTGAAAATGTTGAAAAATAATAAATTATCGTAAAGAAATATAATAAATTAATAAAATAATGTTCATTACAACTCAACAATAAATAAATTTCTTTTCACATCACATCGCAAAAATTTGAATTACTCAAAATTTTTGAATAATTTTATAATGTTAAAAAATCACATCTACACAAAATAACCATTTTCAAATGTCCTAATTTTATACTTCAAAAATAAATAATCGTTCTTAAAATTTATTAAACATGAAAATATCAAATTTCAAAATATAATTTTCCATATAAATAATTACTAATTTTAATTCATCTTGATTACAAAATAAGAAATTACAAAAAAATTATTTTCATTACTACTCTAAAAAAATCAGAAAAAATCTATAAATCCATAAATTTATAAACTAAAAAATAATAAATAATAAAAGTTCACTAAATTAAAATATTCTAAAAAATATCAACTCTATTTTCTCGGATAAAATAAAGTTTTCGACGTGACTAAAATTTACACCTGATTATCTCCAATAATAAAAACCTGTAAAAATAATTTCCATTGCACTTGAATAATTACAATTAGAATCATCAACCGATTGTAATTATCTAAAAAACTTAACACGATAAATTCTTTAATAGCACTATATCATTTAAATCATAAAATTTAAAAACATCATTAAATTATATTCTACTTCCCCATCATTCTAAATAATAACAATTTTAAACAAAGACTACTTTCTCACAACGTCATCCATAATTAGGTAACATATAAAACTATCAAAATAAGCTATTTAATTAATAATGCAATGACATGCTGTCCAATTTTATTATTATACCATAGTGCTATTCTCATATATATCTCATCAAAAAATAATTTTTTAAAAAATATAACACGAAAAATAAAATAAAATATCTGTAAACAATACAAGATCTTGAAAAGAACCACATAATTTAATAGAACCCTTCAAATTAACCTTTAAAAAACGAGAAAATAATATCAAAATACGATAAACAATATTAAAAGCTAAAATAAAATTATTAATAAAATTTCCTTTAATTTTATAGCACCATTATCTAACTGTAAAAAATTATAAAATTAACCGCCTACCAAAAACATCTCTACTACACGATTTTTGAAAAATAAAATATTTATCTTTAATTTTACTAATTAAGTTTATTTTTAAAATATATAATATTTAACAATTACTTCATACAACACCATTAACAAAAATTTTACTCGATAAATAAGACGATCGTAAAAAAAACAATTTATTGAAATTGTTAATATAATTTATTAAAAATAATTTAAAAAATCAACTCACACAACGATCCTGAAAATTTATTCTTATATAAAATCTATACAATTACCATTCAATATATAAAATATTGAATTTATAGTAAATATAATCATTAATATCATTTCCATAATAATAAAATACTATCTGTCAATAAAAATTTTTAAAATTTAGAGTAACATTCTAATTAATAAAAATCCATAATTTATCCTATAAATATGAAGCAATAATTCTAACAAATAATCATATAAACTAATAACTAATAAAAATTTAACTTTCTGAATATCTAATATTAATTTAAATGGAAACCAGGAAACGATTTAACAACCAAAAAAAAATAATTATCCATCAAATAAAATTGAATACTAACTTTAGTATATAATTTATCGTCCAAATAATTAAATATCATAAACCTTGCTCCTTCTTTTTCAGATAATTTTTACTTAAAACATCAAAATTAAACATTCATTAAATACTTACAATAACAAAGAAGATATTCTGAAAGACTGAATTTAACGTACGACAAACTAATTTTTAAACTTTTTCATTCTAAACATTGATTATACATAAATCATTGCAAGCAAAATTTAATAATTAATAAATTACTATAATGCTTTTAAAATAAATTTGAATAATCAATACCTTCAATAATAAAATTTACTAATGTATCTAAAACGACAATTTTAATGCTAATTTTCAAGATATAATATATAATAATTTGGTTAAATAAACCCGATAATTATTAATATCAGAAAATTAAGTCAAAAATATTTAATTTAAGAAAAAAATTTATAAAATAACGTAACTCTCATTATTTAAATAAGAAATATTTTGAATTAATTATTATTAATTTACAAACAAATCTTAAGTTTATCTAATACTGAAACAATACCATCTAAATTAAGAAATAAATTATTAATATTAAGATGTCGTATAATAAAAAACAAACTTTCAAAAAATAATTATACTAATTTCATTTTATTTAATTTATCTACAATCGTCTAAAAACCAATGTTCTTTATATGCAATGCAAAATTCCCTTTATTTTCAGATGATTAATTAATATTTAATCCTATTGCTACCATACACCTTTAAATAATAAAGCCAAATATATTTTATACTAATATTAATACCAAAAAGATCATATTCCAATTCACTAAAATAAGATCTTGTGAACTACTATCCAGGAAAGAAATGTATAGCGCAGAAACATAATAAACTGCAAAATAAAATATTAAATTTAAAACAACCTCGCTATAAAAGAAAAATAAGTAAATTCCAACAGAAAGATTATAAATCAGAACCTAAATCAAAATAGAAACATAAACCAATCTCATTTATTACATTTAATTAAAAAATAACTATATCTAATTTAATCAGTCTTAAACATGCATTGTCATTGCATTCCTAATTCAATACTTAATTTAAAAATCATTTTTTTAATATTAATTCACTAATTTAACAAAATCTAAAAATGACAAATCCCATAATTTAACAATAAAATTATACTGATATTATAAAAACTCAATAACTAATTGAAAACATCAAATCATGTACATTTATCACTTCTAAAAAGTAAATATTAAATTTATATTCACAAATACCATGATCAACATCAAAAACAACCTTAAAGATTAAGGGGCATTCATAAATTTTTTAATTTTCATCCAATAAAAAACAACATGATCTATAAAACGATCTTTTTCTAAAATACCGACGACCCAAACTTTTTTATAACGTACAACAAGAAAATTAAAATCAAAACCCCATAATTTATTATATATATACAAAACAGAAACAACTATTACCAAATATAAAGGTAAATAAACAATTACTATTCTACTTAATACAACTAATATCAATTACTGAATACATGAACATCATAATGTATGTCAAATTATTAATTTAAATAAAATGATCAATAACGAAACATAAATTACAAGAAGAATACCGACCTTCACGTTATCTCAATAACTAATAATATCCATAATTGTAAAATAAACTGCACATCTTTAATACTGTCAATCTTAGACCCACTTTATAACAAATAACATCTTACTAACGAATTACTTAATGAAAGAATTCTATACTAAAACCTATTATCTTTTAATAAAAAATAAACTTAACTTATTCTCTAAGTCACAACCATACTAATTTATACACGTCTTTTCTAAATCACACTAATTTTAACTCAATTTTCATTACATAATCCACTCCAGTTTAAAACTATTTCTAAAATTAACTAAAATATCTAAAAATAATACTTTACTTTATTAACCATAGACAAAATTTGGAAATATTATCACAGAATTAAACCAGTCAGTAGAAACTAAAATTACTTTTTTATTTAATGTAGCCAATAAAAGAACATGATAAAATCACTTATTTTTAATATTAAATACATTATATAAATAACTTTTTTAATTTATGATACATAAAGATTAACTTAATCAAAATTTTAATAAACAAACCATCAAAATCAATTTTTTAGAAAGATTTGTTGATTAATTAAGGAAACAAAAAGTTGACTAATATTAAATTTTACATTTAAATAACCTTGTAACGAAGAAAAATTTAAAAATTTCTACTTTAATTCTTCATAATCAAAATAGTTTAAAATATTACGCTATCTTACTTCTACCTGACATTAATTTTTACTGAGAATCACACCTTAATTAACATTAGCTTACAAACAATATCGTATTCCAACATCCTTGACAAAAGTCCAAAAAAAAATTACTTATACTACTCTATCAAGACACCAATACTATCTTTAAAAAAATGAACCAACAAACTAAAAAAATCAATTTCCGGATAACAACGTTTTAATAACCATAATTCTACACAAATAATGTTACTAACCCTACTCTTAAAACATATACTTAAACCATTTCATTAACATCAATATAATTACACTCTGTACATATATTATAGTATAATTTACTTATTCAATTCTCCAATTAGAGTCAAAATATCAGAAAACAATAAAAGAACAATTAACAAAAAAAATAAAAAACAATACTCAAAACAATAATAACATTTTTAAATTATGTGGATGAATAAACAATAACATATAAACAAATTCTAATATTTAAATCTCCATACAAATATCATACTCAATAAATATCCGTCAAAATTAAAATTCAAAAATCGTTTAATAACAAAACTATAAACCCAATATCTAGGTACTTGAATAAATATTTAATACAATGATACTTCAAAACCAGGATTCAGAAAAGAATCACATAACGTATATGCCAGGGAAGAACCATGCCAATCAATAATCTTAGCACCAGCAGCCATTGCTACAGCATAACCTGCAGCTGTATCCCATAATTTGATAGAAGAAAAACTCGGATAAAATTGTGCCTTACCCTCAGCTATCATACAAAATTTCAACGACGAACCAACCCTAATAAGTCTATATTTTTTAAATTTCAATAAATATTGTTGTAAGTCGTTTTCATTTAAATGAAAACGACTTACAACAATAGTTGGCGGAAAAATATTCTTAACATGAATTAAATGTTTATTATAACCATTATCTTTCCATGCTTGACCATTATACGCAGTATACAAACAATTAATAGCTGGAGCATATATTACACCAACTACAGGTATACCATTTTTAACTAAAGCAATATTAACAGTAAATTCATTATTTCGCTTTAAAAATTCCTTGGTGCCATCTAATGGATCAACCAACCAAAAAAAATCGGAATCCTTCTTAAAAGAAAAACAATCCTCTTCAGAAACAATAGGAACATCAGGTGTTAAACGACGCAATCCACAAATAATGATCTTATGCGAAATCAAATCAGCACTAGTTACAGGAGAACTATCCTGTTTCTTATCTACAAAAAAAAACCTTTTATTATTATAAAACCTCATAATTGCTTTCCCAGCTTTACGGGAAAGCCTAATAATTTTTTCAATCATAAATAAAATAACATAATAGAATATTTAAGATCATTTTTTTTAATGTACCATACGATATTATAAATATCAAAAATACCTTACATGTAAAAATTTATCACATTTATTTTAATATACTTATTTAAATTAAAGAATAAAAACTAAATTTCTGAAGAAATAGTTACAACCACGCTGGAATAAATTCCACTATATAATTTAATTTTAACTGTATGATTCCCAACAACACGCAAACCTTTATTAGAGACCCTAACCTCATTTTTAGATACTTTGACTCCAGCATTAGTTATAGCAATAGCTATATCACGAGCACCTACAGAACCAAATAATTTACCTTCTGCGCCTACCTTGGATAAAATGACAATCGACCCAAGAGCATTAATTTTTTCTGAACGCACTCTAGCCATCATCTGTAATTGCAAAAATTTACTTTCTAATTCACTCTGCTTATTTTTAAAACGTGAAATATTTTTCTTTGTAGCAATAATGGCTTTTCCAGTGGGAAATAAAAAATTACGAGCATATCCAGCTTTAACATAAAACAAAAAACCCACCTCACCGAGATTATCAACTTTTTCTAACAAAATAACACGTAATTGTTTCATAAATTCTACATCACAAAATACTAACTAAAGATGACTATCTGTATAAGGTAAAAAGGCAATATAGCGCGCCCTTTTAATAGCACGTGACAAACGACGCTGAAATTTTGCAGCAGACCCCGTAATCCTACTAGGAACAATTTTACCACTCTCTATAACATAATTTTTCAACTTCGAGATATCTTTATAATCAATTTCAACATATTTATCTATGTTAAATCTACAAAATTTACGACCACGAGAATAATACACCATAAAAAATTTCCCAAATATTAGAATAATCGCATTAATACATATTAATCCATCAACCTAACAACGCGCAAATTATACTTATCATTCATCATAAAACACTAAAAACTATCTACCACTATTATCATTAATCTTCTACAATTAAATACTATGTGAATCCTTATCCTTAACCTGCATCATCGGGGATGAATCAGTAATTGCTTTTTTCACTTTTATAATCATATTACGAATTATATTATCATTAAATTTGAAAGTATTCTCCAATTTACTCAAGGTTTTAAAAGAAACCTCTATATTTAATAAAATATAATAAGCCTTATGCAATTTTTTAATTGGATATGCTAAAGTACGACGCCCCCAATCTTCCAAACGATGTATTATTCCATTATCAACTAATATAAGATTCCTATATTGTTCAATCATACTATCAATATGCTCACTATAATCAGGATTAATCATTAAAACAATTTCGTAATGACGCATCATAAGAACTCCATACATATCTTATAAAACCATAAATAACTACAACAATACCAAATATCTATTTAGCACAGTCATGTAAATAAAACACTTCTCATAAAAATAACATAAAATACCAAACCAACCTAACAATACACAATAGAAAATACATCGCACGCTTTTGCATGATACTAAATTTACTAAAAAAAACAACATACGCAATCAAAAATACAACTAAAATTAAAGATTATTTTTTTGTCGCGTAACCTCAAATAAACAAATACCTGTAGCTACAGCGACATTAAGAGAAATAATAGAACCATTAGAAAACATTGGAATACTAACCAAATCATCACAAGTTTTTTTAGTTAAATTTCTAATACCACTACTTTCAGATCCCATAATTAATGCTATTTTTCCAATCAAATTAATTTTATGCAAATAAATATCAGATTTCGGTACGGTACCTATAACTCTTATGTCTTTTTTCTTAAGTAACTGCAATGTACGAACTAAATTAGTAACACGAATTAAAGGAATAACTTCTGCAGCGCCACAAGCTACCTTTCTAACCGTAGCATTTATTTTAGAGGAACGATTACGAGGTACAATCACAACATGCACGCCAAAAACGCTAGCACAACGTAAACATGCCCCTAGATTATGAGGATCAGTAACACAATCCAAAACTAAAATTAATGGATTATCTTCTTTAGCTAAAAAATCTAATAAATAATTCTCACGAAAATCAATTTTTCTACGAACTTTAGCAACTATTCCTTGGTGAGAAGAAAAACCAATTTTTTTTAGCAACCAATAACGACTCTGTACTTTTTCTACAAGACAAATCTCTTCTAGTTTACTAAACAAAATCTTTAAACGGTTATTATTACAAGAAAATTCATTGGTAATATAAACTTTTAAAAAAGCATGGGGATCTTTATCTAATAAAGATTGAATGGCATGAATACCGTATATAAATTCACACATAAAATAAATTTAACCATACTTTATTTTAAATATCAAAATAAATAATATTACAAAATTAAATTTAAACTGTATGCAACAAATCATCTACAATTAATATTAACATTACAATTACATAAACAAAATTTTCATGAAAGAATAAAGTAGATGCAAAACTAAAACCATGTCTTAAAAATACAAAAATTGGATATAAACCATTTCAAATTACAATTTCATAGACTAATAACTGAATCTTCCAAAATAATAGTCTCTTGACGTTCAGGACCTGTAGAAATAATATGAATCGGTATATCAGTTAGTTCCTCAATACGCTTTACATAAAAACGAGCGGCAGGTGGTAATTTACTAAATAATTTAATACCAGAAGTGCTATCATGCCAACCCGATAAAGTTTCATAAACTGGTTCAATAACTTCCCAACTTTTAAAAGCAGAAGGCATTTTATGAAGAACCGAACCATCTGACATACGATAAGCTATACAAATCTTTATCTCTTTTAATCCATCTAACACATCAAGCTTAGTCAAACAAAAACTAGAAAACGCATTAGCTTGTACTGCATAACGTAAAGCAACAACATCAAGCCAGCCTATTCTACGTCGACGACCAGTAGTAGATCCAAATTCTTTTCCATTAACACATAAAAAATCTCCAATACCATCACATAATTCAGTAGGAAATGGACCTAAACCAACACGAGTTGTGTATGCCTTTATCACGCCTAAAACATAATCTGTAAAATAAGGATTCAAACCACAACCAAGAGTGGCGGCAGCTAATACTGTATTAGAAGAAGTTACATAAGGATAAGTACCATGATCAACATCTAATAATACACCCTGAGCGCCTTCAAAAATAATTAATAACTGTTCTTGACGAGCTTTATTTAAAAAAGTTGCAACATCAATTGACATGGAAATTAAAATATCAGATATCTGAAGTATACCATCTAATACCTTTTGGTAATCAATTTTTTTTGAGTTATAATAATGTACTAATTGAAAATTATAATAATCCATTACTTCTTTTAATTTATCTGAAAAAATATGTAAATTTTTCAAATCACCAATACGTAAAGCACGACGAGCTACCTTATCTTCATATGCTGGACCTATACCTCGTCCCGTAGTACCTATTGAATGTCTATTACTTAATTTTTCCCGCATTACATCCATGGAAACATGATAAGCAAGAACAAGAAAACAAGATTCAGATATAAAAAGACGATTACGTACCTCAATACCTATTCTTTCTAATTCTTTTATCTCAGTTATTAAAGAATGAGGCGATAACATCACTCCATTACCTATTATCCCCGTAACACCCCTCCGCAATATTCCAGAAGGAATTACATGAAGGACGACCTTATTTTGATTAAAAAATAAAGTATGGCCAGCATTATCTCCTCCTTGATATCGTACAACATACTTGGCATGCCTAGATAATAAATCGACTATCTTGCCTTTACCTTCATCACCCCATTGAGCACCCAATACTACAATACTTTTTCTCATTATATTTAAATCACCAAAATCTTAATAATTAACTAAATTGCTTAAAATACAAAAAACAAATCAATAATAAAAAAAAGAAATTCTAAATACAAAAGCAAACTAACGTTTCAATTGATTGTTATCAACGATATTTTTAGAGGAATGCATAAAACGAAAAAAATCACTATTCTGACTAAGCAACATTATATTATTCATATTATTATTAAAACTATTCTCATACGCATCCAAACTACGGATAAACGAATAAAAATAAGGATCCTCATTGAAAGTATTAGCATACAACTTCGCTGTTTCTGAATCTGCTTCACCACGAATTATTAAAGACTGACGCTCAGCTTCTGCTAAAGTACGAGTAACTTCATAATCAGCGGATGCACGCAACTTTTCTGCAACCTCTTGGCCTTGAGAACGATGACGACGAGCAACAGCTTCACGCTCTGCACGCATACGCTGATAAATAGCATCAGAAACTTCTGTAGGTAAATTAATTTGCTTTATTCGTACATCAACAATCTCAATTCCTAACGCAGCCATACTATTAGGATTAATTCTTAAAGAACAACTATTAAATGTTTCTAATTCTGCATAGTTAGAAACAGAAGAAATAACATTATCAATAGCTGCAACTTCCGAATCTTCATTGTTATTACTACTACCAGAAGTACCATAATTTAATGATTCACGAACATCATTCATTAATCGATTACGCGAATCAGTAACAATACCTTGAACATCAAGCTTACCAAGCTCAGAACGTAAACGATCAGAAAATTTACGCTTTATTAAAACTTCTGCTTGAGAAATATCTCCTCCACCAGTCGCTAAATAATAACGACTAAAATCACTAATACGCCATTTAACATAAGAATCAACAATCAAATCTTTTTTTTCCATAGTTACAAAACGATCTGCCTGATTTTCCATAGTCTGGATACGTGCATCAAGATTCTTTACCGTTTCAATAAATGGTATTTTCATATGCAAACCAGGAATATAAACCAACGGATTTTTATCAGCATCGCGTAAAACTTTGCCAAAACGCAACATGATACCTCGCTGCCCTTCCTGAACTATAAATAACGAAGAATACAATACCAAAAAAACCACAACAAGACTGAATGCAAAAAAATTACGCATACTCTCTATATTAATTAACCTCTTTTATTTGTGACTACATCATTTAGATTGATTAAAATCGCGATATTTATTAATTATTAACTATTTTCCTGTTAGCGATACTATTAAAATCTGTATCTCGCACTAAAACCACATCATTATTATTATCTGATAATCTATGATTGTCTAATATTGAAGATTGTAAAACATTATTAGCAGCAATTTTATTAATCTGACGATCTTTATGAGAAAATCCAAAAATTTGTTCCATAGATAAGACCACAAAATTATTAGACAACTTTTCATTAATTAATATTTTGTGTGTATTACGCAATACACGCTCCATTGTATCTATATATAATCTTTCTCTAGTAATTCTCGGAGCGGCTTTATATTCCGGTAAAATTTTAGAAAATCTTTCTACCTCACCTTGAGCCTTAAATACAGTACGCGCCTTATAGGCTTTACCTTCCTCTAAAATTCGTTGCGCTTGCCCATTAGCACGAGGTTGTACTTCATTTGCATATGCTTCTGCTTCACGAATATACTGTTGTTCATTTTCACGAGCAGCAATAGCATCATCGAAAGCTGCTTTTACTTCTTCTGGTGGACGAGCAGTTTGAAAATTAACATCTAAAAGTGTAATACCCATATTATAAGGATAAATAGTATTTTCTAATACACGTCGAGTATCACTCCTCACCACAGTACGACCTTCTGTTAAAATACGATCCATAGTATATTTTCCAATTACACCACGTAGTGCACTATCCGTAGCTTGACGCAAACTATAATCAGCGTTGACAACACTAAATAAATACCTTTCCGGTTCAGTCACACGATACTGTACGTTCATCTCAACCCGCACTACATTTTCATCAGAAGTCAACATTGTGCCAGATGCCGCCAATTCACGTACTGATTCAACGTTGACAGGAATAACTACATCAAGAAAAGTTGGTTTCCAATTAAGACCAGGATATACCAAATGATCAAATTTTCCGAAACGAAGAACCACCCCGCGCTCAGCTTCTTTGATGGTGTAAAATCCACTAACAACCCAACAAAGTGAAAGCACAAACAAAACCATAAAAAGATAATGATAAATCTTTTTTTCAGGTATTCCCATCATAGCACCATTACCAATATTGAATACATCAAATCTAAAATTGAACATATTATACTACTATTACCCAGAGAACGATCTTTATTTTTTATACCTGCGTACGGTAAAACAGAAAAATAATTGCAATGAAAATTCAAAACTACAACTTAATTTTCGTAATCATATCAAAAAATTATTGCTAATGTAAGCCTTTATTTTCTCGATTATTAGATATCATTAAATAACTATTTAAGAGTACACTACCTGAACCTTCACCTTTGCCCTTCAGTAATTAAATAACACTTATGTGAAACAATCTAAGTATAAAATATAACTATTATTCTAATTAACTATTAAGTAAACGGCACAACTCTTAAACCCTAACAGATATTCAATGTGTTAAAAATAATTTAAAATACAAATGCCCAACACTAATAAACTAATATCAACGAAACAACAACAAAGAAACTAATAAAATATACAAAACATTACTCACTCAATGAGATATAAACATATTACTATCGACAAAATCGACTTTCATACAAAATCCTAAAAAATAGATAAATGATTTACTAAAATTTTATATTTCTATTAATCATTCACTTATAGTTCACAGATCATCTTGCATTCGAGGAAGAGCCAATAACATTTAATATCTTATCAACAGAAAAACAAATATCTTCATTACTTAACCGATGAAGATTGCACCACTTACGTAACCAAGTCATTTGATGTTTAGCAAGTTGACGTGTGGCTTGAATAGCACGTAACACCATTTCATCATAATCAATTTCTCCGGATAAATAAGACCACATCTGACGATAACCTACACTACGAATAGATGAGAAATTTTTATTTAAATCTGCCCTAGAATACAAAACATTTACTTCATCTTCAAATCCAATATCCAGCATGTGGTAAAATCGCTGTTCAATTTGTTTATACAATACCCCAACATCTCTCGGATAAATGGCAAATTGATATACCGAATGTGTTTTTGTTAAAGGTTTGTAATAAATAATCTTTGTCAATTCTGCCATAGTTTTACCAGATATCCAAAATATCTCTAATGCTCGCAACAATCTCACTTTGTCATTTGGATGAATCTTACTTGCTGAAATTGGATCTATTTCCCATAACTTTCTATATAACGATCCCCAACCTATAAATCTCGCTTTTTGTCTAATATTATCACGTACTTCAAGATTTGCTGGAGGAACAAAAGATAAACCTTCTAATAATCGTTTAAAATAAAACATTGTTCCACCAACTAACAATGGTATATTACCATTTGAAATGATATTTGAAATCTCATGAAATGCATCTCTATAAAAATTTGCAACTGAATAATACTCAGACGGATCACAAATATCTATTAATTTATGTGGAGCCAATACCAATTCTTCTGAAACTGGCTTAGCTGTACCAATATTCATCCCGCGATATATCAGCATAGAATCCACACTAATAATCTCCACAGATAATCTTTTTTTTAAGGCTAACGCTAATGCAGTTTTTCCTGAAGCAGTAGGACCCATCAAAAAAATAACAAGTGGTAGATCTGATTTTACTATATCAAACATAAAAACCAAATAAATAACAGACTTTAAATTAAAAATAAACAAAAACCAATTTTTTATTAATCATGAATATTTTAATTACGATCTGAAGATATATATAATGGATGAGCGATAAAGTAAGCTCGCAAACCTTTATAAATCGCTATAGCTATCTTTTTTTGATAAAAATTATTACTAAGTAATTTTTCTTCAGATGAATTACTAATAAAACCAGTCTCAACCAATAAAGATGGAATATCAGGAGAACGCAAAACACCAAAACTAGATGAAATAGGCTTTAATTTATGTAATTTACCAAAATCACGTAAATGATGCAGTACACAAACTCCCAATTCATAACTTACTTTCTGAGAATAACCGAATTGCAAATCTAAAATAACCTGATTAAAATAAGGATTAACATCTCTGTTAATAGTCAACAAACTAGAAGTACCTCTAAAGCCAATAGAATTCTTTTTATATTGTTCTAGACAAATATCCATCTCCCTATTGGCACGTCTACTGGATAATATCCAAACAGAAAAACCTTTAACTTCTTTATTGAAAGCAGAATCGACATGAATTGATATTAAAACATTCGCACCATGCTTACGAGCAAACTCAGATCGATCTATTACAGAAATAAAACAATCACCATTTCTTGTAAGAATTGGCTTAAACTTTTTATCTGCAATAAGTATATTTCTCAACTTACGAGCTATAGCAATTGTAACATTCTTTTCACATAACCCATTACGACTAACAGCGCCTGGATCTTGACCTCCATGACCAGCATCAATAACAACTATAATTGGTGTATTATTTTGAATGTCGTATTTATCTAATACAGTTGCTGTTACTGATTTTTTTGCCATTAATATTGTACTAAAAAAAAGATCCTTTTTAATTTTTATATCAAAAAGATGCATAACTGAAATACGCTTTCTCATTGCTTGAGAAAAACATAGTATCTGTTTTGCAACGACTGATATTACACGGCAAAAGCTTATATATTCACCTTTTATTAAGTTTGTAACTAAAAAATGAAAAACTAAATTATCCTTACAGATGTTAGCTATAGAATAAAACCAAAAACTTTTACCATTAAGATTAATCAAAATATAAATAATGTTGAGATAAAAAAAACGTATGATATCTGATGTTACCCCTTTTAGATTAAATGAGGAAAAAAGACTAAAAATAGGGGAAAAAGCAAACTTACAATTTAGAGCAATACTACTTATAACTTTACCATTCATCTTTACCTTACTAAAAGACAAAGACTGAAAGTAACTTACTCCAATGTAAAATATACAAAAAAACAACAACACTACCCTAAGTCTGATAAATTTCACAAATAAAATCCCTGTAATGACAATTTCTCCAATATTTCATTTCCAAGGGAGCTAAATGATTCTAAAACTACCTGCCGACCATCATCCAAATAAATTAAATTAATCGTAATGTCTGATTTAGGTAAAATTGGAATACCATTATCTGCCCATTCTATAACACAAATAGAGCCATCATTAAAATAATCCATAATTCCAATATGTCCAAGCTCTTCAACGTCTCTTATACGATAAAAGTCAAAATGATAAACAATACAGCGTTCTGTTTCATATATCTCAACCAATGTATAAGTTGGACTTTTTACAGAACCAGAATAACCTAAAGATCGCAGAAAGCCCTTACAAAGAGTAGTTTTACCAGTTCCAATCTCTCCCTGTAAATAAATCAAACTTCCTGGAATACAAACACAACCTATTATTCTACCCAACTTAATAGTATCGTATTCACAGGATAAAAAAAACATGCAGCCTCTCATAACACATTACACTGTCAGATAACTTATAAAATAATTAATCCCGATTAATTACCCATATCAAAAACAAAACATTACTGACATAAGCACACAAATTGCTGGTAAAATTAAGTGTATAATTATTTGGCAATAAAGCATTTAAATTTCTACAATATTTTGAAACATACCGAAACTTAGGTAAGAACCACCTCAAGATAGCAAACAGATTTAAATTAACGCTATTAATCAGCGAAAATATTTATGTCACTTACATGCATATCATGCATCAAAATTATAAAATTATATTTTAAATTGGTGATAACTCACACTCAATAAATGGACAATATTTACAAAATCTTAAAACCAGCGGGAAACGGGACTCGAACCCGCGACTCCAACCTTGGCAAGGTTGCACTCTACCACTGAGTTATTCCCGCATTAACTTAACTTTAAACAAAATTGCCAAAGTACAAAAAAAATACACATATAAATACTACCATCTCACAAAAACACAAAATCCAGTCATGTAATCTAAAAAAAACAATTTGCATAAGTTACAATAAACTAAGAAAATGGTTACGGTAATAGATCAACTCAATTACAGAATTTCGAATATCATCTAATGCTTGATGAGTTTTATGTATCATTAACTCATTTAAAATAACTGGTTTCCAACGGTAAACTAACTCTCTAATTGTGCTAACATCTAAACAATGATAATGAAAATAACTTTCTAATTGCGGCATATAACGAAACAAAAAACGACGATCTTGACCCACACTATTACCACAAATTGGGGATTTACCGCAAGGCACCCACTGTTTTAAAAAATCCAATGTTAAAGTAGCTGATACCTTTTCACTAAAACAACTTTTTCTGACCCTATCTATTAAACCAGTAGAAGTATGAGTACTAATATTCCACTGATCCATACATGATAACTGCTCATCTGATTGATATATCGCTAATACAGGACCTTCTGCAAGAACATTTAAATTCACATCAGTGACTAGAGTGGCAATCTCCAAAATTCGATCACAATCGGGATTCAACCCAGTCATCTCAAGATCAATCCAAACTAAGTTGTCCTCATTCATATAAACCCTATAAACATTATTTTTTGAAGAAACCGTGAGTCTTAAAGCTATATCGATACAATAAAGAAAATATTTAAGCAGTATACATCAAATTATATAAAAAACAACACAACAGAAAATAAAAAATCAAGTATTATTTGACAATATGGCCGTTGTTTCAATATGATATTGCGTAGCGATTAGAACTAAACTTTCGAGCATGATGGAGCTAACCAAAAATTAAACGACGTTACACTTGATGTAATAAACATGAGATAAACAATTTATCGATACTTAATTACAAAATTTATGAAATATAATTTTGAAAGTATAAGCACAGCCAATATAACATCTAGAACAGAAAATATGCTGAGCACATTTTCTGACAACCAACAACCAGTTACGACACTTATAGAGTATGACCTACGTCGTTCACAAAATACCCTTAAATACTTGTTAAAGTTAAAATTATGAAAACTATAATAATGCAAAGAATACAAAGTACAAAAGTCACCAAGTCCGTTGCTACAATCATAAAATTTTATGATATATAATTTTCAAAAATGTTGTCTTTAACCCAATACAATATATTTACTACAGCATCCTAAATGTTAAAGAAAATCAAAATAATGTCACAATACTTATTACCTAAGCGATGGCTCACCGAATTTATAGGATGTATGGCTGAATGGAAAGGAGGAATCATCACTCAATGGATAATTAAAATATTCATATACATGTATCAGATAAAAATGGATGAAGCACAAGAAACAGATGTAATGCAATATTCTACTTTTAACAATTTTTTTACACGTAAATTACGAGATGATGCTAGGCCTATTGACAAAGATCCGTTAATATTAACAATGCCCGCAGATGGAATAATTTCCCAAATAGGAAAAATTGACAAACAAAATATAATTCAAGCTAAAGGGCACTATTACAAACTAGAATCTTTGCTGGCAGGTAACGATAGTATAATCAATCGTTTCCGAGATGGTAATTTCTCTACAATATACCTATCTCCAGGAAATTACCATAGAGTACACATGCCATGCAACGGAACACTAAGGGATTCTCTGTATATACCTGGCGATCTATTCTCTGTCAATCCTATAATTGCAGAAAACATAACAAATTTATTTGCCCGCAATGAAAGATTAATTTGTTTATTTGATACGGAATTCGGAACAATGGCACAAATATTAATAGGAGCTATCATCATGGGAAGCATTGAAACCATCTGGGCAGGAACAATCACCCCTCCTCGAGAAGGAATTATCAAACATTGGCATTACCCACAAGCTAACGATATTAATGCAATAACTTTATTAAAAGGGCAAGAAATGGGATTATTTAAGTTAGGATCTACCGTAATTAATTTATTTCCTGAAGGGAAAATAATTTTCAGCAACCACATATACTGTGGCCAAATAAGCAAAATAGGCCTTCCTTTAGCAAACATAATTTGAAGTATAATCATCCATATTAATATGAAATGATTGAACATAATAAAAACAATGACATGTATTTTACGATTGATAATTATCCTGTATATGATAGGATATTCAACCAACCAGATATCTTCTACAGCATGTTCAGCAAATCAAATACAAAAAGACAATATAAAAAAATGCAATAAAAGCCAGGAAAATACAAATTTCACAGAAATAAAAACACATGAAGAACAATCATTTGACGATTACATAAAAAAATATCAAGTGGTCATTAGCGATTTTCTAATGCTACACCATCAATTGTACAAAAAGAAAAAAAACGAAATTAGCCTACCAATCCTAGAAAATATAGATATTTTATCTTCTATTAATGGATTAAAAAAAAGACTATTGCAGATAAAAAAACAAGTAACAGATTGTGGATTAGAACTGCAAAAAGAACAAAATCAAATAAACCATATTAATCAATCACTAATTATATTACCCGAAGAACAAAAAAAAGAACAAGAAGAATTGGACAATATAAAACAACAGATATCATCTTTAATATCTAATATTCCAATTAATCAAACTAAATTAACAGAATTAAAAATACAACAAACGAATAAAAAATTAAAAATAGCAGAACTAGAATTATCTAAACTTAATTTTAACAATCAACAAGAAATTCTAAAATTACGCATTTCATTGCTTAAAAAAAGACATAATCAATTGAATGAAGAATTACAAAAATTTATTAGCCAATTAATTGAATTACATCATGAAAAAACAAAAACAATAGAAAAAAACAGGATATTGTATAATTGCAAAAACGAACAATTATTAAATAGTTACAAACTTTCGAACGATCTCAATCAACAAATAAATAATATGCATTATATCAAGTCAAAACAACAACAAACCAATTCTTATATTACACAAAGTAAAAAAATACTTAACAATCTACTTGAACAATCACAATGGCTAGATAAATCTTCAACGCTGGGAAACAGCTTAAGAGCTCAATTATCTAAGTTACCAAAAATACCAAAATATCAACAATTAGATAATAATATGGTAAGATGGCAAACCAAAAGGTTAAAATATGAAAATCAGTTAAATGAATTACACTTAGAAGAATTACAAAATAAAAATGATGGCAATACAAAATTAACTATAGAAGAAAATAATACATTAATCACACAACTCAACATAAAAAAGGATCTTTTAAATTTACTAATAACTGGATGCGATACACAAATTCTTGAACTAACAAAACTTAAAATAGCATACGAACAACTTAAAAAAATAATTAAAGAAGTACAAAAAACCGCTCATCGAGCCTTATTTTGGACAGCAGACATTCGCCCTATTACCTCCTCATATCCTCTACAAGTATACAAAGACCTACAACAAATTTTGAACTACAACGCCTTAAAAGAGTTTAAAAACATATTAAAGGAAATATTTTTAAATAAAAAATCAATTATCTTATTAAATGGAAGCATAATATTAATCGGATTGCAAATTTATTTGCAACGTCACTACAATGATTATTTAACAATAGTTAGCAACAAAATAGGGAAAATCAGCAAAGACAATTTTTTATTCACTATCCACATCATATTTTGGTCCATAATTATATCTCTCCCCATACCATTACTATGGATAGCTATTACTTATAACTTCAAATATGCATGGACGCACCCTCTTGCAGTCACTATAGGCGATGCTATGTCTAACATGACGCCCGCATTATGGATATTTATCATAATTTTATATTTTGCAAAAGATAAAGGACTTTTTATTACTCATTTCAGGTGGTCAAAATTACAAATAAAAAAAGCACTACGCCATCATATCTCATTTTTTAGCATAATTACATTATCAATTATATCTTCAACAACATTTGAAAAATATAATGATCATCAATTCTATAATACACTTGGTCGTTCATTTTTCATACTATCGTGTATTTATATCACATTAATCACTTTAAATTTAAAAAAATCCAAACTACCCTTATACATTAATAAAAATGGAACTAAAGATAATGTAATAAACAAATTACTATGGAATATAATGCTATGTGCTCCTATCATGGCATCTTTATTTTCCTGTTGGGGATATTTGATGACATCTAAAATACTATTAACACAACTTGAAAAATCAATTGGTATTTGGATATTATTGCTTATAATATATGATATTATTAAACGCTGGATGTTTATACAGCACCGCCGAATAATATCAGAAAAAAACAAAAAAAAAGAGAATATAATATATACAGCACCACATAATCCTCAAAAAAATCTACCTAAACATACAATTAAAATAAATAAACAATATGGAAAAACAGATTATAATCTACATGTTATAAGCGCTAAATCACTACAATTGATACGATCTATCTTCAGTATTATTGCTGTATTATCAATAATAATTTTATGGTCTGAATTGCATTCAACATTTAGTTTTTTAGAAAATATCACTTTATGGAATGTCACATCAAACATATCAACAAAAGAAGATCCACATCGAATTACCCTTGGGGCAGCACTAATTTCTATTTTAGTATTTGTTATCACAATTAAGCTAGTAAGAAATCTGCCGTCATTACTAGAATTGATACTGTTACAACGCATAAATCTTACCCCAGGAACAGGATATGCAATCACCACCTTAACTAAATATGGTCTCATGTTATTTGGGGGATTAATAGGATTTTCATTTATTGGCATAGAATGGTCAAAGTTACAATGGTTAATTGCAGCATTAGGAGTAGGATTAGGTTTTGGTTTACAAGAAATATTTGCTAATTTTATATCAGGATTAATGATTCTTTTTGAAAAACCAATACGTATTGGTGATACTGTTACTATCCAAAATTTTACTGGTAATATTACTCGTATCAACACACGTACTACTACTATAACAGATTTAGATAATAAAGAAATAATTGTTCCTAATAAAGAATTTATCACTAAACAATTCACAAACTGGTCGTTAACAAATACAATAACGCGTGTAGTACTAAAAATACCTGTACCATTAAACATAAACACTGAAAAAATAACTTCTATTTTATTAGAAACTGTTAAAAATTGTCCACTGGTACTTGATGTACCATCACCTGAAGCCTATCTAACAGATTTACAACAAGGATTGCCAATATTCGAAATACGCCTATATACTGAAAAAATGAGCTACCGTATGCCTTTGCGACACCAAATACACACTCTCATCTTAAATGCTTATAAAACACACGGACTAGAATTACCATGTCCACCTTTCCAAATCCGTAAAGATCTAAATATTACTATTGAAAAATTCTCATAATTAAAATTACAACTATAAAACAAAACTTCGCATTTGGACATAAAAAATAAAAATTTTAAGGCTAAGCTCTATCTAATGGAAAAGCGATAACATCACTTAAAGAATCAGCTTTTAATGCTAACATAACTAAACGATCAACTCCCAAAGCTATCCCAGAACAATCAGGTAACCCAAATTCCATGGCAGATAACAAATTTTCATCAATTACTTGAGGAGGTAAATTAATTTTCATTCGAACTTCATTATCTCGCAAAAAACGTCGACGTTGTTCATGATGATCCAGTAATTCATAGAAACCATTTGCTAATTCTAATCCTTTATAATAAATTTCAAATCTTTCTGCTAATCTAATATCTTTAATATTAATTCTAGATAATCCAGCCTGCTCAACAGGAAAATGATAAACAAAAATAGGTATACTTTGACCTAAGTTAGGCTCAACAAGTACAGAAAATAGCAATTGCAGTATACTATTTTTATCATCATTCAATGAAATAGCATCAGATAAAGAACATTCAGATGCAAATTTATATAATGCTTCTCTATTACTTAATAAAGGATCAAAACCTACATATTTATTAAACACTGCTCTATAAGATATGAATTCAGGACTTTTATTAAAATTAAAAATATGTTCCAATAAATCATATGCTTCATGCATCAAATCATAAATATCATAATTAAGATGATACCACTCCAACATTGTAAACTCTGGATTATGATATCGACCAATTTCTTCATTACGAAAACTTTTAAACAATTGAAATATAGAACCACTACCAGCTGCAAGTAAACGTTTCATATGAAATTCAGGACTAGTCATTAAATAAAGTAATTTACTATTTATACCTCCAGCCAAAGTGAAATCAACCTGAAAAGAAGAAAGACCAATGTCAGTTACTGATGCTCGACTTAATATAGGAGTCTCAACTTCTAAAAAATTTCTATCAAAAAAAAATCTTCTTATTTTTCTTATAATTAAAGAACGCTGTACTAAATTGTCGATGGAAGAAGAAGGTCTCCATTCAATAGAACTATACATTAACTATTTATCTACTCAGACTTAAACTAAATTCTAAAATGCAAATTACGAAAATAAGAAAAAATCAACTTTATAACATCCGAAATAAAATAATATTACCATAATAAATATATAACAAAATTATAAAAATATAATTCTAATATAGAGACGAATCTTTACCCTCAAACTCTAAAACTTATATAAAATAATTCAACGAGATCATCTCTATTTAACCCTTGATATATAACGACTGAATCTAGTATCCACCTTTATTATTTCACCAACTTGAACAAAAACCGGCACCCTAATAGTAACACCAGTTATTAAAGTAGCTAATTTAGTACCTACACTAGTAACACTATTACCTTTAATTCCAGGGCTAGTATCTGTAACTTTCAAACATACAAAATTTGGAGGAATCACACTAATTGGTCGCTCACACCATAAAATTATATTATAATTAACTTGTTCAACCAACCATTTAGAATTATCACCAATAACTTCAAAATTTACAACTATTTGATCAAAATTTTCACAATTCATAAAATACCAAAATGTAGCATCACTATACAAATACACCGAGCTAACTTCTATTATATCAGCTGACTGTACTAAATCACCAGATTTAAAAATTTTCTCTAAATTTTTACCAGTAATCAAAGTGCGGAATTTTACCCTATTAAATGACTGTCCCTTTCCAGGTTTAATAAATTCATTATTAACAACAACACACGGCTCACTATCATACATAATCTTAAAACCAGGACAAAGCTGATTGATATTATAAAATACCATAAAACTTTCTATCGAAAAACTACCAAGAATCTAATGATCTCTATTCTAAATCACTAGAACCTTGGTAGTCTAAGCCAACAACAAGCCTTCTAACAAAAAAACCTATCTCTCATATAACCTATATATACATCATCAAAAATTACATCATACCACCCATATTACCAGCACCCGCGGCACCACTCAAGTCAGGCTTTTCCTCCTTAGGTAACTCTGTAACCATGCACTCAGTAGTAATCATCAACCCAGCAATAGAAGCTGCATACTGTAATGCTGAACGAGTAACCTTAGTTGGATCTAAAATACCCAATTCAATCATATTACCATACTGCTCTGTAGCAGCATTATAACCAGTATTACCTTCGCCAGATCTCACATTATTAGCGATTACTGAAGGATCTTCACCCGCATTATCCATTATTTGTCTCAAAGGAGATTCCATAGCACGCTGAGCTACTTTAATACCAACATTTTGATCTTCATTATCACCTTGTAAATTACGAATAGCGTTAGCTACACGAATTAATGCAACACCTCCACCAGCTACTACACCTTCTTCAACCGCAGCACGGGTAGCATGCAAAGCATCCTCTACTCTTGCCTTTTTCTCCTTCATCTCTACTTCAGTAGCCGCACCAACCTTAATAACTGCAACACCTCCAGCTAACTTAGCTACACGTTCTTGCAATTTCTCACGATCGTAATCAGAAGTAGCTTCATCTCTTTGTTGATTAATCTGAGCAACACGACTATCTATTGCAGATTTATTACCTACACCATCAATAATAGTAGTTGTATCCTTAGTGATAACCACACGCTTCGCTTGACCCATATCACTCAAAGTGGTCTTTTCCAAATCCAGGCCTATCTCCTCAGAAATCACAGTACCTGCTGTCAAAATAGCAATATCCTGTAACATAGCCTTCCTACGATCACCGAAACCAGGAGCTTTAACTGCAGTAACTTTTACAATACCACGCATATTATTAACTACTAGAGTAGCTAAAGCTTCACCTTCAACATCTTCAGCTATGATCAATAAAGGCTTTCCTGCCTTAGCAACCGATTCCAACATCGGCAACATCTCACGAATATTGGATATCTTCTTATCTACTAACAAGATAAACGGATTTTCCAGTTCAACCGTGCCACTTTCTGGCTTATTGACAAAATAAGGAGATAGATAACCGCGATCAAACTGCATGCCTTCAACAACATCTAACTCGTCTTGAAGACCAGAACCCTCTTCCACTGTAATAACACCTTCTTTACCAACTTTATCCATCGCTTTAGCAATTAAGGTACCAACAGTTTCATCAGCATTAGCGGAAATAGTACCCACTTGAGCGATAGCTTTAGGATCAGAACAAGGTACAGACATTCTCCTAAGTTCCTCAACGGCAGCAAGCACTGCCTTATCAATACCCCTTTTCAAATCCATAGGATTCATACCTGCAGCAACAGCCTTCAATCCCTCATTAACGATTGATTGTGCTAAAACAGTAGCCGTAGTAGTTCCATCACCCGCAGCATCGTTAGCCTTAGAAGCAACTTCCTTAACCATCTGAGCACCCATATTCTCGAATTTATCCTCTAATTCAATTTCACGAGCTACAGTAACACCATCTTTAGTAATAACCGGTGCTCCAAAAGACTTATCCAAAACCACATTACGACCTTTAGGCCCAAGAGTAACTTTTACTGCATCGGCTAAAACGTTCACACCACGAAGCATCTTAGCGCGAGCATCATTGCCAAATTTCACATCTTTAGCTGCCATTTCTATTTACCTTACAGTTATTCATCAAGTTAATCACGTAAAATCATTTTTCCACAATCGCCAAAATATCACTCTCTGACATAATCAAAACTTCCTCATTATCAATCTTCTCTGACTTCACGCCATACCCGTCATTAAAAATCACGGTGTCGCCAACCTTTACATCTAATGCTTTCACTTCACCATTTTCCAAAACACGGCCACGGCCGATAGCTAATACTTCACCACGAGTAGATTTACCCGCAGCAGAACCAGTCAAGACAATGCCGCCAGCTGATTTAGACTCAACCTCTTTACGCTTAACAATGACGCGATCATGCAATGGACGAATTTTCATTTAATACTCCTCTTAAGTTTATCATAAAATCGGTATCAACCTTGAGACGAATACCGAACTTAAACGCCTAAATTTCATCTACATCTGTCTACTTAGATGGGGACATTTAGTATGGCTTCAAGGGTTATCAAAAAATTTTTTTTGTAGCAATATAAAAAATTAGCCTTTACCCAATTGATGTAAGTAAACCAAAATAACGCACAAAAACTACAAGCCTCCACCGTCCAAAACTATCCCAACTAAAATGCGTCACAAACAAAACTTACAACATCAAAATCACCACCATTAACAGTTATAATAACCGAGATTGCTTGACACAACAATCCAATATAAGGTATTTTACTGTCACTTTTATTAGATTCGCAGCAGATGCTAACAACACTAAAATGGTCAATACAGTAATTTTATCATAGAAATGTCAGATTTGCAGCAGTAATAAATTATATCCTATGAATAAGCTTGACGATGAACTCATAATAATTTTGTGCACTGTACCTAACGATAAAGACACAGGGATTCGTATAGCTAAAAAACTATTAGAAGAGAACTTGACTCCGTGTGTTACTATGTTGAACAATGCTACTTCTTTATATTATTGGGAAAATGAACTAAAACAAAAACATGAGATCCAATTGCTGATCAAAAGTTACAAATGCCTAAAATCATCTGTTTTTGAGACTATTAGAAAGTATCATCCCTATCTCAATCCAGAACTGATAGCAATACCAATAGTTGGCATTAGCCATGAATATTTGACTTGGATTTATAATTCACTAAAATTATATAAAAATTAACATCGGATGATCAATATAATTGAGTGATGTGTATATCTGATATACGGATCATTCAAAACTATAGAAATGGTAACCTGCAAACCTTATATTGCAGATGCCAAAAGTTGTATAAGCTGCCCGGATAGCTCAGTTGGTAGAGCAGTGGACTGAAGATCCCCGTGTCCTTGGTTCAATTCCAAGTCCGGGCACATATCCGGTTAACAACCGATAATAGCTTCTTACTATAAGAAGAACTCTTCATAAGGAAGCAGTTTGAAACAAGCAGGTACTTATATATTTCCAAAATGCAAAAATAATTATAATTTACAAATATCACTTCAAGATAGTTAAATTTTCCATTACGCCCTTAAACTATGATAGAGTCAATAAATACTTATAAGATTAAACTAGAAGAAAAAATTTAGACTATTGCGATGACGAAAAACAAAGATAAAAAAATAGAAACATCTCTAATAACCACAGCTAGAGATGAAAAATATACTCAAGGATCCATAAACCCAGTAATTCAAAGAGCTTCATCATTAATATTCAGCTCGTATAAGAAAAAAAAACAAGCGGCTATTATTAACAATTGTGCTCAAGATAACCTATTTTACGGACGTAAAGGCACATTAACACATTTTGCTTTAAAAAAAGCGATGACCGAATTAGAAAATGGTGTAGGTTGTGCATTATATCCATGCGGTATGGCGGCAATCGCAAATTCCATTCTTTCTTTTGTATCTGCGGGAGATAATATTCTAGTAACAAATAATGTTTACGAACCAACCCAAAAATTTTGTCAACATATACTAAAAAAGTTACAAATTTCTACTACTTGGTTCAATCCATTAATAAGCGAAGATATCAGCCATCTGATAAAAGAAAATACTAAAATAATTGTACTAGAATCACCTGGATCCATAACTATGGAGATACAAGATATCCCCGGTATTATAAAGGCAGCACGAAGAAAAAAACCAGATATCGTAATTATGTTAGATAATACTTGGTCAGCAGGAGTATTTTTAAAAGCATTAGATATAGACGTTGATATATCTATTCAATCAGGCACCAAATACCTAACAGGTCATTCTGACGCTATGATTGGAACTGCGGTATCTAATGAAAGGTGTTGGGAGCAGCTATGTAAACAATCTTATTTAATGGGACAAATAGTTGATGCAGATACTGCTTATATGACATTACGAGGAATACGCACTTTGCACCTGAGACTAAAACAACATGAAAAAAACGCATTACAGATTGCTAAGTGGTTGCATACTAATCCTAATGTGCATAAAGTTAACCACCCAGCTCTGCCTGGAAGTAAGGGTCATGAATATTTTATAAGAGATTTTACTGGCTCTAGTGGATTATTTTCATTTATATTAAAACAAAAACTAAATTCACAACAACTAACAAATTATCTTGATAATTTTAAATATTTCCGTATGGCATATTCATGGGGAGGATTTGAATCATTAATTCTCATTAATCAACCTGAAGAACTAATGAACATTAGAATATCTGAAAAATTAGATTTCACTGGCACTTTGGTGCGCCTTCACATTGGTTTAGAAAATATTGAAGATTTAATTGATGATCTATATAATGGATTTAAACGTATTGAAGGATCATCAAAAGAAACATAGATTAATCAGATTTATTACTTAAATCTCGAGCAGCAATTTCAGTATTTAATTCATAAATTTTAGTTTTCATAAGATTATAACAATATTCAGTAAACATTCTCACCTGCTTAATATTATAACTGACAGTTTCTAATGGAGGCAAAATTTCAATAAGAACTACTCCATTATACAAACGATTAAGTTTAATTTTACCAACTGTGTTAGATACACAAACTGGTACTATAGGAACACCTGCAAAAATTGCAGCATAAAAAACACTTGTCTTAAAAGGTAACAAACCTCGACCTCGACTACGTGTGCCTTCTGGGAATATCCATAACGAAATATCTTCCCTTTTAACGCGACTAGCTAATTTCACGATAGCGTTATGAGAACCTAAAATATTATTACGATCTATAAATAAATTACCAGTTAACCAATACAACAATCCAAACAAAGGTATCCATAACAAACTTCTCTTGCCAACTGTAATAGTACGTGGTTTCACCACATATGTTAACAAAATCAAGTCATAATTATTTTGATGATTAGAAACGTAAATATAATTTTTAGCTAATTGCTTTCTTAATGGTTGACGCAATTCAATTTGAATACCAAATACTGGAGCCATTCTACTAAAAAAACGACTAAGAATAGCTGCATGAGCAGGATTCCTCGGACTTAATAAACAATAAACCGAACCAAATATACAGATAAAAACAGACAAAATTGAAATTAGCAAAATACGTATAACTGCCAACATATATCCCTTCCCAGAATTTTGAAATCAATAAACAATTAAATCTTTATTTTAAAAGATATCTTTGATCACAGAGTTTAAGAGTTAAACTCTAATGAATAAATATTACTAATAAAAAACCAAATAACACCTTACAACAATAAATCATATAGTTAACCACTTTAAATTCATAATGCACCGGGTCAAAACAAAGCAGAGCCGACTTACACTCACAGTGATTAGCAAATTAAAATTCCTTGAAGACATAACATAGTTAAACAAAGTGTTAAAAAATTAATATAAATAAAAAAATAATATCCCATAAAATACAAAGAAAGACACAGATTAAAACAAGTACATACTCGAAAATATTTAAAATAAAAACACAAGCAAATTAATAAATACAATAAACAATTTAAAAACGAATAAAATGCATAAATCAATACCTCAGCGCTAGACGATAAGATACTAAATCTCTAATAGTTAATACAGGCATACCATATCTATTACTAAACTCGATAATTTCTAACGCACGAGACATACTACCATCTGCATTAGTCAATTCACATAACACGCCAAAAGGCTTTAAACCAGCTAAAGTTGTTAAATCTACCGCTGCTTCAGTATGACCTAAACGAGACAATACACCTCCTTTTTGAGCGCGTAAAGGAAAAACATGACCAGGACGATGAAGGTCAGTTGGTTTAGCACCATCTTTAATAGAAGCGCGAATCGTAGTCAAACGATCTTCCGCTGATACCCCAGTGGTTATCCCTACTGCAGCTTCAATAGTTACAGTAAAAGCAGTGCGATAACGATTACTATTACATTCAACCATCATTGGTAATTCTAATTGATGACAACGACTTTCTGTCAAACAAAGACAGACTATACCGCTGCCATAACGAATGGCCAAAGCCATTTGCTCAACTGTCATATTCTCTGCTGCAAAAATCATATCACCTTCATTTTCACGACACTCATCATCTGTAACTAAAACGCCAATACCATTACGTAATGCTTTTATTGCATTATCCACTCGTTCTATAAAAGATATACCAAATCTAGAAAGAAGAGACTGATACATTAAATTTACATATCTCACGTATTCCAAATAAATAAAAACTAAAGACACAGTTCAAAGTAAACAACGTTCTAAAACACTAAAAACATAAAATATTTTGCTATAATTAATCAGCCACCATACAAGATCCATATCTACGGGACATTAGATAGTAAAAATCTAAACTTCATAACAAAAGTACAACGCCTGTTCCAATCTATATCAAACCACAACAATATTCTGATGTATATCTTAATTTATTACAAACTAAATAAAATATGCAAGACTTCATCGCATACTCATAATTAAATTAAACTAATTAATAAATCAAATACTTTCAAAACTTATAAAAATTCCAGATGACAAAAATGATACAATACCTATTAGACTTTAACATACAAAACACTAACTTAAATATCCATAAGCATATACCATAAAACAAACAATAAAAATGAAATAAGCAAAATATCTGAATCGTAAACACAAACAAGAGTTAAAATTTGCCCTATCTGCAAAACTTAACAAAATCAAATATTCATAATTAACTTAATTAAAGATTATTTAAATATTTCTAATAACATTAATAATGTTACTAGTAGAAAAACCTATTTTAAAATCTAAAATGCGCACTTCACCACCATTAGCCAATACCTCTTTACTGCCATCAATATCTCCTAATTTATAATCTGCACCTTTCACTAAAATATCAGGTAATAAATCTGCAATTAACTTATTAGGACTATCCTCATCAAAAGAGACTACCCAATCCACAACCTTCAACGCTTCTAAAACAATCATACGTTGCGATAATACATTAATAGGTCGAAGATTTCCTTTTAATTTTTTAGTAGAATCATCACTATTAACAGCTACAATTAACCTATCTCCCAACTTTTTAGCATTAGTTAAAAAATGAATATGACCAATATGAAGTATATCAAACACGCCATTAGTCATTACAATTTTCTCACCTTGATATTTAGACACCAAAAGCATTTCTTTTAACATTATTTTACTCAAAATACCCAACTTTATTTTCATACCATTATATAAAAACTCTACTCAATTCAATAGCACTAACAGTAGATGTGCCTATTTTACCAATTACTATACCAGCAGCAGCATTTGCCAAAGCACAAGAATCTTCTATTTTACTTCCTGAGGATAAAGCAGCAGCTAATACAGCAATAACTGTATCTCCAGCCCCAATTACATCATAAACTACTTTACCTTGAGCGGGAAAATGCAAAGGATCTGATCCTAATCTCAAAAGTGTCATACCCTTTTCAGCACGAGTAATCAATAATGCTGATATCTCGTATTCTGTTATGATTTCTATTCCCCTTCTTATCAATACCTTTTCATCGTTACAATGATCAACTACTGCTTCAAACTCTGATATATTAGGAGTCAAAATAGTAGCACCTCGATAACGAGAAAAATCAGATCCTTTAGGGTCTACAAGTATAGGTATATCAAAACTACGAGCTAAAGAAATTATATCCTCTATGAAAATTAAAGAACCTTTAGAATAATCAGATAAAACTAAAACATCAAATTTTAATAATGCATATTTAACGCATTTCAAAATGGAAGAAGCATCTTTTCTATTAAAGTTACGTTCAAAATCTAACCGTAATACTTGTCTATCATGAGACATAATTCTCAATTTATTTACTGTAGAATAATTAGTAACAGAAATAAATTCACACTCGACACAAGCTTCTGTAAGCTTTTCTTTTAAATTTTGCGCAAAATTATCCATGCCCACTAAACCAATTAATTTTGATTTAGCACCTAATGCGGCGATATTCATTGCTACATTAGCAGCTCCACCTGGATATTCCTTCATATGATGAATTTGCATAACAGGAACAGACGGAACATCTGAAGAAACACCTTTGGTATTTCCGTACCAATACCTATCTAATATAATGTCACCCACAACCAAGACATTAGCTAAACAAAAATTAGGATAAACCTCCATACTCTATCTTACTCCTATAAAATACGAATATGTTTGTTTCAACACTAAGCACAACTTACAATTATATTTAAAGTGTTTAAAAATGCAATTATTCCAGTTACTCCATTACTTCACTCTTAATAACTTTAGAGTAAATAAATAACGTTTAAATTTCAAAAACAACTATTTCAACATTCCAACCTTCAAATAAAATTATCCATCTAAAATAAATATAATAAAACATAAAACTAAACTTAAACAAATCGTTCTTCTATTTTATATAAATATTTTCATAATTAATGCATTAATTAACGTATGTACGAACATCAAAACAGAAAAAGCAATAAGCAATTACTACCTACTTTAAGCAATCATTTTCGAATTAAAGAGATCTAAATATTGTAGCAAAACCCTTAACTGATATTTAAAAACAAATCCTTACATTTTACTATATATCACAAAACTTAATAAAAAACAAACTTCAAAATTAACTTAAAATAATATTGATAAATCCATAAAATACAAAACTCAATAAATCCACAAACAACATAAATTCATATAACAAAAGATATAAAATGGCCTTGATGTCAAATATAGGAATCCTATAAAATATATATATAATTAAATGCATAAGTTAAATTAATAAAATATTTCTATATACCTATATATATTACTTATTATTAAACATCAAAACCAAAAACATAATATAGAGATCTATATAATCATAGTAAAATTATGAAAAAATATTTAGTGGGGGGAGCGGTACGCGATTTTTTATTAAAAATACCTATAAAAGAAAGAGATTGGTTAATAATTGGCTCCTCCCCAAAAGAAATGCTCGATATAGGATATCAACAAGTGGGAAAAGAATTTCCAGTGTTTCTACATCCACAAAACCATGAGGAATATGCTTTAGCACGTACTGAAAAAAAACATGGACGAGGATATGCAGGATTTATTTGTCAAACTTCGCCAAAAATTACCTTAGAAGAAGATTTATACCGCAGAGATCTAACCATTAATGCTATAGCTCGGGATGAACAAGGAAACATTATAGATCCTTATAATGGACAAAAAGATATAAAACTAAGGATACTACGTCATGTTTCCAATCTTTTTCAGGAAGATCCATTAAGAATATTACGTGTAGCACGTTTTGCAGCACAATTTGCACACCTTAACTTTAGGATTGCGCCAGAAACATTAAATCTCATGAAAAAGATGATCTATGAATTACCATCATTATCACCAGAAAGAATATGGATAGAAACTAAAAAATCTCTATCCACAAAAAATCCACAAATATATTTTACAGTATTGAAAAATTGTGGTGCTCTGAAAATTGTATTTCCAGAAATACAAGATCTATTTAACAATAAAATTGTATCACCTAATAACAATGAACCAGAAAACAATATTGGTGTTATTGCCCTATCAACACTCAAAATCGCTGCAAATTTAACAAATAATATTGCAGTAAGATTTGCCACCATCTGTAAAGATTTAGGAGAAAACAAAGAACAAATAAAAGGATACAAAAATAAAATACATAAAGAAACAATAGGAACAAAAATAATTGATAACCTATGCAAACGCTTAAAAATACCAAATTTTTTATGTAATACAGCTAAAATAATTAACAAATATCACAAACAAATTGATGATATTCATTTAGAAACACCTGATAAAATTATTAAATTATTTGATGAAATTGATGTCTGGCGTCATCCAGAAAGATTGGAACATATGCTTTTAGCAAAAGAAGCCAATTTTCGTACATCAAACAAATTTAAAAATCAACCTTATTTATCAAAAAAGTTTCTATATCAAGCATATTCCATAACAAGACATATAAACGTATCAGAAATTATTAAAAAAGGAATAAAAGGAAAAGAAATAAAAAAAGAAATTTTTAATCAACGTCAAAAAAAAATATTCAAATGGAAAAAATTAAATAATAAATATAAACACCTATATCCACAATTCAAAAACAATTAATAAAAAGATAAGCAATTAGCAAATCTTAATCACAACATAAAAAATAAATAACACTTGCTAAAACAAAACGATATACAACAAAGGGAATAAAAGTTATCTTTTCAATAAACTGCAGAAAATACCTGATACTAGATAAACCAACTACAAAAGAAGTAATAAAACCAACTAAAAATAAAAGCGAATCCTGTAAAGTAAAAAAAGATAAATTCTTACATAAATCTAGTGTCGCTGCACCAAAAATAACAGGAACCGCCAAAAAAAAAGAAAATTCAAAAGATGCATATCTATTAAGACCTATCAATAACCCACCACTAATAGTAGCTCCAGCCCGAGAAAATCCAGGAAATAAAGCAAAACATTGAAAACAACCAATAAAAAAAGCTTGTAAATAACTTAATTTATTAATGCTCGTTATAAAAGGTGGATTATAAGCAAAATACTCCGCTATCAACAATAATAATCCTCCCAACACTAAAGCACGCATTACATACTTTAGTTCAAAAAAAAATTTAATTTGCTCGTAAAAAAGAAACCCTAATACAACTATAGGTAACATTCCAAAAAAAAGCAGCCACAAGAATGGAAAACCATCATCTCTATCCATTAGAACACTTTTTTGGGAAAAAATACCTAATTTTTTAGGTATTTTTTCCCAAAATTTAATAATAACAGAAAAAATAGTACCAAATTGAATAAATACTTCAAAAATCTTAGCTCTCTCATTATTAAATTCCAATAAATAACCAATCAACATCATATGCCCTGAAGAAGACACAGGCAAAAATTCTGTTATACCTTCCACTACACCTAAAATAAAAATCACTAATAATTCGTGATAATTCATTAAAATATAATCTCCTTAAAAATTTAATATATTAATCAACAAAAACAGTAAAAATAAGCTAATAAAATAATTCAACTTAATGTCATCGTTAATCAATATAAAATATTGCTTATTTCCTTTCACCTCTTTCAATAATCACACTAACATTACCTGCCTGTGGTATTGCTCTAGGTTTACTAACCTTTATCTGTATCCATTTAATATTAAATTTTATCATCAACTGAGTCGCAATTTTTTCTGCAACCTGTTCTAATAGACTAAATTTATCTGTTTGCACTATAGCAATCACTGTATTAACAATATCCGAATAATCTAAATAATTTAATTCATTATTAGAAAAATTAAATCTCAAATCTTGAAAATAACCTAATTTCAAATCAAAAACTAACCTCTGTAATTGTTGTTGCTCCCAATCACAAAGTCCTATAACACCCATAACTATTAGTTGTTCAATGAATATTATATCCATAAACTTCAAAAATTTATCTTTATCAAGCTCACTGTCTAAATGAATGAAACCAAAACATATATCCAGAAATAGTTTAATAAAATCTAGTTAACATATAAAATAACACAACTAAACTAATTTCATAAAATCAATTATAAAATAAAATCAAATAAAAGCGTGAGTATTATTATTTTAATAACAATTTTTGCTTATTTCTGCGGGTCTATTTCCAGTGCTATTTTGATTTGTAAATTTAATAAACTACCAGATCCTCGTAGTATTGGTTCTAAAAATCCAGGAACGACAAATGTTCTAAGAATAAACAAAAAAATAGCCATATATGTACTTCTCTGCGATATTCTAAAAGGTATGATTCCAATGTGGATAAGTTATTTATTTAACATACCAAATTTTTGGTTAGGTATAATACCAATTGTAACATGTATCGGACATATTTATCCCATATTTTTTAAATTTTATGGAGGCAAAGGAGTAGCTACCACATTTGGATCACTGACAACAATAGGATGGGATTTATCAAGTATAATGATTACAACCTGGATCATGACGGTACTACTAACCAGATTTTCATCACTAGGTGCAATCATTACATCAATAATAATACCCATTTATGCCTGGTATTATAAATCAGAACTTGCTATCCAGATAACCGCTTTATCTGTGATAATATTATTTAAACATAAAAATAACATGTATAGACTATTGAAAGGGCAAGAAAATCGTATCTAAACACACAGTTTATTACTTAAAATTCAAAATAAATATAACATTAATGATGCCCTTCTCATTAACCAAATCAAACATAACTACAAGGATATATATTCCATAGACCAACGTGGTCGAACCAGTATTTCTAAATCGCTAAATAAGCCAATTTTAAATCGCAACAATCCAACATAAGCAATCATAGCTCCATTATCAGTACAAAACTCTGGGCGAGCACAAAATAATTGACTTCCCATTAAAAACACCATTTCTTTAAGTTGTTTACGCAAAGTTTCATTAGCGCTTACTCCGCCAGCAACTATTAAATTCTTTAACTTGGTAAATTCTAAAGCACGACGACATTTAGTAACTAATATATCCACCATTGTGTCTTCAAATACACGAGCTATATTTGCATAGGTTTGTTCTTCCGCATCGCTATTTTTAATTACATTAACAACAAATGTTTTTAATCCAGAAAAACTAAAATCAAAATTTGACCTATTAATTAGTGGACGTGGAAAAACATAACTATTTGATACGCCATGTTGAGCTAATTTTGATAATGCCATTCCACCAGGATAACCTAATTTCAATAATTTAGCAATTTTATCAAAGGTTTCACCAGCAGCATCATCTAAAGATTCCCCTAATATCTTATAAATACCAATAGACGATGCCAAAATTAACTGAGTATGACCCCCAGAAACTAGTAATGCAACACAAGGAAAAGGAATTTCTTTATTACATTGCAACATAGGTGATAACAAATGGCCTTCCATATGATGTACTGGAATAGCCGGTATTTGTAAAGCATAAGCTAAGGATCGACCAACAGACGCGCCAACCATCAATGCAGCAATTAGGCCAGGTCCTGCAGTGTATGCAATTCCATCAATATCTGCCAATCTTAATTTTGCCTGTGACAATGATCTTTGTATCAATGGAACAACCTTAGACATATGGTCACGCGCTGCAAGTTCCGGAACTACACCTCCATAATTAGCATGTAATTTTGCTTGACTATAAATCTCATTAGATAATAATCCACGATTTGCATCATAGACTGCTATGCCAGTCTCATCACATGATGTTTCAATTCCTAATATAAGACACATTTCAAAAAAAATACCAACATAAAACACGTATAATATCTATAAAATCATTATAACACTAGACATTATACAAATACTGTAAATATCAAACAAAAACTTAGAAAAATAAACAAATATCTTTACAAAGATACATATTATTAAGTAAAATTCAGGCATCTGAATTTATAATGTTAAAACAGGACAAAATATTATAAGTAAGGTAGAAACTATGCCTATTATCAAAATACGAGAAAATGAACCATTTGACGTGGCGTTGCGTCGTTTTAAGAGGTCTTGCGAAAAAGCAGGTATATTAACTGAGGTGCGTCGTCGAGAATTCTACGAAAAACCAACAACAGAAAGAAAAAGAGCAAAAGCTTCTGCAGTTAAACGTCAAGCAAAAAGAACGGCAAGAGACAATGCGAAGCGAATTCGTCTATATTAACAGATATAAAACATGTGTATATTCAAAGACAATGACTAAGATAATAATTTAACTAATTTATCTGGGTCCATATAACTAGGATATATAAGACATACGAAACAAAAAATCGATTTGGACCGCATAAAACTTTAAAATATCTTCAGTATAAATGGATTATGACTATTAGTAATAAGATTCCTCAAACAATAATTAATGAATTAATAGCGAAAACAAACATAATAAATATCATAAACCAAAGAATAAAACTTAAGAAACATGGTAAAAATTTTTATGCCTGTTGCCCGTTCCATTATGAAAAACGTCCATCTTTTACAGCTAACGAAGAAAAACAATTTTTTTACTGTTTTAGCTGTGGCATACATGGAAATGCTATAGATTTTATAATGTACTACAATAAACTTAATTTCATAGAATCAATAAAAGAATTAGCTCACATTCACAATGTTAACATAAACCACAAAAAAAATAATTATATTCGTGATGTAAAAAAGCACAAACAACATGAACAATTATATCTATTAATGAATCGCCTATCTAATTTTTACCAAAATATTTTAACGAAAACAACATCTAGATCAGCTAGAGAATATCTACAAAATCGCGGCATAGATCAAAAAACCATCCAGCAATTTGATATAGGCTTTGCTCCAGAAAACTATGATAATATAATAACAAATTTTGATCCATCAGAAGAAACACGATCCTTATTAGTTAAAACAGGTGTACTAATTTTAAACAAACAAGGACAAACATTTGATCGTTTTCGTAAGAGAATTATGTTTCCTATAAAAAATCACAGAGGACAAGTTATTGCATTCGGAGGACGCATAATAAACAACAAAGAAATACCTAAATACCTAAATTCTCCAGAAAGCGATATTTTTTACAAAAAAAATCAACTATATGGTCTATACGAAATAAAAAAAACAAATCAAAAATTAACCAAAATACTTATAGTAGAGGGATACCTTGACGTAATAACTTTAGTTCAGTTCGGGATAAATTACGTGGTAGCTTCTTTAGGAACATCAACAACGAGTGAGCAGATTCAACAATTGTTCTGTATAACCAATAAGATAATTTGTTGTTATGATGGAGATAAAGCAGGACAAAAAGCTGCTTGGCGTATGTTGAAAATGATACTCCCCTATCTCAATGATAATCGTCAAGTATATTTTATGTTTTTACCTGCAGGAGAAGACCCTGACACAATGATACGTAAAATAGGAAAAAAATCATTCACAATGCTTATTGAACAAGCACAACCTTTATCGGTTTTCTTATTCAATAAATTACTTACCCAAACAGATTTAAGTACTCCAGAAGGACGTGCACATTTAAGTGTTTTAGCCATACCTATAATTAATAAGATTCCAGGAGAAATATTACGTATTTGCTTACGACAAAAATTAGGAGAAAAAATTGGCATACTTGACGAAATACATCTTGAAAAATTTATAAAAAAGAAATCCATAAAGGAAACAAATTTAACAATAACAAAGCAGACAAAAAATAAAATATTACACACTTTAATAAGGTTACTAATACAAAGACCACAACTAGCAACTTATATTCATGCAATCAAAACGTTAGAAAAAATTAATTTACCAGAAATGATAACATTTGTGAAATTAGTTAAATTATGCAAAACTCAATCGCAATCAACATCTGTCAAACTGTTAGAATATTGTAAAGAAAATCAATCACACTTAAAACTTGAAACATTCACCCTCTGGAAGCCACCAATTATAGATAAAAACATCACACATATTTTTATTGATACATTAATAAAATTATATGACAATATACTACAAAAAAGACAAGAAAAATTGATTGCACAAGACAGAATAGAAAAACTCACAATAGAAGAACGTAAAGAATTATGGCTGATAAATAAAACACTTACAAACAACATAAATTTACAATAGCTGATACAAAACAATTAATATATTGTATTGCACAATATTGAGGTTAAATACGTAGTTTCTTATATAACACTGGAAAGCTATTATAAGCACACTTAAATTTCAACATGTAAATACGAACATTACTCTATGGAACAAAATTCACAAACACAATTAGAAATTCTTGTTTTTCGAGGAAAAGAACAGGGATATTTGACTTTCTCCGAAATTAATGATCATCTTCCGGATGATGTTATAAATTCAGAACAAATTGAAGATATTATTAAAATGATTAATGACATGGGCATCAAAGTAGTAGAAGAAGCGCCAGATACAGATGACTTTTTATTAATTGAACACACTCAAGATACAGACGAGGATGCAACAGAAGCAGCTGTACAGGCGTTATCTCACGTTGATTCTGAAATAGGACAAACCACAGATCCAGTACGAATGTACATGCGTGAAATGGGTACTGTAGATCTACTAACTAGGGAAGGAGAAATAGATATTGCCAAACGTATTGAAGATGGCATTAATCAAGTACAATGTTCAGTTGCTGAATATCCAGAAGCAATAAACTATTTATTAGAACAATATCAACGCGTGGATATTGGAGAAGCTCGTCTTTCAGATCTAATTACAGGATTTGTGGATCCTAATGCAAAAGAAGAAATACCTATTAGCACAATATCTATGCATTCTGAATTAAATAACGCAGAAATACTGGGTCAAGAAGAAGATAACGAAGAAAATAATGGTGATTATAATAATATTGATCCAGAATTAGCGCGACAAAAATTTATAGCATTAAAAAAACAACATGAAAAAACAAAAACAATAATTAAATTTAATGGACGAAATCATATAAAAGCAACAGAAGAAATAATTAAATTATCAGATGTATTTAAGCAATTTCGCTTAGTTCCTAAACAGTTTGACTATCTAGTAAATAATATGCGCATCATGATGGAAAAAGTTAGAATTCAAGAACGTTTTATCATGAAATTATGCGTAGAAATAAGTAAAATGCCAAAAAAAATATTCATCACTTTATTTGTTGGAAATGAAACCAATGAACACTGGTTTGAAAACGCATTAAAAATGAATCAACCTTGGTCTGAAAAACTACATAAAGTTTATAGAGAAATACATTTTAGCTTAAAAAAATTATACGAAATAGAAAAAGAAACTGGATTAACAATAGAACAAATAAAAGATATTAATAAACGAATGTCAATTGGTGAAGCAAAAGCTAAAAGAGCTAAAAAAGAGATGGTTGAAGCCAATTTACGTTTAGTAATTTCTATTGCTAAAAAATATACTAACAGAGGATTACAATTTTTAGATTTAATACAAGAAGGTAATATTGGTTTAATGAAAGCGGTAGATAAATTCGAATATCGCCGCGGTTATAAATTTTCAACTTACGCCACTTGGTGGATTAGACAAGCAATTACACGTTCTATAGCAGATCAAGCACGTACTATACGCATACCAGTACATATGATAGAAACAATTAACAAACTAAACCGTATTTCCAGACAAATGTTACAAGAAAAAGGACATGAACCAAGCCCTGAAGAACTAGCTGAACGAATGTTAATACCAGAAGATAAAATACGCAAAGTATTAAAAATCGCGAAAGAACCAGTTTCAATGGAAACTCCCATAGGAGACGATGATGATTCTCATTTAGGTGATTTTATTGAAGATTCTACGTTAGAATTACCTCATGATCTGGCGACATCAGAAAATTTACGTTCCGCAACACATAATGTTTTAGCTGGACTAACTCCAAGAGAAGCAAAAGTATTACGAATGCGTTTTGGAATTGATATGAATTCTGACCATACTTTAGAAGAAGTAGGTAAACAATTTGATGTTACTAGAGAACGAATCCGCCAAATAGAAGCTAAAGCACTCAGAAAACTACGTCATCCAAGTAGATCTGAAATATTACGTAGTTTTTTAGATGATTAAATTTAAAACAGACAAAAAATAAAATCATGTTCATATACATAATCTAAAATGAAATAGATTAAAATAAATGAAATATAAAAATTAGAATAGCATTTTATATTGTTATTATAAAATATCGAATTAACACTTAACTAAAATTATCTTGTTCTTATATACAAGAATAAATCATGGCGTAAGAAAACTAACAGTGCTATTATAGTTTTAAATTTTGTTTTATCACAATGAAGCTCTCTTTTCGGCCCTTTAGCTCAGATGGTTAGAGCAGGCGACTCATAATCGCTTGGTCGCTGGTTCAAATCCAGCAAGGGCCAGATACACTTTTAAATTCATGTAAATTTTAAATAAAATTAAATAACAACTTAATTTAAACATAACTACTCATCTAAAATAATCCATCAAATACAATAACTATTTTTTAAATAAAAATGCTGATATATAAAAAACTAAACCAACAGTAAGTAACATTATCGGCAATAACATCAAACAACACATTAATTTTTGTTCATGAAATTGGAAAAAAGCAGTATTACCTAAAATAAAACCCAATAAAACAATAATAAATACCCATAAAAAGGCACTAATACAGCTAAAAAAATGAAAACGTACACTATCTAAACCCGAAAAAGCAATAACTATTGGTAACAAAGTACGAATAAATGCAACAAAACGACCAATAATTAATGCAGACAAACCATGACGACGAAACATTAAACAAGCACGATGATGATAATATTTAGAAAATTTAGCAAACCAACAATTATTCCCTAATCTAGTATTCCCTAATAACCTTCCTTGTAAATAACTAATCCAACTACCCAAACTAACAGCAACAGTTAACACGCCTAAAGTAATAGGAAAACTCAAAACTCCTTTTGCAATAAGCACTCCAATAAAAAACAATAAACTATCACCTGGCAAGAAAGCAGCAAACAAAAGACCATTTTCTAAAAATAAAATAACAAAAACAAATAAATAAACACAAAAAGATAAATTAAAATCAGAAAAAATCTCGAAATTCTGCTGCCAAAACGCATATAGTAAGTCTTTCAATACACTCATTATTTAAACTTCTCATAATTACAAAACAAAGTAAAACAAATATATTGTAAATATTTAACAAATAACCTTAAATTAAACAATTGATATATCTCTATAACAAATAAAAACAATCTATAAATAAGGTACTTTTGCCATTCAATAATAAAGTACCTTATTCGATAAATAACCATGCATGTTAATAAGGCATCACATTCACAAATTTGCAAAACAAAAAATAAATCCTCAAAACCACTAATTTCAATATACCATAAACACTAACTTGTAAAATATGATAATACTAAATACTGTTAACGTAAAAACACACTATATAAGTAAACATATAAAACAAAATAACATTCTTAATTATCTTTAAACAACAAAATATACAAAAACATTTTGAAATACAACTAATTAATTTCTTATATAAATAATTTAAATATTATTAATTATCAAACTAAACATATACCATGTATTACCAAATGGAACTATAAAAATACTAAATAAAATTATATACATTTAATATAATGTTAAAATTAAACTATTTAAAGTATAAACATCAATTATGAAGTAACAACAATAAAAATAAAACACATCAATTACTAAAAATAAATAAGCAACTGATTTATACTATATTATACACATAAATCTTGGAGTTGATTTTTAAGCCGGGTTCTGTCGAAGATAACCATTCATCTAGATCAACATTCACATGCTGACTCAAGCGGCCTACCCAAAGTTTTCAGTACGAGCCATACTTTATGAACTACTATTTGGCCTTGCTCCAAGTGGATGTTTACAATACCATAAACTGTTACCAGTCATGTGGTGTGCTCTTACCACACCATTTCACCCTTACCTATCATGATACACACATTAGGCGGTTTATTTTCTGTTGCACTAGTCGTAGACTCACGTCTCCCAGGAATTACCTGGCACCTTGCTCTGTGGAGCCCGGACTTTCCTCTCTTCCATCGTATAATGTATTCAAATACATCAAGAAACAGCGGTTATCTAATCAACTCCATCAAATACATTATTAAACTAAAACAAAAATAACTCAACTAAAATAAAATCATTATAATCTATTTGTTTTTGAAACTACATAATCATAAAGATCATTTCTTCTAACATTATAAATTTTAGTCATCAAAGAAATAGCTATCTTTACAGGTAATTTAGAAATTAATAATTCCAAAGTGTATAATATATTAGGAGTTAACTTCTTATACTTATTACATTTATACCCTTCAACAACCAAAACTATTTCACCACGACAACGAATGATATCTCTTTGTAACCAATTGAGCAATTTTTTTACTGGAGCACCATAAATAGATTCCCAGAATTTAGTTAATTCCCTAGCTAACACAACGTGACGATCAGAACCAAAAATATTTAGAATATCTTCTAAACTATCTATCAAACGATGTGTAGACTCATAAAATATCAAAGTTCTCGACTCTTCTGACAAAAATCGTAAACGTTCCAATCGTAAAATACGTTTAGAAGGTAAAAATCCATCATAACAAAAACGATCAGATAATAATCCAGATGCAGACAAAGCAGTAACTGCTGCACATGCTCCTGGTAAAGGTATTACTCGAATTTTTTTCTGCACACAACAATAAACCAAACGATATCCAGGATCGCTAATAACCGGAGTACCAGCTCTAGAAACTAACGCAATACTGTAACCTAATTGTAATTTGGACAATAATACTAATGAGCCACTAACCTCATTATGAATATTTAACGTAAATAACGAGGCCTTTATACAAAAATGCTGCAATAACAAACCAGTATGCTTAACGCTTTCTGCAGCTATAAGATCAACACTTTGTAACACAGACAAAGCCCTATAGGTTATATCCTCTAAATTTCCAATAGGTGTAGGTACTATATAAAGAGTTGATGGAGAAACATTCCTAGCTACACTAAATTTCATTACAAATAATTTATTTTTCAAATATAAATGTTCTAAAATAAAATAAAAGACTTATACAAATTTTATTTTAAGATAAAAAGATAATATATTCAATCAACCGTCAGATACAATCCAAATATATTATTACATAAAATTTATACATCTCATACACATCATTCAAATTTACATACTTCTTATGCTATTCTCTATCCTCTAAAAGATATACTAAACAGAGTCATGCATTCAAATTGAATACAGACAGCCATAATTTTAAATTATATATCACAATAAATATAAATTAAGAAGAAACAACAACTTATTTAATACAATTAAAATCAGAAATCCCTCGCAATAACAAATCCTAATACATAAATATTGACAAATAAATTGCTAAATGATACCCTGCTCATGTTTTAACATCCTAAATAGTACATTGATAATACAAACTTAGTCCTTATTTGATGTAACGTAGTTTGTTGTCTCGAGGTGCTGTTATACAGTTCTTGAATTAAGATAAATGTACAAACTAAATAATATGTTTATGATACTGCCCCTGATATGCATGGTAGTTCTGCCAGGTTGTACTAGCGGGTTAGTAATTGGTGGCGCTGTAATTGCTGCTAACAGCATAAAAGACCCGCGAAGTATTGGAACTCAAATAGATGACAAAATATTAGAAACCTATATTTCAAATGCCCTATCAAAAAATAAAGATATTAAAGAAACAACAAGAATCACAAATACTGTGTATCAAGGTAAAGTATTGTTAACAGGTCAAGCACCCAATAAAAAACTCGCCGAACAAGCTACACAAATATCAAGCAAAATAAAAGGTTCTAAAAAAATATATAACGAAATACGTCAAGCTTATCCAATACCTCTAGAAAAGATAATCATTGATCTATGGATAACTACAAAAATTAAAATACAAATTTTTATCAAAAATAAGACAATATTATCAAGCATAAAAATTGTTACTGAAAATAAAGAAGTATTCTTACTAGGAGAAATTACACATCAAGAAGAAAAAACATTAATAAACACAATAGATAACATACATGGAATAAGAAACATAATCACAGCTTTTAACTATGTCTCATAAAATTAAATCAGAAAAACGCACTAAATAAAACACTATCATATTTTCTAAAACCAGTATATTTAAAACTTCCATATTTAATTTTCTAACGCTTAGAAAATTGCGGACTACGACGAGCTTTGCGTAAACCAAATTTTTTTCGCTCTACTTGACGAGAATCACGTGTCATAAAACCAGCATTTCGCAACGAAACACGAAATTTTTCATCATATCGTACCAACGCACGGGTAATACCATGACGAATAGCACCAGCTTGTCCCGAAATTCCTCCGCCTTTAACAGTGATATATAAATCAAATTCACCAGAAATATTTAATAATTCTAATGGTTGAAGCATAGCATAACGCATACTTTGCTGAAGAAAATATTGATTATACAATCGCCTATTAATTATTATATTACCCTGACCTTTCCTTATAAAAACGCGTGCTGATGCACTTTTGCGACGACCAGTACCATAAAATTTATCTTTAATCATAATTCTTCTTTACTTTAAACTAAAATCTTAAAACCTGAGGGCATTGTGATTGATGTAAATGTCTATCATTCGCATATACCTTCAGTTTACGAAATATCATACGACCTAATCGCCCTCTAGGCAACATACCTCTCACTGCCAACTCTATAACTTTTTCTGGACGATTAAAGATCATTTTTTCAAAAGTAACTTCCTTAATTCCACCAACAAAACCAGTATAACGATAATATGATTTATCCTTATACTTATTCCCAGTAACAAGTATATTTCTTGCATTTAAAACTATAACATAGTCACCAGTATCAATATGAGGAGTATATTCGGGTTTATGCTTTCCACGTAAAATACAAGCTACATAAGTTGCAAAACGTCCCAAAACATGATTTTTAGCATCAATAAGATACCATGTACGCTGAATCATTTGTGAATTAGAGAATATGGTTTTCACTAAAATATCCAAATTTCATAGTTATAATCATTCTTACATAAAAACCAAAATTATATAAACATCAAAATCTCATACTAGCATTAAATCACTCAAGTTCATAATAATAATTATGAAAGTAAAAGAATACACTATATTTCATAGTAAATAATGAAATGCACATTTAAAATTACGTGGTAAATTAAAGATAATCTTCACTTTGTATTTCACATAGTTTAGATAAGTAACGCCTGTACTCAAACTGTAACATACCTCCAATATATATTTCCAACATAAAAATAAAAAAATGCAATTAATTTTACACGATTATCATATAATTCATCACTTAACATAGAAAACCATCATGCAACATCCCGCTGATCAATTCCTACTGATTGGATATTACACAATAAAATAATACGAAATGTCTTAACTAAATGATATAATTATCATATTTTAATGTTTCCTACGTAATTCAATAAATCTAAAATACTATGTCGTCAGTAAAAACGAGTACGAAAGTATCATTGTGATTAATTTCTAAAGAATTTTTTTGAAAAATTGAAAACGCTTCACCGGATAATTAAATAAATATTTCAGATTTTTCTTGATCAACATAATTTCCCGAAGGGCAAAAATAAAAAAATTATTTCGATATTAACAAGTAAAAATACGATAATCAAAAATTTTATTAAAATAAATCACATCACAATTATTTTAAATTGACTCAATGATAGGAAGAAACTTACTGCGATGAAACCATTAAGATAAAATTAATCAGGAAAAATTTTAAATTATAATTAAAGTAATATGACGAGGTAACAAAAATTAATTAAAATGCTCAAAAATTACATCAACTATATCGTAAGTAAAATTCATCAAAACAAAGTATATCTATATCTAACTTAAGTTTATCAGCCATTATCTTAAAAGATCTTGACAATCTTACAAACAAAACATTTGCTTGTGCAAATTTATCATAAAATTATAAAAATACAATCGTAATTTTCGCTTATTTGGTAAACTATGATAAAATAAATCCATCAATAAAGTGTTACCAGCACCTACATTGCACAGATATATAAACCTTTAAAAGAAAGGAAAGATATTAAACTTTTTGAAATCAACTATACTATTTTGACGCATATTCAATTTTTGATGCATATCATTCATCTTAATAACAACCATTTCTTGAAATGCGTCATATTTAAGTTTCTTTTCTTTCAACATCTTACGATAAAGGGAAAAAGGAATAATACAACTCATTATTAATATATTTAACTCTCTAATTTTAGAAAATAGAAAATTACACAAAACGTAAACCTTCGTGCATTTCTATATCATAGTAGAAATTTGTAAACAAGCACCATATCGTTATATAATGTAGTATATCTAAAAATACAAATAAATTTCCAAAATGAAGCAATTATTGCACATTACGATACATCACAAGATTTAAATAATAACGGTTGAAAACAACAATAATAACAGGAGAAAGATTATGGTATGGAAATATATATTAATGAGCTTTATTTGTGGTATAACCATCGGTATTATAATTATGTGGTTTAAGAAACGTAACATCACACAAAAACAATCTTTCCATAATCAAGACAATAAACATAACTATAACGAACGTGAAAATAAATTAATAAACCACTTTATTAACACCGCTGATTTATTAAATGACATAACTCAGTGTCATTGCAAATTTTACAAATATATGTCAGAAAGCGCACAAAACTTATTAAAAAATCACAACGTAAAAAAAGATTTACTTAATAAGGAAATCTTATCAAAAAAAATAAATAATGATATAAAAAATAACAATAAAACTCCTTTTGAAAAAACACAACCAAGAGACTATTCAGAAAGATAAAATGTAACATTTATTTAACATACACTATAAATAATCAAAAAATTTAAAAATTATTGAATATTCAAAATACACAAACTAATGAAAAAAATATTTTTATTTAAGATACTATTACTTAATATGTTAATCATATTTTCTTATGTTTCATACTCCAAAACAACATTGCCTAGTGAAATAAGAAAAACAGAAGAAAATTCTACGACAATGCCAAGTTTAGCTCCAATGTTAACTAAAGTATTACCTGCAGTAGTCAGTGTACACGTAGAAGGAACTCAACCAGTAAGAAAAATGATTCTACCTAAAGAATTTAAATATTTTTTTGGACCTGAAATACCAGGAGGAAATACAGGATCACGTCCATTCGAAGGTTTAGGGTCTGGAGTAATTATTAATTCTACAAAAGGCTATGTGATTACTAACAACCATGTGGTAAATGGTGCTGATAAAATCAAAGTGCAACTTAATGATGGTCGTGAATTTAATGCAAAATTAATAGGACATGATGAACAAACTGACTTAGCTGTACTAAAATTACCCAAATTTAAAAATCTAGTTGAAATAAAAATGGCTGATTCAGATTCTTTAAAAGTTGGTGATTTTGCAATTGCAGTAGGTAATCCATTTGGGTTAGGACAAACGGCTACTTCTGGTATAGTATCAGCACTAGGAAGAAGTGGATTAAACCTTGAAGGTTTAGAAAATTTTATTCAAACTGATGCTTCAATAAATAGAGGAAATTCAGGAGGTGCTTTAGTAAATCTTAACGGAGAGTTAATTGGTATTAATACAGCCATTCTTACCCCTGGAGGAGGAAATATTGGAATTGGTTTTGCTATTCCAAGTAATATTGTCAAAAATCTCAGTCAACAACTAATAGAATTTGGTGAAGTAAAACGTGGACAACTAGGAATTAAAGGAACAGAATTAACCTCTGATATAGCTAAAGCATTTAATATAGACGCTCAACGTGGTGCATTCGTAAGTGAAGTTATACCTGGTTCTGCTGCAGCTAAAGCTAAAATAAAAGCCGGTGATATTATCATATCTATTGAAGGTAAACCAATACAAAGCTTTGCTGAATTAAGAGTAAAAATAGGTACTACTACACCAGGTAAAACTGTAACATTAGGTATTTTACGTAACGGAAAACCTCAAAATATTTCCGTAATATTAGATGATAGCAACTCTATTACGACAAGTGAAGAAATTTTAACTCCAGCATTACAAGGTGCATCCCTAAGCAATGGAACACTAAAAGACGGAACAAAAGGAGTACAAGTAGAAGATATAATAAAAGACTCTCCTGCATCAAGTATAGGTTTACAAAAAGGAGATGTAATCATTGGGGTTAATAGAGAAAGGGTAAAAAATATCTCACAACTACGTAAAATATTAAACGGTAAACCGACGGTTATGGCTTTAAACATAGTAAGAGGAAATACTAATATTTTCCTGTTACTTCGTTAAATACTTCCCATAAGAAGCGTAACAAATAGTATAAATTAATATATCTTCGACCTATAAATACCTTATCAATAAAATGCAAATACACATGAATTTTAAAACATGTAAAATAATCCTAATAATCAATTAATACGTTCTATACAAGCGCCCATTTTACATAATTTCTTTTCTATAGAATCATAACCACGGTCAATATGATAAATATGTTCTACTATTGTAATCCCTTCAGCAATACAACCTGCTAGCACTAAACTAGCTGATGCACGTAAATCAGTGGCTGTAACATGAGTGCCAAACAAAGACTCTACTCCATGACATATTACTGTATTATCTTGTATTTCTGCATACGCACCCATACGTTCAAGCTCTTGTATATGAGCAAATCTATTTTCGAAAATAGTTTCTGTAATTTTGCCAATTCCTTTGGCTACAAAATTTAATAAACTAAATTGAGCTTGCAAGTCAGTGGGAAATCCAGGATAAGGAGATGTACAAATAGTAACTGCTTTAGGTCGTTGATCATACATATTTAAACTAATCCAATTAGTGCCGATGTCAATTATCGCGCCGGCTTCTCGCAATTTATTTAGTACTGTTAATAAAAAATCTGCCCTAGAATCTCTACATAATACATATGACCTAGAAATAGCAGCTGCAACTAAAAAAGTACCAGTTTCAATACGATCGGGAATAATTTTATAAACTCCCCCTCCAAGACATTGGGTGCCCTCGATAATAATGCGATTACTACCTGCGCCAATAATATTAGTTCCTAACATAATAAGAAAATTGGCCATATCAACAATCTCTGGTTCACAAGCTGCATTTTCAATAATAGTAGTTCCTTTAGCTAAAACAGCTGCACTCATCACTGTAACTGTAGCACCAACACTAATTTTATTCATAGTGACATGTGTTCCTTGTAATTTTCCTCTTACATATGCTTTCAAATACCCATTTTCTGATATAATACGTGCCCCCAACTTTTTTAAACCATAAATATGCAAATCAATCGGCCTGGCTCCAATAGAACAACCACCTGGCAAACAAATTTCCCCGTAACCAAATCTAGCAAGCAAAGGGGCTAACACCCATATAGAAGCGCGAATGTTTCTAACTAAATCATGTGGAGCACAATAAATATCTACCGTACTAGCATCTATATACACAACGTCATCATGTACTACTTTAGCGCCTAATTCATTTAATAATTGAACAGCAACATCAACATCTTTCAATTTAGGTACATTTTGAATGCTAACCGGTTTAGATGTTAATAATGCAGCAAACAAAATCGGCAACGCAGAATTTTTAGCGCCTGAAATCAAAACTTCACCACTTAATCTAGTTGGTCCTTTAATTTTAAATCTCTCCATAATTCATATTGAAATCATTAGAATTAATTTTATCTTGAATTATTTTATAACTTTTAAAATAATAAAACTAATAAAATTTTCTTGCACATTCCCATTCTTTTGGAGTATATGTTTTAATAGATAAAGAATGTATACTGGCATTAGAAATGTATGGTATTAAAGGAGCATAAACTAATTTTTGTTGGTCAACTAAACTAATGTGAGCAAATTCTTTACTTACCGCAATTATTTCATAATGGCTACCATCATTATTCACATATATTTCATCTAATAATAAAGATTTTATCAAAATTGCCTCTATTTCATTATTTTTCATGGCCATTATCACTTACGAATAAAAATTTCGGTCTTTATATCAATATTAATAAATTATAAATACATTACTTAATCAATCATTCATTTATCAAAATCATTAAAATATTAGACATAATAAATTTATAATAATACAATCATCTGATGAATCAATAAACATATCAAAATTATGATACCATAAAGTGATATTTTATTAAGAATCAAATCCTAAAATGTGAAAAAATATAAAACAACAAAAAACAATCTTAAGCTATTAACACTAACTTTACTAGAAATCTTGCTAATAACAAAAACTAACTACAACGCATTTTTGAAATTTAATTATAATATAACAAATATAATAAATGATATTAATCATCAACCACAACACTATACTAAAAATATAACTATTAGAATATATGATCATATTACAGGTAAACTAACTTATAAAATAGTTGCTGACAATATAAAATATTTTAACACTACACGCGTTTTTGATTTTAGTAAACCTCTAACTACTATATTAGATAAAAATAAGATTCCTATATGGACCATAAAAGCTGAACGAGCAAAATTAACTAATAAAAAAATATTACTTTTATTTGATGATATTCAAATAAATAACACAAAAAAAACGCATTTTTTTCAAAAAATAACAACAAATAATCTGGTAATAAATTTATGTACAAATGATGTTTATTCAAATGAAAAAACAACTTTATATGGAAAAGATTTCATTACCACAGGAAAAAAATTTTACGGTAATCTATGCATAAAAAAAATAAAACTTCTTGATGATATTCAAACTTCGTACAAAATATAAATTACATAATTTAAAAAATAATATTAAAACCATAATGATTCTTGTTCTAATTACCATTAGCACAAAATGTATTTCTTTAAATAAAGAAGATAAAAAAATAATACTAATTAACTCAAACAAACAATCCATAAACATGACCGATAATTCGCTAACTTTTACTGGAAAAGTAGCAATTCATTATAACTTTATTAATATTCAAGCTGATTTCGTAAAAATCAGTTATCAACAGGGGAAAAATAAATACAAAATAATAGAAGGATACGGAAACCCAATAACTTTTAAAAAATTAAAAAAAAACAACGAACTAATAACTGGTCAATGTTTAAAATTCCATTATGAAACAAATGATAATAAAATTCTACTAATAGGTAAAGCTTATATAAAAAAATCAAATAATTACATTCAAGCCGACTACATTAATTATTTAATAAATAAAAATCGTATACAAGCATATAGCGATAATGGGAAACAAGTAATTACAAAAATAATTCTACATAGCTGAATAAAATATTGAAATACTTAATTGACAAAACTAACAAATCAAAAATATGACTATATTAAGAATAAAAAATCTAAACAAAACCTACAAAAAAAAACAGATAATTAAAGATATAAATATAAAAATAATAACAGGACAGATAGTTGGATTACTTGGACCAAATGGAGCAGGAAAAACAACAACATTTTATACAATAGCAGGAGTTATCAAATGTAATTCCGGATCCATCTTTATAGATGAACAAAATATAACACATTTACCTTTATACCATAGAGCTCGCTTAGGAATTAGTTATTTACCTCAAGAATCATCTATATTTCAACAAATGGATGTTTTTGATAATTTAATGTCAGCCCTAGAAATCAAAAAAAATTTAAATAAAAAAAAACGATATGAATACGTCATTAAATTAATGAAAAAATTTCAAATTAATCACTTAAGACATAATTTAGGATCTTCTCTTTCTGGAGGTGAAAGAAGACGTGTAGAAATTGCAAGAACATTAGCTACAAATCCTATATTTATTCTTCTAGATGAACCCTTCGCAGGCATAGATCCTATTTCTATCACAGAAACTAAAAAAATAATAAAAAATTTAAAATCCTCCGGAATAGGAGTATTTATGACAGATCATAATGCACGAGAAACACTCGATATTTGTGAATTTATCTACATTATGAACGAGGGAAATATAATAGCAAAAGGAACACCCTCAGAAATTTTAAATGATAAAAAAGTAAAACAAATTTATTTAGGTAATAATTTTCACCTTTAATTTGTTTTTGATAAATAATTTATTTTCAAAGAAATATTTAAAAAATTAGAATATATAAATAACATACACGTTATAACTAAATTAATTAAAAAACACAGAAAGAAAAAAAACTATATTGGCTAATAATACAATAACTGGGCCAATCGGTAAAGACATATAAAAAGATAACATTAATCCACAATAAGAACATAAACAAGAAATACATACTGAAAATAATAACATTTTAGATAAACTAGTTGTCCAACAACGAGCAGATAAAACAGGCAGCATCATCAATCCTATAGCCATTAATGTACCAATTACCTGAAAACTAGCAACTAAATTCAATACAACAAGTCCCAAAAACAAAACTTGAATTAATTGTGGATACCAAACAGTTGTTTTGTCCATTAAAAAATCCGCATCAAAAGCTTCTATAATTAATGCACGATAAAATAAAGAGAAAATAATTAAAGTAAAACTAACAACTACCCCAATATATTTAATTGAATACGAGTCTATAGACATAACAGAACCAAATAATATATGCAACAAATCAATATGATTCTCATTAAAAAACATTAATAAAACACCAAAAGCTAATGATCCTGAATATAAACCAGAAAAACTAGCATCTTCTTTTAATGAAGATTTTGAAGACACCCATACCGAAATAATAGCAACTAATAATCCAAAACTTATCCCTCCTAAACTCATAGCCATTAATGACGTACTATTAAAAAGATACCCAATTACAACTCCAGGTAATATAGCATGAGATAAAGCATCACCAATCAAACTCATACGACGCAATAACAAAAAACTACCTATCAAAGCAGTACTTAAAGATAATGCAAAACAAACAACCATAGCCCTACACATAAAGCCATGATATAAAAAAGGATCAAGCAATAAATGCACTAACATTAAAAATCATTTTATAATTCATCAATCAACAAAAAATTAAAACTAATAATGAATAATTCTACTTTTATTTAAAATTTAAAACTTGTTTAAATTTCATTAATATTTTTTAATGATAACACATCAGAAAAATATTTAGATATGTAATAACAACTATGTACTACCATAATAATGGTACATCCTTGTTGATTAAGTTTACCAATAATTGACATCATTAAATCGCATGTTTGTTTATCAATATTATTAAATGGTTCATCCAATAAAATTAAAGATGCATGTTGTACTAATAATCTAGCAAATAAAACACGTTGAAATTCACCACCAGACAAATATGCAATATTCTTATGATATAAATGTATCAATTTCATCTGTAATAATGCATCCCAAATTATTTTTTGTTGAAAATAATCAATATTACTTAATAATCCTATTTTGGGCCAACAACCCATTGCAACAACATCAAAAACTGTTATTGGAAACTGACGATCAATATCTGGACATTGGGCCAAATAACTTGTATAAAATTCATTTTCTACACAAAATTCTATTCTTCCAGACACAGGAGGTAACTTACCAGCAATAGTCTTCAACAAAGTTGTTTTGCCTGAACCGTTATTTCCTACAACAGCAGTCATGCTACCTAATTTAAAATAATGATTTAAAAATGAACTAATAGCATAACCACAATAACCAATTGACACATTTTTTAATTTTATCATGGAATCTGTAAAGACCAAAAAATAGCAAACCATAACACGCACAGTATTATTAATACCAAAATTAAACGAAATATTCCCGAAGCAACAAACAATCTCACACCCATAGTCAAACGCTTTTTTTTGAAAATGATAAAAGCACATTTTTTATAAAATGTTATGATATAACATATCATTTTCTATTACAAACAACAGACCCAATGTAAATTTTTACAAACCCACTTAAAATCGATTCTTAAATTAAAACCTCACAGAGATAAAACCACAAAAAATAAAAACATCAAAATACACTTCAAACATCATAATTTTTGCCGAAGGCCGGAGTCGAACCGGCATACCTTAACAGTGATTGATTTTGAATCAATTGCGTCTACCATTTTCGCCACTTCGGCAAAAATTATTTGAAGATAAATCATATTTATTAAGAATATAACCCCAAAAAACTCAATGTACAATAGAACATAAAAAATAAAATTTCTGAATTCATTAAATTCAAAATCAAAACCATCAAAAACGTCTACACAACATAACAAATCCACACATAACCAAAACTATTACATTTGATAATATCATACCAAGCACTGGTCTGATATTATACATTACACTTAACATTCCCCATATTCTATCAAAAATATAAAATAAAAAACTAAAAATAATACCAAAAAACAATCTTACACTCATTTCCATATTACGAAATAAACCTAAAACACAAGACATACCAAACATTATCATAACAAAAGAAAAAAACGGTAAAAAAATCTTATTCCAAAAATGTAATTTATAAAAATTAGAAAATTGACTATTTTGATCAAGATATTTTATATAATTAAACAGCAAAAAAACAGAAAAAGAACTAAGTTTCATAGACGAAGCTTGTATTATATCAGGTTGCAAATCAACCTCCCAGACAATACTAGGATGCTTGCTATTAACAATATGATCCATATTGATAATATTTAACTCATCAACATTAAATAACATCCAAGATGTACCATCAAACAATGCATACTTCGCATAACGTATCATCCTTAATTGCATTTCATCATTAAAACAATAAATATTTACATGAAATAATTCATCCTTATTCATTACTTGTTTAATAAAAATAAAATCATTTTTATTCTTAATCCATAAATTATTCTTTATGCCAAAGTTAACATCATTATGAATTAAGCGAACACGAAAAAAATATAAAAATTGATCACTTAATGGCACTATACATTCACTAATAATTATTATAAAAAACATCATAAAAACAGAAATTTTAGATATTATTGCAACCATCCGTACATATCCAAACCCAAACGATTCTATAATAAGCAATTCATTACGACGAGATAATAAACCAAAACCAGACAAAGTACCTAACAATACACCAATAGGAAAAAATGTATCAATATCTTTAGGAATATTTGATATAACACAAATAAATGCCATCAAAAAAGAACAATAATCATCTCCTATTTTACGTAATTCATCAACTAACTTAACTAAACTAGACAAAGATATTAATACAAAAAATGTCATACATGTGGCGTTGAAAATAATCTTAATAAGATAACGATCTAGAATAGAAAACATCAAAAAAACACACCTCCCTATACTTTTAAAAATTTCTCACTCATCTTACATGTAACCACAAAATCATTATAATTTATCGCTAAAAATATAATGCAATATACTATATTAGTTAACCAAATAAATAATACCAAATGATCAAGATTATTTTTAACTCCATAAAATCTCAAACTAACCTGTAACGTAAAGAAAAAAAAATACAATATTAATCCAAATGACCAACTCATTAAAGAATATTTATGCAAGCAACTAACTGACAAAGACGTGGCAATCATAGACATAATCCATACTGAAATAATCAGAGTAAATCTCCAATGTAATTCAACATTAGCTTCTAATGTTCCTGCATCCCACAATTCATGAATACTCATTTGATCAACTTTAATGGAACGATAAATTCTTTTACTAGAGGTTAATAATAATTTATATTTAAAAAAATTAGTTACAAAAAAATTACTAAAAACATCAGTATCTTTAAACCATTCATAATAAACACCATCATTTAAAACCAAATACTCATCACCATTCTGTAAATGATCAATGAAACCCATATGAGCAGATATTAATGAAGAAACATTATTACCAATTGGTTGAAATTTAACTATAAAAATATTTTTAAAGTAAAATTTTTTTTTAATATCACTAATAAAAAACAACAAATATCTTTTATCTAAAAAATAAAACTTACCTGAAATTATATTCAAAGCACTAAAACGATATTTAAGATCAAACAAAAATTTATCACGATAATATGAAGACCATGGAGAAACCCAAAAAATATGAACAGCTAAAAAAACAACAATAAAAATAGTAAATATTGATACCGTACGCATAATATAGAATTTACCCAATCCACAAGTATATATCCCAATAATTTCATGCTCCATATAAAAATTTTTAAAAGTTATTAATAATCCTAAAAACAAACTAAATGGTAAAATAAATTTTAAAACATCTACTAAACTCAAGAAAACTAAAAAAAATATATAAAATATTGAAACATTATTTTCTACCAAAATACTCAAAACTTTTACAAATTTTTGACAAAAAAATACAACCAATAATACTAAAAATATAATTAATTGATTTTTCAATATTGCTTTTATTAAATATCTAGTAATAATCACGCGTAATCCTGTATAATAATATAAAATAAAGTATAGGATATTTAAATACTCAAGCAAAAATTAAAACCATCAATTTAACCTTTTATAGATCCAAGGAAAACATGAAATTTAGCACAAAAAGAATCAATCTAAAAAAAGAAAGCAATGTCTGTATCATAATTAGTGTATTTGAAAAACAGCAATTAACTCTATCAGGAAAAAAAATTGATGACATAAGTGGAGGATACATTAGTTCTATACTAGAATGGAGCAATTTTACAGGAAAAATAGGACAAAAACTATTTTTATACGATATTCCTAATTTTCTATATAAGCATATTTTATTAATCGGATGTGGGAAAAATCTCATTTTAAAAGATAAAGAATACAAAAAGATAATAAGACAATTAAATGGAAGTCTACAAAATGTAAATTTTGCTAAAACAATTTGTTTCCTAGACGAACTTAATGTAATAGACCGTAATCGATATTGGAAAATACGTCAAATTATAGAAACCATTCATGAATCCTTATATAATTTTCAACAATTCAAAACTAAAAATAAAAAAAGTGACTACAAACTAAACGAACTGATATTTCAAGAACCAAAAGAAGAATCACTCAGAAAAGAAACGCTGCTAGCTATTCATCACGGTTACATAATTGGAAAAAATATAAAACTTACAAAAGATTTAGCTAATACACCACCAAATATTTGCAATCCAGTTTACTTAATGAATAAAGTAAAAGAAATGGCGGCAAAATACAAAAATAAAATTTCTATACAATTTATAGATGAAGAAGAAATGCAAAATTTAGGTATGACTGCCTATTTAGCAGTAGGACAAGGTTCAAATAATGAAACACTAATGTCAATAATCAAATATCAGGGAAATTCCGATCCTAATCATCAACCTATTGTTTTTATAGGCAAAGGGGTAACCTTTGATTCCGGCGGCATCTCTATTAAACCATCGGATAAATTAGACGAAATGAAATATGACATGTGCGGCGCTGCCACAACATACAGTATATTAAATTTAGCAGCAGAACTTAACTTACCTCTAAATATAATTGGTATTCTTGCCACCTGTGAAAATATGATAAATGGAAATTCCTTACGTCCAGGAGACATTTTATCTTCTTTATCAGGAAAAACTATAGAAATAATAAACACAGATGCAGAAGGACGTTTAATTCTATGTGATGTACTAACCTACATTGAACGATTTAAACCTGAAACAGTAATTGACATAGCTACCCTAACTGGAGCATGCATAATTGCATTAGGGCATCATTACACTGCTTTAATGACCAATTTTCAACCTCTAGCTAATGAATTGATCTTAGCCTCAAGACAATCTGGAGATAAAGTATGGCAATTACCATTGGCAACAGAATTTCAAAAACAACTACAATCCAATTGTGCAGACATAGCCAATATAGGAGATAAAACAGCAGGAGCAATAACAGCAGGATGTTTTCTAGCTGAATTTACTAATAAATATCATTGGGTACATTTAGATATTGCTGGAACTGCATGGATACCCCAACCAAACAAAAATGCAACAGGAAGACCAGTAGCATTACTTGCTCAATTCTTAATTAATAGATCCAAATTAATAGAAGAAAAAACTCAAAAAATTTAAAAAATGTAATAAGATATTATTGAATGAAAATAGTAACCTTTTATGTGCTTGATACAAACACCACAAAAAATGGATTAACTACTCTAGAAAAATTAGCATGCAAAATAACAATCATGAAGTGGCGAGAAGGGAAAAATATACTTATAGCATGCGATAACGACGATCAAGCATCAAAAATAGATTTAGCACTATGGATGTATGAAGTTGATGCCTTTATACCACATAATTTGATCGAAAAAAAAGAAATGATAATATGCAAAACATCAATTTACATATGTTATACACCTCATAAAATAGACGAATCACGCAATTTATTAATTAATATGGTTACAAAAAACATAAAATTCTCTAAATTTTTTGATAATATAATAGAATTTGTTCCTCATGACAAATATCTAAAAGATTGGGCTCGCAAACGTTATCAGGAATATCGTAACATTGGAGCTAAACTACTTACGGTCAAAATAAATGAAAAAAAATAATTTCTCAATAAATAAAAAATATAATCCACAAAACATAGAACAACCTTTATATAAATTATGGGAAAAGAGAAAATATTTTTCATTTAACAATGATAATTTACGTAAAGAAAATTATTGTATTATGATACCTCCACCTAATATAACAGGTACCCTACATTTAGGACATGCCTTACAATATAGCATTATTGATATATTAATCCGTTATAAAAGAATGTCAGGCAATAATACTTTATGGCAAACTGGCACAGATCACGCAGGAATTGCTACTGAAATAATAGTAGAAAATAAAACCTTCCTCGAAGAAGGTAAAACTCGTCTTGAATATAAAAAGGAAGAATTCATAAAAAAAATATGGAAATGGCAGCAACAATCCACAACTACTATCAATAATCAGATGAGAAGATTAGGAAATTCAGTAGATTGGGAACGCGAAAGATTTACTATGGACGCAGAAATGTCAAATGCAGTAAGAGAAGTTTTTATTCAACTGTATCAAGAAAACTTAATTTATCGAGGAAAGAAGCTAGTTAATTGGGATTCTAAATTACAAACAGTTATATCTGATCTAGAAATAGAAAATAAAAAAACACAAGGTTTAATGTGGTATATATGCTACCCATTAGCAAATAAAGAAAGCACTGAAAAAAATGTAGATTATATAGTAGTAGCTACCACTCGTCCAGAAACCATATTAGGGGATACAGCTATAGCGGTTAATCCCATGGATGAACGATACAAAAATTTAGTTGGTAAATATGTAACAATACCAATTATAAATGACAAAATACCAATTATTACTGACGAAATAATTGATATGCAGCAGGGAACAGGCTGTGTTAAGATTACTCCTGCCCATAATTTTAACGATCATACAATAGCTTTAAAACACAAATTACCAATGATAAATATTTTTACAAACAATGGATGTATTTGTCAAAAAGCTGAAATATTTGAATACGAAGGAAATACCAACAAGAATCTTACTAATAGAAAAATACCAAAATATTTGCAAGGATTAACAAAAAACGAAGCTCGCAAAAAAATAATAGAAAAGATAATTGAACTTAAATTATTAAAAACAACAAAACCTCATGAGTCAATAATACCTTACAGTGAACGAAGTGGAATAATAATTGAACCAATGTTAACTAATCAATGGTATATAAGAGCTAAAAATTTAGCTCACACTGCCATACAAGCTGTAAAAGTTGGAAAAATAAATTTCTTACCAAAAAAATATGAAAAAGTTTATTTTGATTGGATGTATAATATTCAAGATTGGTGTATTTCTCGTCAAATTTGGTGGGGACATACCATTCCTGCTTGGTATGATAATTTTGGAAATGTCTACGTAGGACGCAATGAAAGAGAAATAAGGAATAAATTTAAATTCGATAAAAACATCAATTTAACACAAGATGAAGATGTATTAGACACATGGTTTTCCTCTAGTCTGTGGACATTTGCCGCTTTAGGATGGCCTAAAAATAATTCTTTATTACAAGCGTGTCACCCAACTAATATAATAATTAGTGGTTTTGATATTATTTTTTTTTGGATAGCACGCATGATCATGTTAACTATGTATATAATCAAAGACGAATACGGAACACCACAAATACCATTCAAAACAATTTACATAACCGGATTAGTTCGTGATGAAATAGGACAAAAAATGTCTAAATCAAAAGGAAATGTTATAGATCCATTAGACATAATAGATGGCATTTCTATAAGTAATTTAATTAAGAAACGCACCACTAATATGTTACAACCAAAAATTACTAAAAAAATAAAAGATTTAACTAAGAAAAAATTCCCATATGGAATTAAAGCATATGGAGCGGACGCCTTGCGTTTTACCATGGCAGCTCTATCATCAACAGGGCGAGATATTATTTGGGACATGCAACGTTTAGAAGGTTATCGTAACTTCTGTAACAAAATTTGGAACGCAAGTCGTTTTGTAATCATAAATACAGAAAACCAAGACTGTGGTTTCAATGGTAGCCATAAAAAGTTTTCTTTGGTAGATCGTTGGATATCTACAAAATTTAATCAAACTGTAAAAGCATTTAGAGAACAACTAGATAAATGCCGTTTCGATCATGCAGCCAATATATTACACGAATTTGCTTGGCATCAATTCTGTGATTGGTATTTAGAATTTACTAAAACTATACTTAATCAAGGATCTATAGAGGAATTATGTGGAACTCGTTATACACTGATAACTATATTAGAATCATTACTACGTTTAGCTCATCCAATTATTCCGTTTATCACAGAAGCGATATGGCAAAAAATAATAAAAATAATAAGAAACAAAAAGAATAATAACAAGGAAGAAGATAGTATCATGATACAACCATTTCCTAAATTTGATGCATCTATTTTAGATTTCAAAGCCCTTTCTGATATAGATTGGATAAGAGATATTATTACAGAAATACGCACAATAAAAAATAATTTTAAAATATCAACCCAAAAATCCCTCTCAATAATAATGCGTTATAAATCAATAGAAGCTAAAAATAAAATAATTGATAATTTACAATTTATCTTAAATATGATTAATTTAAACAACATAACTTTATTAACTGCAAACGAACATAATCCACCATCTTTATCCTTTGTGGTAAAACAGGATCTCGATATTCTCGTTCCCATAGAATTATTCGATAAACAAACTGAATTAATTAGATTAAATAAAGATATAGCAAATCTTGAAAAAAAAATACTTAATACAATGAATAAATTAAACAATAAAAATTATATTTCTAATGCACCAAAAAACATAATACTGAAAGAAAAAGAAAAATTAAAAAACTACCAGGAAAAAAAAATACAGATAATAAAACAAAAAACGCTGATATTAACATAATTTATACAATCATGTTCAATAACCTTTTTATTTATGATATATCAATTAAAACTATTTACAATGAATTTCTAATTTAATATTCTTAATCAAAGATAAATTTGTTACTAAAACAATTTATGAAACTTAAATAAAATTTCACAAAATCATGAGAAAATATGAACAACTTATATCAAAGATCCTTCACAAGACTAATGGACTGTTCAAGTGACGAAATTAATCAATTGATAACATTAGCTTTTAATCTAAAAAGACAAAGGCAAATAAAACAAGAAATTCAACACTTAGTAAATAAAAACATAGTGCTTATATTTGAAAATAATTCAACTCGTACTAGGTGTTCTTTCGAAGTAGCTGCTTTTGACCAAGGAGCTCATACAACATGTTTAACTCCAAGCATTAGTCAAATTGGACATAAGGAATCCATAAAAGACACAGCCAAAATATTAGGACGTATATATGATGGTATTCAATACAGAGGATATAATCAAAATACTGTAAAAACATTTGCACAAAATGCAGGTATTCCAGTTTGGAATGGTCTTACTGCCGAATTTCATCCAACCCAATTGCTAGCGGATTTAATGACAATGCAGGAGCAATGGCCCAATAAAACATTTAATCAAATGAAATTAGCATATGTTGGTGATGCACGTAATAATATGGGTAATTCTTTATTAGAAGCTGCCGCATTAACTGGCATAGATTTAAGACTTGTGGCTCCAAATATTTGTTGGCCAATACAAAATTTATTTAATACGTGTAAAGAAATGGCAATATCTAACCAAGGCAATATAACACTGACAGAAGATATTGAAAAAGGAGTAAAAGATGTTGATTTCTTATATACTGATGTATGGGTTTCTATGGGAGAAAATGAAAAAGTATGGCAAAAAAGAATTTCTTTGTTACGTGATTATCAAGTAAACAGATCAATGATATACCAAACAGGCAATCCAAATGTAAAATTTTTACATTGTTTACCAGCATTCCACGATGATCAAACTATTGTAGGCAAAAAAATAGCTCAACAATTTCACTTAACCGATGGTTTAGAAGTTACAAATGATATCTTTGAATCATCGTACAGTATAGTTTTTGATCAAGCAGAAAACAGATTACATACAGTAAAAGCATTAATGGTAGCTACTTTATCCCCAAACATTTAAATTACACCAGGAAAATAAAAACAAATATGATAAAAATCTACAAAGATGGTATAAAAGAAATAACAACTTATCCATCAGCAATAGACACAGGTAATATAATATTTATTTCTGGGCAAATTGGTATCCCTCTTAAAAAAAATAAGCAAACATTTAACTCAATTAGTTGTCAAACAAAACAAGCTTTAATAAAGATAAAAAAAATTTTAAAGAAAATTAACTTAAGAGTTGATCATATCGCTAAAGTAACTTTATTTATTACTGATATTAATGAATTAACTACAATAAACAGTGCGTATAAAACTTTTTTTCAAAGAAACAACGCTCCTCTACCAGCTCGTTCTTGTATTGAAGTATCAAATCTACCTAAAAATGCAGGAATAGAAATCGATGCAATCGCAATACGTCAAAACATTTAAATTATATAAAATTAAAAATAAAATAAATACATACTAAATCTGACATCTTTCAATTGCTTAATTCTTGTCAGTATTTAAACTTAAATTACAATCACTCAAAACTAAACCACAATCCCACCGTGAACTGTCATAGTTCACGGTTCGAATATTTATAAGAAGTACAAACTCAAAATTATAAAAATTAATTCCAAAATTCTTAAATCACAAAATATAGAAAATTACATCCTTATGAACCTTTATTCGTCAATATTTCTTCCTCATATGATAAAGCTTGAACATCATTATACTGATTCTCCCATTTAGCTATTACCAATACAGCTAAAGCATTACCAACTACATTTAATGCTGTGCGCGCCATATCAAGAATACGATCAACTCCCGCAATAAAAGCTAAACCTTCTAAAGGAATACCCACACTCCCCAACGTAGCTAATAATACTACAAAAGATACTCCAGGAACACCAGCTATACCCTTAGAAGTCACCATCAAAGTTAACACTAAGATAATTTCTTGAGTTAAAGATAATTCTATGCCATATAACTGAGCAATAAAAATAGCTGCAATACTTTGATACAAAGTAGATCCATCTAAATTAAAAGAATATCCCGTAGGTACTACAAAACCTGTAATTATTGACGGAGCACCATAAGCTTCCATTTTCTCAATAATACGAGGTAATACACTTTCCGAACTGGCAGTAGAAAAAGATAATATTAATTCTTCTTTTAAAATAAAAATCAAAGTCCAAATTCGAAGACCACATATACGAGCTACAATACCTAAAACCACTAAAGCAAAAAAAATAATTGCACCATATACTAATAATACTAATTTAGTCAAAGGCACTAATGAACTAAAACCAAAAGTAGCAACTGTAACAGAAATTAAAGCAAAAACTCCAACAGGAGCATAACGCATAACTATATCAGTTACCTTAAACATAGTTTCAGCCGTTGAACTAAAAATCTGTAATAAAGGTTGCTTATCAGATTCTGGAATTATTGCCAAACTAAGACCAAAAATTATAGAAAAGAAAATCACAGGCAATATATCCCCTTTTGCCATTGAATCAATAATATTAGACGGAATTAACGATAAAAAGGTATTAATTAAATTATAACCACTAGATTGAAGATCAGATGCTGTTTGCGTATACATTGATATATCTGTAGTTGATAAAATAGACATATCAATTCCTTTACCCGGATTAAATATATTAGCAAATGTTACCCCAAGAACAATTGCAAGAGTAGTAATTATTTCAAAATAAACAATAGTCTTAAAACCAATACTACCTAATTTTTTCACATCACCAATACCCGCAATACCAGTTACTAAAGTAGCCATAACTATAGGTATCACAATCATTTTAATCATTCTAACAAAGACTTCTCCAGCAGGTGAAAGAAAAGTACAAATTATCCAATCTTTAATATTACCTTGATTATGTAATAATGCGCCTACAATAACTCCTGAAATTAAAGCAATAAATATTTGCCAAGCAAGCGTAATTTTTATCTTCTTCATAATAACACCTTTATATAGGAGTGTTTCTTTTTATTTTATATAAACACAAATGATAATCTATTAATATTGCATTAATAAATTTCAATATCCAATTAAATTTAACCAAACTAATTTTCAATTAAATTAACTTAAACAAAAACAAAATCTAAATATTATCTTAAAATAACAAAATACTATATACCTATAAAATAATACAACTTTTATACAGTAAATACAAAAAATTACATCTAAAATATATAAGAAGTTTTGATTATATTTAATATTTCGTAAAAATTAAAAACCTACATTTTAAATAATTAACAATATCAAAATTCAATATATAAACCAAACTTAACGTTAAAATTTAAATCTTTATCTAAATTAACTATTAATATACATATATGTAAAAACTAATATTGATATTATTAATCTCGTTCTATTAATAATGCTTCTAATAAATCTAAATCATGTAATAACTTAATCAAAGTCTCATTACTAATTTTTTGTTGTGCTCGTAAATGATAATACTCACCACGCTCTGCACGTAATACGTTTAATCTCATACGTCTCTCTAAATCTTCCGCTAAAGAATAATTACCAGCCTCGCTATTATCATCAATTCGACGACGTAAATTACCCATAACCTTAGCGCTCACTTCATTTAAAATTTGTTTATCTATATTTTCCTCTTGACTATTTAATAAACGCTCTTCCAATTTACATAAACTCTCAATAGCTACTTCAGCAGCTACTACACGTGCCATTCGTTCTTCCATACGCTGTAATGTTTTATCTGAAATAACTATTCCACGTAATAATAATGGAAGAATTAAAAAACTAAAAAATAAAGATAATAAAATAACACCAGTAGCTATGAAAACAAGTTGATAACGAAATGGAAATTCTATTCCATTATTTAAAAATAATGGAATAGATAAGACCCCAGCCAAAGTAATAGATCCACGAACACCAGCAAAAGAAGCAATTAAGATATCTCGTATATCATAAGTAGAAAATACTAAAGGTCTTTTTTGCATTAAACGCAAACTTATTCGTTTCATCAACCACAACCAAGTAAAACGCAACATTATCAAAGCAACATAAATAAAAAATACATACACAAAAAGCATCCAAGCCTGAATAGTAGGATCCATTTTAGCTTGCATAATAGATGTTGATACAATACCAGGTAATTGTAAACCTAACATAATAAAAACCATACCATTAAATACAAATTCTAACATTGTCCAAACATTATTACCTCGTAAACGCATTGCTAATGGAGCATGACGAATAACATTAGATTGACCAATAGTCATTCCAGAAGATACAGCTGCTAAAATACCAGACACACCAACATGTTCAGCAATTAAATAAGTGGCAAAAGGTAATAATAACAATAGCACAGTTTGAATGACTGAATCTCCACCACTCCAACGAATAATATATCTTAACGATTTACTGTATCCCCAAGTAACAAGTATACCTGATAATAATCCACCAATTGACACTTTAATAAATTCTAATGATGCTCCACCAATAGTAAACACCATAGTATGCATTGCAACCGCAATTGCAAATTTTAACGAAACTAATCCAGATGCATCATTCATAAGAGCTTCTCCTTGTAAAATATCCATTATTTTTTTTGGGATGCGTCCCTCTCCTACTATCCCAGATAATGCTACCGCATCAGTAGGTGATAACACAGCTGCCAGTGCCAATGCCGCTACAAGCGGTATCCCTGGAATTATCCAGTAAATTAAATATCCAATACCAACAACAGTAATGATCACTAATACCAAAGCTAATGCAAGAATTTCTCCAACATATCTCAAAAATTCACGTAACGGAGTCTTCCAACCATCAGAAAATAACAATGGAGGGATAAACAATACTAGAAATAACTCAGGATTAAAATCTACATGCAAACCAATTTTTGGCAATGCTAATAGGGCGCCTAATCCAATTTGCACTAATGGAAGTGGTATTTCAAATGGTAAAATTCGAGTTATAATTCCCGAAAGAGATACAACTAAAGTAAGGATAAGAATTGTAAAAAAAATTTCCATACTCAAATTCTTCAAACTACATAAAAACAATAACAAACATAAAACAAAATACAAACAAAAACCAATAATTTAAAATATTACAATTGAAAAGTTATACTATTCACCAATACTTAACAAAAATACAACGATCAATAAAAAACAAATTTTGCATAATGAAGCTTTTTCAGTTGTAAAGTATTTACAACTGAAAAATATAGAAAAGATATTTTAGTAAATCCTAATTTATACCTCAATACTTAGAGTGCACTTTAAATCAAATAAAAATTTACCATAAAAGAAACCAAATTAACCTTAACAAAAATATGATCAAGTTCTGTATTCAACTATTCTTAAACAAATCATAAATATTTACCTACTTAAAATATATAAATACTACAAAAAACTAATTTATATAACGTAAATCTTCTTAACAAATATATAATTTAAGAATCAACTTAAAAAGGAATATCATCTAAATCTAAATCAGAAGAAATATTATTTTCCACAGTTTTAACACCAATATCTTCATTAGAAGATGTCATTGGTATAACATTTTTTGCTTCCTGACGACCACCTAACATTTGCATAGTACCAGTAAGATTCACTATTACTTCAGTAATATAACGATCATAACCATGTTGATCTTGCCATTTACGAGTTTGCAAAGAGCCTTCAATATATATTTGAGATCCTTTATGTAAATATTCTCTAGCAACCTCAGCTAATTTCCCAAATAATACTACACGATGCCATTCAGTTTTTTCTCTCATTTCGCCAGTTTGCTTATCTTTCCAATTATCACTAGTAGCTAATGTTAAATTAACTACTGGATTACCATTTGACATATAACGTATTTCAGGATCTTGACCAAGATTACCTATTAAAATAACCTTATTAATCCCTCTACTAACCATAAATAATCTCCATTACAAAATTATCATTATTTGTATTTACAAATGCAATTAATATAAATATTTTAAAATTTATTGTAAATCTAAAAGACTACTAAACACCAAAACTAAGACTAATAAATTATAAACTAAAAACATAAAATAAATTCCCTAATAAATATTAAATTTTGTAAATACTATAACTTAACATCAATCATCTAAATATATACAATACAATAGACTATTAATGTAGCCTACTTTAATGATTTGCTGTATCTTAAAAAAAATCAAATATGAAAACTTCATTAAACACAATTTTTAAATGTAACAAACTTATTATTTTACTAACTATCAAAACAATACAACTATAGAATAAATATTGAATTGACATTCAAATAGCAATAAATTCATAACCCTACATAATTATCAAAACGAGATAGTTGCCCATTAAAAGTCAACCTTATAGTACCAATAGGACCATTGCGTTGTTTACCTAAAATTATTTCAGCAATGCCTTTCATATCACTATTTTCATGATATACCTCATCTCTGTAAATAAATATTATTAAATCAGCATCTTGTTCAATAGCTCCTGACTCACGTAAATCAGAATTTACAGGATGTTTATCTGTTCTTTGTTCTAAACTCCTATTTAATTGAGAAATAGCTAACACGGGAACCTGTAATTCTTTAGCTAAGGATTTTAAAGATCGAGATATTTCAGTAATCTCTAGAGTTCTATTATTAAAAAGAGATGGCACTCTCATTAGTTGTAAATAATCAACCATAATCAAACTCAAACCATCATGTTCACGAAATATTCTTCGAGAACGAGAACGCATATCACCAGGAGTCAAATAAGCAGAATCATCAATATATATATTACGCTTTTCTAATAAAAGACCTATAGTACTAGATACCCGCGCCCAATCTTCTTCATCCATTTTCCCAGTACGAATACGAAACTGATCAACACGAGATAAAGAAGACAACATACGAATCATAATTTGTTCACTCGTCATTTCTAAACTAAAAATTAATACAGGTTTTTGCTCTGTCATGGCCGCGTGTTCACATAAATTCATAGCAAACGTAGTTTTACCCATTGAAGGTCGTGCAGCAACAATGATTAAATCAGATTTTTGTAAACCGTTAGTTTTTTTATCCAAATCTTTATAACCGCTAGAAATACCTGTAATGTTACAATACGGTTTATGACAAAAATTCTCAATACGAGATATAGTATCTTCAAGAATACGATCAATACCTTTAGGATTAATATTATTCTTAGCACGTTGCGAAGCAATTTTAAATATTCTTGATTCAGCTAAATCTAATAATTCATCACTACTACGACCTTTAGGATTATATCCAGAATCAGCAATTTCACGAGCAACTTTTATCATTTCTCTAACAATTGCACGTTCATGTACAATTTCAGCATAAGTAGAAATATTAGCAGTACTAGGAACATTTTTGGATAATTCAGCAAGATATGCAAATCCTCCAACTATTTCTAATTTTCCTTTTCGTTCTAAAGATTCAGCTAATGTTATTAAATCAATAGGTTTGCTTATTTCTAAAAGAGACTGCATTTCATGAAAAATTAATCTATGAGAGTGATTAAAAAAATCATGATCTACTATGCGTTCAGAAATATTATCCCAATGTTCATTATCTAACATTAATCCCCCTAAAATTGATTGTTCTGCTTCTAAAGAATAAGGAGGAATTTTTGAATTATCTACCTGTTCATTACAAATATTAGATACTGTTTTAATAATTTCATGATCTGACATAAATGATCATCCTAAATTCTATATGTAATTTTTATGACAATATGATTAAAGTTCTTTTGAAATTATTATTTTATAATACAGTTATTACGTATTTATATTTAAACAAATACGTAAAGTTGTGAAACATAAAGAATAATTTGAATATCTTAAAGATTAGAATTATACGACAATAATAAATAAATTCAATATTAAAATAACTAACGAAATAACAATAAAAATTTAAATATATTTATATATTAAGTTAAAAGTAACTATTCACATAAAATGAATAATATTAAACTATATCAAAATTATTCATACTACAATCGCTTTATTTAAATAGAGTAGTCGCTATCATATACTATAAACTTGAATATAAATATTATAAATAGTCATAGCGATATTTAACACATAAAATTCAAATATCAAAAAATGATAATCAAATAAAAATATGAATTTTAAATAATCTTTTAATCAAAATTACATTAAAACTATTTTAGACATTAAAGTTAATTAATATATTGAATATAACATAAAATATATAATACTTAATATACAAAATATCCCAATAATAAAATAATTTTTATTATCAACCAAATTTAAAAAAGCAAAATTATAAAAACACAAAAAGAACTTTTTTACATTATAATATTATAATAAACAACACAAAATTATATTTTATAATTAGGAAGAAATATGAACATTAAAATTCAATGTTTACTAAACCACGCAGTAACTTTATGTAACCAAAGATGCGTACGATTAACTCCACAAAGACTAGAAGTCTTACGTATAATATCACAACAAACTAAAGCTATGAGTGCTTATGATTTGCTAGAATTATTAAAAAAATCCATTCCAAAAGCAAAACCATCTACCATTTATCGAGCACTTGACTTTTTATTAAATCAAAAATTTATACACCGTATAGAATCAACAAATAAATTCATGATTTGCCACCATTTTATGAAATCAGCACACACATTTGCTTTTCTTATTTGTGATAATTGCAATCAAGTAATCGAAAAAATTACAAAGGATGTTAAAAAAATATTGCAAAATTTAGCTGATACTTCCGACTTTAAAATATCTTATGACATCATTGAAGCTCATGGAACTTGTAAAAAATGTTGTATAATAAGAATTACTTGATATCTTTCAATTAATAATAATTCTTATTACTCATTTTATAAACAAAATTATTAGCCGATCTATTAATGAAAATTATATTTATTTTTACTTATTATCAGCGTACAAAATTAAAAAATAAGGTTGCATTTAGCGTACATACTGATTGAGTTATCAATTAATCTTGATACCAATATAAATAAAAAATATAAAAATATAATTAACCTAATAAAATACCAATAAATATTAAAAATCCAACATAATTATTATATGAAAAAGCTCGTATACATGAATTCATCTCACAATTTGCAATTAATTTTTGTTGGTAAATAAATATAATCAATGATAATACAAGCGAAAAATAAAATAAAAATCTAAAATGCATTTGCAAACCAATAATGAGAAATAAAAATAACATAACTACTTGTAATAAAGCAATTATAAATTTGTCAAATTTTCCAAAAAAAATGGCAGTAGATTTTATATTAATACGTATGTCATCATCACGATCAGCAATAGCATATTGAGTATCATAAGCTATAGTCCATGTAAAATTAGCTAAAAATAGTAACCAACATATCTTGTTGAATGACACATTGAATGTTATAAACACCATGGGAACAGGTAGACTAAAAGCTATTCCTAAAACTATCTGTGGAAAATGAGAATATCTTTTTATATATGGATAAATAAATATTAAAAAAAGCGCCATTAAGGACAAAAAAAATATTAATAAATTATTTAATAAAATAATTAAAATAAAAGAAATAAAAATCAATATAATACATAGTGTAATGGAATTTTTATGGTTTATAGTGTTAGAAGGAAAGGGGCGATTTTTAGTACGTTTCACCAAACAATCAATATCCTGATCAATTAAATCATTAATTAAACAACCAATAGAACGAGTAAAAAAAACACCTAAAACAAAAATTGTAAATAAATATAAATTAGGCATACCGTTATTTACTATAAACAAAGACCATAAAGTTGGCCATAATAGTAAAAACAAACCATCTGGTTTATTTAATCTAATTAATTGAAATAAAATACAACATTTGTTTGGAATATTAAAGTTATCAATCATTGTGGTAAAAATTTATTCAGTTAGAAAATTGTTATAAGGCAAGGATTAAGTATAAATAGAATCTAAAAATTTATTTCATAACTAGTTATGAAATAAATTTTTTCAAAATTAAAAGACAACATTTGACAAATTAAAATTTTTCATTAAAAATTACCAATTATAAAATATGATCTTTGAATGAACAATGAAAACTAAAAAAAATCATATTTTCTTCCTACCAAAACACTTCACATAAAATACTATGTAATCTCTTTTAAACGACAATGCAATATTTTACAACATATTTCTTTCACGATTTAGATATCCATATAGCTCATATGCTAATAGGAGCTATAATTCTTACATTAATTTATGAATTTATAAATGGTTTCCACGATACCGCCAATTCAGTAACTACTGTAATTTATACATGTGCATTAAAAGCAAAATTAGCTGTAATCATGTCTAGTTTATTTAATTTTCTAGGAGTTATCTTGAGCGGGCTAAGTGTAGCATATACCATAATTTATCTACTTCCCATTAACTTATTGTCAGAAAGCAACGTTACTCATTATTTAGCTATGATATTTTCCATGTTATTAGCAGCAATCATCTGGAATCTAGGAACATGGTATTTTGGTCTTCCAGCATCCTCTTCTCATACACTTATAGGCACAATAATTGGAATTGGAATAATTAACGCGCTCATCACAAACAACTCAATTATAAAAACACTGAATACATCCAAGCTAATTGAAATTATTATATCATTAATCATATCACCAATAATAGGATTAATACTTGGCGGACTAATAACTTCTTTATTATACCTTTCCTTAAACAACAAAAAAAAAGAACATTATATTCATCTTACACCCTCTGAAAAAAAGAAAAAAGATGGAAAGCGACAACCTGCATTTTGGCCGCGTGTTGCACTAATTATTTCCGCTGCTGGAGTAAGTTTTTCTCATGGAGCTAATGATGGACAAAAAGGAATTGGTTTAATAATGTTGATTCTAATAGGAGTAATACCAGAAACATTTATGGTAAATCTAAATGCTAATGGATACGAGATTAAATCTACACAAATTGCAATCTACCATTTACAAGAATATTATAATCAACATTCAGATAAAATTACAAAATTTTTTGAAAATTATAATAATCAAATAATGGAAATGACAAAAACAAACAAAACGGCCTATTGTCCATTACATTATTTTAGTAAAAAAAATGATAATAACATTACATTACACAAACAAACACAAATACAAAACATTCATAACGACCAAGACAAAATAATAAATAATATAAATATAATTACATCTTTATTAAAAGATATCCATGATTATAATCAAATATCTCCAATGGAAAGATCACATGTAAGAAATATACTCATATATTTAGCTAACATTACAGATCAAATATCTAAAATTCCAGAAACATCAAACATGGAAAAACATATGTTACATAATATACACAAAAACTTGTTAATAACAGTAGAATACGCGCCAATGTGGATTATTATAGCAGTCGCAATATCTTTATCTTTAGGTACCATAATTGGATGGCGTCGTATTACTTCAACAATTGGCGAGAAAATTGGAAAAAAAGAAATGACCTATGCTCAAGGACTATCAGCTCAAATAACAACCGGCATATCTATAAGTATTGCAAGTTATACAGGAATACCAATGTCAACAACACATATTTTATCATCAGCAGTAACAGGAACCATGATCGCTCATGGTTATGGTTTACAAAGTAAAACAATTAAAAACATTTTATTAACCTGGATTTTAACATTGCCAATAGCCATTTCACTTACCGGTATTTTATATTGGTTCTTTTTAAAATATATTTTAAATACTTAATAACAAACTAATTGCTAGATGTTAAAATACCATTGTATTTTAACATAATATTAATATTTGGTTTACATCCATATACACGAATAAACATATCCATTGGATCTTCACTTCCACCGGTTGCAAGGATATTATCCAAAAAAGATTTTCCTGTCATATAATCAAAGACTCCTCTCGCTTCAAAAAGAGACCAAACATTTGCTGCTAATACATTACTCCATAAATACCCATAATACCCACCCCCATAATTGTTAGTAAAAATATGATTAAATGTATGGGGAAAATAATCATCATTAATTGATGGCAACAATGATATTTGATTTTTGATATTTACAAGAATAGACATAAATTGTGATATTGTTTTAGGCAAAAATTTATAATGAATATGAAAATCAAATAAACTATAAATTATTTGATTTAACATATAAGAAGCTGACTGATAATTTCTAGAAGCAATTAAATTCTTGCATAACTCCTTTGATAATGATTCACCTGTTTTATAATGACTAGAAATTAATTCTAATACATCAACATCCCAACAAAAAAATTCCATTAATTGACTTGGTAATTCAATAACATCATGAGGTACGCCATTAATACCAGATATTTCTGGTATATTTATACGAGTCATTATATGATGTAAAACATGACCAAATTCATGAAATAAAGTAAGAACTTCACTATGAGTTAATAGCGTTTCTTGATTATCAATAGAGCGATGAAAATTACAAACTAAATAAGCTACAGGATCTTGACGTATATTATCTGTATGGAAGGCACTTGTACATTCATCCATCCACGCTCCATCACATTTGTTACTACGAACATGTAAATCTAAATAAAATCCACCTTCATATTGATTATCGTGTTCAGTAAATACATCAAAAAATTGTACGTCAGGATACCATACATCTACATCATTACGTTTTTTAATTTTAATACCATAAACACGACGTACAACTTCAAACATACCATTAATAACTTTACTTTCAGGAAAATAATTGCTCAATTGTTCATCATTAAAGCAAAATAAAAATTGCTTTTCTTTTTCTTTATAAAACGCTATATCCCATGGATATAGCGTTTTATAACCAAAAAACTTTTTAACAAAAGATTTTAATTGATGCCATTCTTTTTCTCCCTGTGCCTTTATAGATGGAATTAACTTATTTAAAAAACATAAAACCTGATTAGGATTATTTATCATCTTCGTAAATAAAACTTTATCAATATAACTATCAAATCCAAGTAATAAAGATAATTCATGTCTTAAGATAAGAATTTCATTTATTATAGGACCATTATCCCATTTACCTGCATTAGGACCCTTGTGCGATGCACGAGTATGATAAGCTAAATAACACTCTTCACGTAAAAACTTATTCTCACAATAAGTCATCAAGGAACTATAAAACGGATTTTGCAATGTTAATAACCAACCATTTAACCCACAAACATGAGCCCTAAAACGAGCTTCATCTATATCACGCTGAGGCATACCTAATAATAAATCCTTATCAAAAACCAATTTTTTCCAGTTAATAGTAGCATCAATAACATTATTATTATAAACCACACTTAATTCCGATAATCTAAATACTATCTCTCTGTAGCGCTTTTGCTTGTTTGCCGATAAAGTCATTCCTGATAATTTAAAATCACGCAAAATATTATTTATTACTTTTCTTTGAAAAGAATTCAATTGCGAATAAAAACTTCCATTTCGTAGATTATAATAAGCACTATATAATCCAGAATGTTGACTAAACCAATTTTTGTACTCTACTAATAAAAGCAAACATTCTTCATAAACTTTACGAGTAATTTCACTATTTTGAACAGAATTCAAATGCACTATGGGAGACCAAACACATTTTAATTTATTTTCTGCAATGGCTAATGGTTGATGTAAAGTTTCCCACTTGAATGATGAGCTCTTTGTTAATACTTGCTCTACATTATTATAACAATAATTTAACACGTTCCTCATTGCAGAAACACCATCTTTTATACGAATAGAAGAAAACGGAGGCAATTTATAAGAAAGCAATAACGAATTAATCATAATTAATTATAAACAATTTAATTATTACAAAGTAACAAAAAATACATTTCCCAACCAGTGCAAAATTACAAAAATAATATAAAATATAAATTAACAAATTATCAACACTTCTAATTTATAAAATATAAATAAACATCAGAAACAACCCTGTATGATAAAATACCTTTTAAAACACTTACATTCGATAAATATACTATATCGTAAAATGATAAACAATATAACCCCTATATTCAATATACTTTAAATATAACAAGATTAATATAAAGATAAAAGAATAATATTATGATACAATGCGTTAAATTGTATCATAATGAAATATGTTGTTTTAAACAGTGTTTCTATTTATTTTAGATAAATAGATGAAAAACGAAATTTTTACTAAATAGAGGAGATATAACAATGAGTTTTGAATTACCATCATTAAAATACAATTATAATGCTATGGAGCCATTTTTTGACAGTAAAACAATGGAAATACATCATACAAAACATCATCAAGCATACATTGATAAAGCAAATGATGCACTTATTGATATGCCTGAACTTACTATTTTACATATTGAAGAGTTAATAAAAAAAATAAATATATTACCTGAAAATAAAAAAACTATATTGAGAAATAATGCAGGAGGACATTTTAATCATAAACTTTTCTGGACATTTTTAAAACCAGGAACGATTTTACACGGAAACTTAAAGAAGGCTATAGAAAAAAAATTTGGAAATTTAGAGAAATTTAAAACAATGTTTGAAGAAAATGCCATGAATAGGTTTGGTTCAGGATGGACATGGCTAATAAAAAAGAATAATGAGTTAGAAATAGTTACTACTGCTAACCAAGATAATCCTCTTATGGGAACAATTTCTGGGACGGAAGGTTATCCAATTATAGGATTAGACATCTGGGAACATGCATATTACCTAAAATATCAAAACCGTCGTTTAGATTATATAAAAGCGTTCTGGTACATAATAAATTGGGAAGAAGCTGAGTTACGTTTTAACCAAAAAAATTATTGATTATTTTACTCAAGCTATATAAGCTCGGGATGAATTATATCCCGAGCTTATATAGCTTGAGACCTTTAAAACATTTAGAAAACAAAAAATACTACTCTAACAACGAAAGATCAGCCACCATCGTTAATAATTTATATGCCTTATGTAGCAAAGACAACCTATTAATACAAACTTCCTTATTATCTACCATAACTAGCACATGGTCAAAAAAAGCATCAATAAATTTACTTAATTTAGATAAATAATATAATACTTCAAGATAACGACCTTCTCTAACCATATCATCCAATGCAACATTAAAGCTCAATAATTGATTAAACAACTCAATTTCATCTGATTTTTCTAAAAGAGATTTCTGCGGTTCTTGATGAAATACCATATTAGACTTTGAAAGAATAATAGATATTCTTTTAATAACCTTTTTAAGAACTATTGACTCTTCAGTTTTACTAAAATCAAACACTGATCGTACACGTTCATTAAAATTTGAAAGATTAACTAAATTATACATTAATGTTGCTTTTATAATATCAATCTCAAATCCTTGACCCTTATAAAAAACCAACAATCGCTTGATAAAAAAATCAATGATCTTATCCACTACATCTTTAATAACCACGTGAGCATTATAAAGAGATACAGATTCCCTAATTAAAAGTGGCAAATTTACAGACATTTTTCTCTCTATAATTATACGTAATACAGCAATAGCTGCTCTGCGTAACGCAAATGGATCTCTATTACCTTTAGGATAATCTTGAATAACAAAAATACCCGATATGGTATCAATTCTATCAACTATAGCCAAAATACAAGAAGTCTGTAATACAGGCAAATTATCCGTAGAAAATCTTGGTTGATAATACTCCTTTTGCGCTAAAGCAACCAATTCTGATTCACCATCTCGACGGGCATAATACATCCCTATTATCCCTTGAACTTCAGGAAACCCATTAACTACATCACTTAACAAATCACATTTAGACAATCGAGCTGCTCTAACAATTTCTATAACATCACCACCAATTAATGTAACTAACCAAGATGACAAATATTCAATACGCTTTGTTTTATCTAATAAAGTCCCAAGCTTTTTATGAAATAAGACATTATTTAAACGAGGTAAATAATCCTCTAAACGTAAAATACAATCATTATTAAAAAAATAAAGAGCATCTATTAACTTAGAATAAATCAATTGTTCATTGTCAAAAATAATTTTTCTTGTATCAGTAGATTTAATATTTACAACAAATATAAAATATGGAAGCAATTTTTCATTTAAATCATTCACCGGAAAAAATTTATAAACACATTTCATAATATGAATCAACAATTCAGCAGGCAATTGTAAAAATACACTATCAAAACTACCTGTAAGAACAACAGGCCATTCAACTAACGAAGTGACCTCTTCTAATAATTGCTCATGAAGTACAACAAAGCCACCAATTTTTTTGGCTGATTTTTCAATGTCTGTCCGTATAATTTGTTTGCGTAATTCATAATCAACAATAACACAACCTTGTTCCATCAAAACTTGTGAATAATCATTGGCATGACCCAAAAAGATTTTCTCTTTTCCCATAAACCGATGACCATATATAATTCTACCAAAATTAATACCAAAAATATTTCCTAAAATTACTTGATCATTTAGTAAAACTGTTAAAGTATGTATCGGTCGAATAAATCTAAAATCATTTGCTCCCCATCGCATCATTTGAGTAGCAGATATTTTTTTTAATGCATGATATATTATTTCACGTAATAAATCGCTAACAGAATTAATATCTTCTGAAATTTCTCTATAAATTAACCATTTACCTTCAAAAAAAGATACATGTTTATTGTTATATTTAATCTCTATTCCATAATCACTTGACCAATCTTCGATCACTTCTGATAAGGACAAACCATTACTATCAAAAACTTGCAAAATCCCAGAACCAACATTACAAAGATGTTTGTACACAGATAAATTTATTAACATGATAACCTGTGCTGCTAAACGGCGAGGTGAAGCAAACCAATTCACTTCTTCATGTAAAATCCCAGCCTTAATAAATTCACAATGAATATTATTGGCAAAAACCTCAGCAAATTTTCGTAAATTTCTAGGAGGTAATTCTTCTGTACCAATTTCTACAAGAAAAGTATGCTTCATAAAATAAAATCAATCCGTTATTTAACATCATTATTACACATTGGAAAATCTAAAGATTTACGATGAAAATAATAAGCTGTTGCTATTTTTTTTATAATGTCATAAATGCGTAAAATATAATTTTGTCTTTCTATACTAGAAATCACCTTACGAGAATCTAGTAAATTAAAAATATGTATACCTTTTAAAATACATTCATAAGCAGGAATAAACAAAGATACATTCAATGACATCAATCTCTCTGCTTCTCTCTCGTATTCTTCAAAAATTTTAAATAAAAACTCAACATTACTATATTCAAAATTATAAATAGAATTTTCTATTTCATTTTGATAAAATAAATCACCGTAAGTCACCGGCCCAAATTTACTATCACCCCAGACTATATCATAGACCTTATCTACTGCTTGCAGTATCATAGATAATCTTTCAATACCATAAGTAATCTCACCTGTTACTGGCTTACATTCTAATCCACCCATCTGTTGAAAATAAGTTAACTGAGTTATTTCCATGCCATTCCACCAAACCTCCCAGCCTAACCCCCAAGCACCAAGAGTAGGATTCTGCCAATCATCTTCTACAAAACGAATATCATTATTTAATAAATCTAATCCAATTTCCTTTAAAGAATTTAAATACAACATCTGTATATCTTTAGGGGACGGTTTAATAACAACTTGAAATTGATAAAATTGTTGTAATCTATTTAAATTATTTCCAAATCTTCCATCACTAGGTCTACGTGACAACTGAACATACGCTGTTGCAAATGGCTCAGGACCAATTGCTTTAAAAAAAGTCATAGGATGAGAAGTACCAGCTCCAACCTCCAAATCTAATGGCTGTACAATAACACAACCATTATTTATCCAATACTTTTGTAAAACTAAGATTAATCCATATAAAGTCTGTCTATTGCCTTTTTGCATTTCAATAATCATGCTACATGGTAAAATAAAATAAATTTAAATAAATACTACTTTAAATTTCACATCACAATAAATATAAATATTATTATAAATAAAACTCATAACTATACCTCATATTTTATATTACAAATTAACATTAATTTTACAATATAATAGTACAATGCTAACTAAATTATTATTTTGTATATGTTAAAACTTAATAAATAATACTTCATTTTTCTGTTAATAAATAACAATTAAATATAAGATAAGTAAAACTTAAAATATACAAATAAATGAAATGACTACTAAAAAAATATGCCTAAAAAGCATTTCGTATTTATTAATGTTTTTATGTATCATTATGATAATACCATTGCATCTGTTACCCTGTTTCATATCTGGATTTTTAGTATATGAAATAATTATATCACTAACGCCATGGTTTGAACAATTCGTAGATAATAACAGTGCAAGATGGATAGTAGTTACTTTAATAACTACAACGATAGTAATAACCGTAACTTTAGTAATAATTAATTTAATTCGTTTTATAACGGAAGATCTTCAAACAGGAATTAATATCATATCTAAAATTGATCAAATTTTTTTAAATGTAAAAAAGCATATACCTAATATATTTCTTTATTTTCTACCAGACGATATTCAAGATTTAAAAGAACAAATATTTACTTTAATTGAATCTAATTTAACAATAATACGAAATATGGGACATTCTTTTCTACATGGAATAATTACATCATTTATTGGCTTTATAATTGGAGCTATCATCTCGCTAAGCAGACCATTAACAAATGCAACATATTTTACTAAACAATTATTAGAACGTATTTATCATCTTTCACAAGCATTTAGAAATATTGTTTTTGCACAAATTAAAATATCTATAATGAATACACTACTTACAGCTATCACAATCATAATAATTTTCCCATTATTTGGTAAACATTTCCCTTTAGAAAAAACACTAGTTATTATCACTTTCGTCTTAGGATTACTACCAATCGTTGGCAATTTAATATCTAACATTATAATAATTTTCTCTGCTCTTTCAATTTCATTGACTATCGGGGGGATTATGTTTATATATCTAGTCCTCATACATAAACTAGAATACTTACTTAACGCAGAAATAATCGGAAATCGCATTAAAGCTCAGCCTTGGGAATTAATGCTAGCTATGTTAATGCTCGAAGCTACCTTTGGTATAGAAGGACTAATAGCTGCTCCTATTTATTATGCATATCTGAAAAATGAACTACGAGCACAAAAACTAATCTAAAATATAAAAATTTAAAAACAAACTCTCAAAATTGAAATGTGACTTCGATATCATAATGTAAATAAACACCTACCCTAGCATATAACTCTGTCCAAACAAACATACGCCTCAAAATCACATTTCTTTATAACTTATCTACTCCAAAAATCCACAACAAACAATATAACTTATCACTTATACCTTCCCTTATTTTCCACAAATTCTCATTCTATTTTATCTCAATACGACGAGCCTTTAAAGTTTCTGGTACAACATGCTGTAAATGTATGTACAAAACACCATTTTCCAAATTTGCTCCCGTTATCTGAATATGTTCAGCCAATTGAAACTTACATTCAAAATTATGATCGGTAATACCCTGATACAAATAATTTTTTTCATTTTGATGATGTCTATGATCACCCTTAACAGTCAAGATATTGTCATTTGCGGTAATCTCTAATTCGCTATCCGTAAAACCAGCGACTACAATGGAAATACAGTACTTATGTTCACTAACTAATTCAACATTGTACGGAGGATAACCACCATTACCCTGACCAGCTTCAAGTAAATGTACTAACCTATCAAATCCAATGACAGAACGATACAATGGAGAAAAATCAAAATTTCTCATAATTTTAAACCTCCTATAACTAACTTCAACAGTTGAGTTATATCATTTTAATAATACAAAATCAAGTATATTACTTTAAATTTTTACCCACTTAAAATATTCAAAACTGCAATTACTATTCAATTAATTGAAGGATCAAAATCCAAAAATTCAAAAAAATAAATAAAATACTAAACAACAATAACCTTCATATATAAATGTTTTACATAAATACAATCTCAAAATAGTAATTTAATTATATCGATTTACAAATAACATACTATAAATAGAATAATCATATATCTATGTTTATAACTTTTAACGCATTTTCTTCAATAAATAAACGACGAGGCTCCACTGCATCACCCATTAAGGTAGTAAACAATTGATCAGCAGCAAAAGCATCTTTTATTGTTACACGTAACATACGACGATTCTTAGGATCCATAGTAGTACTCCATAATTGTGCAGGATTCATTTCCCCCAAACCCTTATAACGCTGTATAATTAAACCTTTTTGAGACTCTTTTATCAACCAATCCATAGTCTTTTCAAAAGAAGCAACTTTATGATAATTTTTACCACGTTGTACATAAACATCAGATGAAAATAAATTATTTAATTTATTGCCAAAAGAAACCAATTTTGAATATTCTTTACTATTCATAAAATCAAAACTCAACAAATAATTTATATCTAAGCCGTGTTTTTTAAGAGATATCATAGGCTCAAATAAATTAAGAGAAAGATTTTTCCGTAATGAAAAATTATAATTACTACCAATAGTTGCATTATCATTCAACTTTTTAACCAACAACCTAGTCCAACTATACATTTTATTTGCATCTTCTAAATCATTCTTAGTTAACACAGAAGAATACATTATCATTTCTAATAATAAAACAGGATAAAAACAGCTCATGTTATCAATAATATTACGCATCGCATAATATTCAGTTACTAACTTTTCTAATTTAGGACCAGATAAAGTACTACCTGTGCCAGAAAGATCAGTATGCAAAATAGAATCGTTCACTGCTATTGAAATTTGATAACGATGCATTGCATCTTCATCTTTAATATATTTTTCTTCCTTACCTCTTTGAACTTTATATAAAGGAGGTTGAGCAATAAAAACATGACCACGTTCAATAATTTCAGGCATGTGTCGATAAAAAAAAGTTAATAATAAAGTTCTAATATGAGACCCATCAACATCAGCATCAGTCATAACAATAATGCTATGATAACGTAGTTTAGCAAGATTAAATTCCTCCCTACCAATGCCACATCCAAGAGCAGTAATCAATGTAGCTACTTCATGAGAGGAAATCATTTTATCAAATCTAGCTTTTTCTACATTAAGGATTTTACCTTTTAATGGTAAAACTGCTTGGTTACGTCGATTACGACCTTGTTTAGCAGAACCACCAGCTGAATCACCTTCAACTAAATATAATTCAGACAAAAATGGATCTCTTTCCTGACAATCTGCTAACTTACCAGGCAGAGTTGTTAAATCTAAAGCACCTTTCCGACGAGTCATTTCTCGTACTCGACGAACTGCCTCACGTGCTCGCGCAGCTTGAATAATTTTATGCACTATAATCTTAGCATCCATTGGATTTTCTAATAAAAATTCTAATAATTTTTCATACGTTAGAGATTCTACTATTATCTTAACTTCTGATGAAACTAATTTATCTTTAGTTTGAGAAGAAAATTTAGGATCTGAAACTTTAACAGATACTATTGCAATTAATCCTTCCCTTGCATCATCACCTATAGTAATAATTTTAGATTTTTTATTATATCCTTCTTTATCCATATAAAAATGCATAGCGCGAGTAATAGCACTTCGAAATCCAGATAAATGAGTTCCACCATCACGTTGTGGAATATTATTCGTAAAACAATAAATATTTTCCTGAAAACCGTCATTCCATTGCAAGGCTATTTCAACATTAACCTTATTTTTCTTCATTGAAAAATAAAAAACGGTAGGATGAATAGGTGTTTTATTTTTGTTTAAATATTCCACAAAAGCTTTAATACCACCTTTATAACAAAAAGAATCTTGCCTTAAATTAAAAGGTCGATGATCATATAAAAAAATAGAAACTCCAGAATTAAGAAATGATAATTCTCGTAAACGTGTGGCTAAAGTTGTGTACTTAAATGAAATATTACCTGTAAAAATTTGATCATTAGGCCAAAAATGTACAGTTGTTCCAGTATTCTTACTAGCACCTATTATTTTTAAAGGTGACTCTGGTACACCTTCATGATATATCTGTTGATAAATATTACCTTCACGTTTAATAGTTAATTTAAGTTTTTTTGATAAAGCATTTACTACTGATACCCCAACTCCGTGAAGACCCCCTGATACTTTATAAGAAGAATCATCAAATTTACCACCAGCATGCAACACAGTCATAATAACTTCAGCTGCAGACACTCCTTCTTCTTTATGTAATCCTGTAGGAATACCTCTTCCATCATCTTCTACAGAAACAGATTCATCTATATGAATAATCACAACAATTTTTTTACAATAACCAGAAATAGCTTCATCAATAGCATTATCAACTACTTCAAATACCATATGATGTAAACCAGTACCATCATCAGTATCACCAATGTACATTCCAGGACGTTTACGAACCGCTTCTAAACCCTTAAGAACCTTAATACTAGAAGAATCATAAGAATGGGGCATAATTTTCTCCAGATTTTATCTAAATAGAACCATTATGCATTACTATTAATCACATAACAAATTATTTGAATAAAGAAACTATATATGTAAATAACTAAATTATTATGTTTATGCAAATTAAACACGCCACATCAATGAAATTAAAAAATAAAGCACATGTAATATCAAAACATTTTAAGAAAATATGATTATTAAATCTCAAAATAGTATGCTAAACATTTAACAAAACAATTTTATATACAAATATCCTTGTTAGTTAATACACCTGATAAACCAAATAACCAATATCTAAAATAGAAAATATTCTATTATCACAACTTCATTGGCATAATAAAATAAATGCAAGTTTTATCAGAACAAGATTCAATCTTGACACTAGATAATTCATCTTTTATAAAAAACTTGACGTTTTGAGATTTAATAATATTAAGTACATCAAGTAAATAATTAACATTAAATCCTATCTCTATTTCATCATTTTGATATACAACATCTATAGTTTCTTCCGCTTCTTCATATATAGAGTTATTAGCAGTAATTTTTAATTTATTAAGACTTAAAAACAATCTGATCCCATGAAATCTTTCATTAGAAAGAATGGCAATTCTGGTACAAGCTTCCTGCAATATTTTGCGTTCCACCTCGAAAATATTAAAAGGTTCTTCAGGAAACACACAATGGTAATCTGGAAATGAAACATCAATTAATTTAGAAGTTAAAATATAATTACTTAATCCTACACGAATACTATGATTACTGATTTGCAATTTTACTTGATTTTCTTTATTACCAAGCATACGCAATATTTCAAATACCCCTTTACGAGGTATAATTATTGAATAAAAAGATGTAAATAATGCATCAATTGGAATAGTACAAAGTGCTAAACGATGACCATCTGTAGCTACCGTACGTATCTTTTTTTCAAAAATTTCAAAAAGCATACCATTTAAACAATAACGAACATCTTGATTTGACATAGAAAAATAAGTAGATTCAATTAATTTTTTTAACATTTGTTTTTGTATAATACATTCTACTTCATAATCATAATTTTCTAAATTAGGAAAATCCGATCCTCGAATCGTAGAAAGTAAGAAACTACTATGCTCAGAACGGATCAATAACCTATCTTGTTGTAAATGCAAAAAAATATTAACTCTTTCAGGTAAAGCACGACAAATATCAAATAATTTTCTACCAGCAACTGCAATAAGACCAGATTGAGACTCAGAACTTAAATTTATAATAGCTATCATCTCCACTTCTAAATCTGTACTAATTAAATAAAGACGATCATTCTTTATTTCCAATAATATATTATTTAGAATAGGCAACGTCATGCGTCCCTTTAATATATTAACTATATATTGCAACGACCTAAGTAGAATATTCCTGTCAATAGTACAGTACATAATTATAAGGATAACATTTTGAATAAAATATCAAAGTCTTTATTAAGGCTAATATCTTTTTCACACAGTGCATTAATAACCTTACAAGCATATAACACTGTAGTATGATCTCTACCTCCAAAAGCGTCACCTATCTCAGATAAGCTACAATGACTCAATTTTTTAGATAAAACCATAGCGATTTGTCTAGGCCTAACTACTGAACGAGACCTATATTTAGACAACAAATCAATAACTTTAATTTTGTAGTACGCAGCAACAACTTTCTGAATATGATTAATGGCGATAACCTTTTTTCGTAAGATTAACAAATCCTTCAAAACTTCACGAACAAAATCTAATGTAATAGAACAACCAATAAAATTAGCATTAGCAATAACACGATTTAATACGCCCTCCAATTCACGAATATTAGATTTCCAGTGTTTAGCAATAAAAAACGCTACATCTTCTGGAAGAAAAATATTGTATTCTTGGGCTTTTTTTATCAAAATAGCAGCGCATGTTTCTGATTCTGGAGGATCAATAGCTATTGTTAATCCCCATTCAAAACGTGATTTTAATCTATCTTTAATACCATCTATTTCTTTTGGATAACGATCAGAAGTTAAAATAACCTGCTTTTTACCTTCTAATAAATAATTAAAAATATGAAAAAATTCCTCTTGAGATCTTTCTTTATATGCTAAAAACTGGATATCATCAATAAGAAAAACATCTATAGAACGATAATATGTTTTAAATTTTTCAATTCTATTATTTTGTAATGCTTTAACCATATCCTGCACAAAACATTCAGAGCTTACATATACTACCCTGGTACCATTTTTTTTCATTACAATACCATTACCTACTGCATGTAAAAGATGTGTCTTACCCAAACCCGTATTCCCATATAAAAATAATGGATTATAAAAAGTATTATTTAAATTATCAACTATTTGACTTGCCGCTGCTCTAGCAAATTTATTTGATTTTCCTTCAATAAAATTGTTAAAATTATGTTTAGAATTTATTTTAGATTTATGTAATAAACCTGAACTAAATATACATTTGTTCCAACTCCAAAAATCAGAATACCCTCCAATAGAAGATGATGATATAAAATTAGATGTCTCATTATTGTTTAATGGATAATCATGCGTCGTATATAATCTTGAAATATGTGGAGGCTTGCTACCCACTTCAAAACGTAACAATGGAACATCACTACCACAAAAATCATTTAATATGCCATTAATATTGTTCAAATATTTATCTTGAACCCAATCTAATACAAAACAATTAGGAGCATAAATTGCTAAAGTATTATTCCTTAATTCTGCCTGTAACGGACGAATCCATATACTAAATTCCATACTAGTCAATTCATTTTGCAATCGAACAAGACACTGCTGCCAAAGTGAAAGTGACACAATTAAACTCCAAATTGAATCAAAATAAATTAAAATTACATAATATTAATTCTAATAATTAATTATAAACAAAACAACTTAACGATAATACGATCAGAATATGATTATAAAATACAAAAGAATAATAAGAAAGGCTCTTATTGTATACACATCTTGACTATTTCATCCACAATAACAACTAAATTAATATGTTTTATGGAATTCCTTTTCGTTGTACGAGTAAAAAACCTTATTAAGAAATTAAGATAGTGACATTGTTGTAACAAATATAAATTTATAGTATCAGAATAGTAGTCAAGTTTTGAATACTTTACTAAAAGCAACTGATATTTAGAAAATTATTGCATTTTGCATATATACCATTGTAATATCTAAAAAATTAAATTTTACATGCAGCAGCTAAACAAAAGATAGAAGTATCTATACTAAAATTCAAATCAACAAATTACAACAAAAATTAATTGCAACTATATTATTCAAGGCTAAAATAATGAAACGTACTTTTCAACCTTCTAAATTAAGAAAACACCGTAAACATGGATTTCGAGTACGAATGTCAACAAAAAATGGACAACACGTAATATTAAGGCGTCGCGCCAAAGGTCGTTTAAAACTAACTACTTGCTCTTAATGAACAACACAGTACAATCACAATAACAGTAATAAATTTTTGTATTAATGAAAAAATTTTTTTTTCCTAAAAGATCACGATTATTAACTTATAAAGATTATCTTTTTGTATTTAAAAAATCAGCAAAAAATCAAACAAAAAACATTGTCACACTAAGTTGCTTTAATTCCTTAAGACACCCTCGTATTGGTTTAATAGTTGCTAAAAAACAAGTTAAACAAGCTAATAAACGTAACTACATTAAGCGAATAATAAGAGAAAGTTTTCGTATTTACCAACATAAGCTTCCAAATATGGATTTTATAATCATTGTCCAAAAAAATATTATCAACGATATAAATCAAAACACACTAGCAAAAGAATTACAAAATATATGGAAATCTTATCATTAATTTCAAAATTATTAACAATTTTAATTCATATCTATCAAATGACAATAAGTCCATTTCTTAAACCTTGTTGTCGATTTCATCCTACATGTTCTCAATATGGAATTGAAGTTATAAAAAAATTTGGTATATTTAAGGGTTGTTGGCTAATTTTAAATAGAATATTAAAATGTCATCCCTATAAATTATAATGTTTATAAATACATTATTAACAAAATTTTTCAGTGATCTAAATAATCAGAGAGCACCTAAAAATGGATTATCAACGAAATTTTTTTATCATTGCTCTATTAACTGTAACTTTTATCATGTGGCAAACATGGCAAACAGAACACAATTTAAAATACAACAATGAAAGCATAGATCATACAACCAATAACAATATTAGCCAAGAACAATTCACTGGTCAAACAGATAATAACCAAACAAATAAAATCATTAAATTGAGAAATGATGTACTGTCATTAGAAATAAATACTAGAGGTGGCAATATAGAAAACGCTTACCTTCTCAATTATTTAGAAACGCTAAATACAAAAAAACCATTTACTTTATTAACAACATCTAAAGAATATGTTTATCAAAACGAAATTATTGTTAATAACGTAACTGATGAAAATTGGATGGAAATAACAAAAAAACCAATCGTCTATAAGACGATCCAGAATAAGGACGATTATGTATTAGATGATAATCAAGAAGAACTTCAATTACCATTGTACTACATTGATCAAGATGGAGTTATCTATACTAAAATTTACATCCTAAAACGTGGATCTTACGCAATACAAATCAACTACAATATAAATAATACAACAAAAAAATTATTAAAAACAAATCTATCCGGAAAATTAACTCAATCAATTAAATGTCCAAAAGAATATGATGAAAACAGGAACTTCTTTTTGTCTACATATCGTGGAGCAGCTTATTATTTGAACAAAAATAAATACAAAAAATATAGCTTCAAAGAAATGAAAAATAAAAATCTATATATAGAAACAAAAGAAGAAGAAGGATGGGTTGCTATACTACAACAATATTTTATTGTGGCAATGTTACCCTATACAAAAAATAATATCTTCTATACTAAATATTTAGATGATAAAGCAATAATAGGATTTACATCATCAAAATTTGAAATAAAACCTCAACAACAAAAAACATTAAGAACCACATTATGGGTTGGACCTAAAATACAAGAAAAAATGGCATTTGTAAATCATCATCTAGAACTTACTATTGATTATGGTTGGTTATGGTTTATCTCACAACCTTTATTTAAATTATTACAATTTATTCACGATTACGTCGGCAATTGGGGTATTTCTATTGTTATTATTACCTTAATTATACGAATTATTATGTATCCTTTAACTAAATCTCAATACACATCAATGGCTAAAATGCGCATTTTACAACCAAAATTAATGTCAATACAAAAACAGTTTAAAAACAATAAACAACGATTCCATCAAGAAATGATTTCATTGTATAAAAAAGAAAAAGTAAACCCCCTCGGAGGATGTTTACCTTTATTAATTCAAATGCCCATTTTTTTAGCTTTATATTATATGCTCTCAGGTTCAGTAGAGCTACGCCATGCAAAATTTATCTTTTGGATACATGATTTATCCTCTCAAGACCCTTATTATATACTACCTATTGTAATGGGAGCTACTATGTTTCTTATACAAAAAACATCACCTACAACTATGACAGATCCAATACAACAAAAAATAATGAATTACATGCTGATAATATTCACTATATTTTTTCTTTGGTTTCCCTCTGGATTAGTCCTATATTATGTTATAAGTAATATGATTACTATAATACAACAAAAAATAATTAATAATGAACTGAAAAGAAAATCCCTAATATTAAAATAATATAACTAATAACTATTAATATATGTAACATACGTACTAAATTGGTGTAAATCTATCAAAATTAAAATTTGATATACATATGAAATTTAATAATGAAACTATAATAGCTATTGCTACACCGCCAGGGCATGGAGGAATAGGTATTATTCGGATTTCTGGAGAATTATCTTCAAAAGTTTCTTATATCTTTTTTGGGAAAATACTAAATCCTCGTCGAGCTGAACTTTTATCGTTTCGAGATAATCACGATAAAATTTTAGATAAAGTAATTTGCATATTTTTCCCTGCTCCGAATTCCTTTACAGGCGAAAATATTTTAGAAATTCATGGACATGGAGGTCCAATAATATTGGATCTTATAGTACAAAATATTTTGAAAAAAATACCAGAAATAAGAATAGCTCAACCTGGCGAATTTTCTAAAAGAGCATTCTTAAATAACAAAATAGATTTAACTCAAGCAGAAGCTATAATTGATCTAATAAATGCCAATTCCCATCAAGCTGTAAAATCAGCAGCTAACTCTCTGCAAGGTATATTTTCTAGTTGTATCAAAAAAATAATTAAAATGGTAACTAAATTACGGATGTTCATTGAAACAGACATAGATTTCTCAGAAGAAAATAATAATTTGAATATTCTATCCAATAATCAGATACAAGATCAATTAAATAATATTTTAAATAAAATTAATCAAACATACAAACAAGCATATCAAGGAAACATATTGAGAGATGGAATAAAAGTAGTGATAAGTGGAAAACCAAACGTAGGCAAATCTAGTTTATTAAATATCTTGTCTGAACGAGACACAGCCATAGTCACAAATAGACCAGGAACTACACGTGACATAATACGTGAATATATTTATTTAGATGGAATTCCCTTCCATATTATAGATACTGCTGGAATACACAAAACTAATAATAAAATTGAACGCATAGGTATCAAACGAGCTCTATATGAAATTAAAAATGCAGATCATATATTATACATGGTTGATGCTACTAAAATTTCATCTAAAACTATGAAACTACTATGGCTAAATTTAAATAAAGATTTCAATATAAAAAGTCATGATAAATATATAACCATTATACGTAACAAAATAGATCTAACGAAAGAAAAAATAAAAATAGAACAAAACGAAAAATACACAGTCATTAACTTGTCTATCAAATACGGATATGGGATAAATATGCTGAGAAAACACTTAAAAAACAATATAAAAAACTTTAATCAAGATAATCAAGAAAATAATTTCACGGCAAGAAGAAGACACTTGGACTCATTAAATAAAGCATCAAAACACCTTTCAGAAGCTCAAAAACATCTTCAACACAATTTAAAACTAGAGTTACTAGCAGAAGAACTAATTCAAGCAAATCAAGAACTAAAAAAGATCACAGGAGAATATCATTCCGACGACTTATTAGACGAAATTTTTTCCACATTCTGCATAGGGAAATAATTTTAAAGTTTATAACGACGCAAAATAAAAATAAAAAGTAAAATATTTCAGTCTATAATCAAATTAAGATTTACGTCTGTTTTTAATAAAAAATTGCCGAATACGACTAACGACAGTTTTCCCATCAGGTACATTTTGAGTTACTGTAGTTCCAGCACCAATAGTTACACTATTACCAATCGTAATAGGTGCTACCAATTGGGTATTAGAACCTATAAAAACATTATCACCAATAATTGTTTTATGCTTACTAATACCATCGTAATTACAAGTGACAGCACCTGCACCTATATTTATCATAAGGCCAATATCTGTATCACCAATATAACTAAAATGATTTACCTTAGCGCCATATCCCAAATAAACATTTTTCATTTCAACAAAATTACCAATTTTTGATAATTTTCCCAACTTACAACCAGGTCGTAATCTAGCAAAAGGACCTATAGTGCAATTACTATTTATTTGTACGCCATCTATAATAGTATAAGGCAAAATAACTACGTCATCACCTACCACTACATTTTTTAAAATACATCCAGAACCTACTTTCACTCTATTTCCAAGTGAAACTTGACCTTCAATAATTACATTATTATCAATTTGTACATCTAGGCCATGTAACAAATCTCCACGTAAATCAAACCTATCCAAATCAGAAAAAATAATTCCTGATAAAGATAAACGCTCAGATTCCCGTCTTTGATACAATCTTTCTACCTCTGCAAGTTGCAATTTATTATTTACTCCTTTTATCTCATTAATACACATTGGCTCAACTGTATTAATTACAGAACCTTTTCTATAAGCAATATCAACAATTTCTGTTAAATAGAATTCACCTTGCTTATTGTCATTAGTTATTTTACTTAACCAATATTTTAAATGAACAATATCTGCTAATAATATTCCAGAATAAACTTCCTTAAGTGCAAATAGCTGTCTATCAACGTCCGCATTTTCCGCAATTTTTATAACTTCACCGCTATCATTACGTACAACACGTCCATATTCTTGGGGATTCACTAATTTAGCCGTCAATAATAAAATACCATCATCTATTAACTGAATAGACAACAATTTATTTAAAGTTCGAGTTGTTATAAGAGGTAAATCAGCGTATAAGATCAAAACTTTTTTATTAATATCTAATAAAGATAAAACTTGCTGCACTGCATGTCCAGTGCCAAATTGATCAGATTGTAATACCCAATGAATAGAACAAATCATTTCTGGATCTAAACTATTTATAATCATAGATTTATTAGTTGAATTATGTACCACATAAATACCTGAAGAATTCAATTTTACAGCTGTGTTTATTACATGCCATATCATTGGTTTACCACCAATTTTATACACTATTTTTGATATCTTAGAACACATCCGAACCCCTTTGCCAGCAGCAAGGATGATAATAATAAATTCTTTTTTATTCAAGATATAAATCCTTATCCTTTCCAATTTTAAATTAAAGAATAAAAAATCAACTTAATAAGATATCTATCTAATAATATTATTCTTCATCAATTCAATAACTCGAAGCTGAGCAATGGCTCTCGATAATTCAATAGAAACTTTAATAAAATCAATATTACCATGAGAATTACGTATCTTTTCTTCCATTACACATTTCAATTCTACAGCTCTTTTTTCATCAAGTTCTTCGCCACGAATAGCCGTATCTGCTAATACAGTAACTATATCAGGTTGTACTTCTAAAATACCTCCAGATATATATATATATAACATCTTATCATCATTTTTCTGCGAGACGCACACCATCCCAGACTTCAGCAAAGCAAGCAAAGGTGCATGTCCTGGTAAAATACCCATTTCACCTTCACTACCAGTAATCCGAATTTTTCTTACTATATCACTAAAAATTTTTGTTTCTGCACTAATAATATTTAAACTAAAAGTAAACCCACACATAATCGCATCATTTTACGATATCTAATTAATATAAATTCTCTATATTTACAAAACTTTACTCTTTTCTATTACATCTTTTATAGATCCAACCATATAAAATGCTTGTTCTGGCAAATCGTCATATTTACCATCCATTATTCCTTTAAAACCACAAATCGTATCTTCTAATGAAACATATTTTCCAGAAAATCCAGTAAAAACTTCAGCTACAAAAAATGGTTGTGATAAAAAACGTTGAATTTTACGCGATCTAAATACAATTAATTTGTCCTCTTCAGATAACTCATCCATGCCAAGAATGGCAATAACATCCTTTAATTCATGATAACGTTGCAAAATAGACTGCACTCCACGAGCAACCTCATAATGCTCTTGACCAACTACTAGTGGATCTAATTGACAACTACTAGAACTCAGTGGATCTATAGCCGGATAAATACCGAGAGAAGCAATTTGTCTACTCAATACAATTGTTGCATCTAAATGAGAAAAAATGGTAGCAGGAGATGGATCTGTCAAATCATCTGCAGGAACATAAACAGCTTGTATAGAAGTAATGGAACCAATTTTAGTTGAAACAATACGTTCCTGTAACATACCCATCTCCTCTGCTAATGTTGATTGATAACCAACCGCAGAAGGCATACGTCCTAACAAAGCGGATACTTCAGTTCCAGCTAAAGTATAACGATAAATATTATCAATAAATAACAACACATCACAACCTTCATCACGAAATTTTTCCGCTACAGTTAAACCAGTCAAAGCTACTCTAAATCTATTTCCAGGTGGTTCATTCATTTGACCATACACTAAGGATACTTTATCAATAACATTAGAATTTATCATCTCATGATAAAAATCATTACCTTCTCTAGTGCGTTCACCAACACCTACAAAAACTGAATAACCAGAATGTACAACAGCAACATTACGAATAAGTTCCATCATATTTACAGTTTTACCAACACCAGCTCCTCCAAACAAACCTACCTTACCTCCTTTTGCGAAAGGACATATCAAATCAATAACCTTAATACCTGTGACTAAAAGATCTTGAGATCTAGATAGCACATCATAAGTTGGAAGTGAACGATGAATTAACCATCTTTCATCCCCTTTTATTTCACCTTTCAAATCTATAGGTTCACCCAATACGTTCATGATGCGTCCTAAAGTTGCTTTACCAACGGGAACTTTAATTGGATGATCAAGATCTAATACATATAATCCTCGACGTAATCCTATTGAGCTTCCCATGGCAACACAACGTACTACTCCACCACCTAGTTGCTGTTCTACTTCCAATATTAATTTATTATTACCTAATTTTACTTCAAGTGCATTATATATTTTAGGCACAGCATTTTGTGGAAAAGATACATCAACAACAGCGTCCATTACCTGAATAATTGTTCCCTTAGACATTATTTAAGTACTCCTCTCAAATAATTAATCTTTATGAATTAAGTTGCAAAATTACCTGAAATTATTTCAGAAAGCTCTTGAGTAATACTATCCTGTCTTACTTTATTATAGATAATTTTTAAATCTTTAATAAGAGCGCTACCATTATCTGAAGCTCCTTTCATTGCCATCATTCTAGCAGCTTGCTCACAAACTAAATTTTCAACGACTTTTTGATATATTTCAGATTCTATATAACGTTTTAACAAAATATTTAATAATAGCTTAGGATCATTAGGTTCATATATATAATCCCATTTTTTTCTATGCGTTGAAATTACATTTTTTAAAGGTAAAATAGGCAAAATCTGTAATATTTGTGGTTTTTGAAATAAAATATTAGTAAATTTATTACTAATAATAAATAACTTATCTAAGTAATGCTCTTCATATAACTGAAATATAATTGTTGTTATACCAATTAAAATAGACAATGTAGGATTGTCTCCTAATCCAGCAATTTTAGTAATAACTTTCTTATTTAAAAAATTTAAAAAAGAAATTGCCTGATTACCAATTAAGAAAAAACTACTATCTATTCCCTTATCACTCCATTTTTTCATATCTATCAATAAATTTTTAAACAAATTAGTATTCAAACTACCAACTAAACCTCGATCTGTAGAAACTACTAAATATCCAATACGAACAATATTACGTTCAACTATATAAGAATGTTTATATTCTAAACTACCCAACAAAATATGCTCTATAACTTTCTGCATAATTTTAATATAAGGATCAACAGATAAAAAAACCTGATAAATCTTACGCATTTTTGAAAATGAAATCATTTCCATTGCTTTAGTAATTTTTTGTATTTTATTAATACTATTAATTTTATTACGTATTTCTTTAATACTAAACATTTATTCTATTTCCAAATATATGCAATATTTATCATCAATGAACCATCTAACAAACATAAATTACCATAAATTATTAATCTTAAATTTATCAAGAATATTTTTAAATTCACCTTTCACAATGTCATCATAAATCCCAGTTTCATTAACGTATTTCATAATTTCTAATTGTTCACACGATATGTAAGTCATTAATGTACTTTCAAAAGTATTGATCTTATGAAGATCTACATCTTCTAAATAACCATGTACAACTGCAAATAGCAATAAAGCTTGCTGCGCAATAGACATTGGTGCGTATTGTTTTTGTTTTAATAATTCAATAATTTTTTGCCCATGTCTTAATTGTTTAAACGTATTTTCATCCAATTCAGATGCAAATTGAGAAAATGCTTCTAACTCACGATATTGAGCTAAAGATGTACGAATACCACCAGATAACTGTTTTATAATATCAGTTTGTGCAGCACCACCTACTCTAGACACAGAAATACCTGGATTAACTGCAGGACGAATACCAGCATTAAATAAATTAGACTCTAAAAAAATTTGACCATCTGTAATAGAAATAACATTAGTTGGAACAAAAGCAGATATATCACCAGCTTGAGTTTCAATAATAGGCAATGCAGTTAAAGACCCAGTTTTTCCTTTAATTTTCCCGTTGCTACAAAATTCAACAAAATTGGAATTAACCCTTGCTGCTCGTTCTAATAAACGAGAATGTAAATAAAAAATATCACCAGGATAAGCTTCACGTCCCGGTGGACGTTTTAATAACAAAGATATCTGACGATATGCTACAGCTTGTTTGGAAAGATCATCATAAACAATCAAAGCATCTTCACCGCGATCCCTGAAATACTCACCCATCGCACATCCAGAATATGGAGATAAATATTGCAATGCAGCAGTTTCTCCTGCTGAAGCCACTACTACGATAGTATTTGACAACGCATCTAATTCTTCTAATACATTCACAATTTTAGTTACAGTAGAAAGTTTTTGACCAATAGCAACATAAATACATTTCACTCCACTATTACGTTGATTAAGTATAGTATCTATAGCCAACGTAGATTTACCTGTCTGACGGTCACCTATAATTAATTCGCGTTGACCGCGACCTATAGGAATCATAGCATCAACAGATTTATAACCAGTTTGTATCGGTTCAGAAACAGATTGACGTTCTATAACATTTGGTGCATTTTTTTCAACACAAGACCAAGAATCATAATTTAATGGTCCCTTCCCATCTATAGGTATTCCTAATGTATTAATGACACGACCTAACAAACCGTAGCCTACTGGAACAGATAAAACCTTACCTGTACATCTCACTTTGGTACCTTCTAATAAACCTGTATGAGAACCCAGAACCACTGCACCAACAGAATCACGTTCTAAATTAAATACAACAGCAAACTTTTCTTCAGGTAAAGCAATCATTTCGCCTTGCATTGCATCATCTAATCCATAAATATGAATCACCCCATCGCTAATTGAAATAATTTCACCCTCATTCTTCACTTCACTTATAAAATCAAAACTGGCTATTCTTCTTTTAATTAATTCACTAATTTCAGTAGCTTTCAATTCCATTGTTCTACAATCCTCATCATTAAAATTGTAAAATATTTTTGAGATGTTCAAGACGTCTTTGCAAACTGCTATCTAATACAGTATTATTCATGCGAATAATAAGCCCAGCAACAATTAATGGCTCAACTTTACAGATTAGTTTTATTTTCTTTGATACTTTTTTCTCTATAATCTCAGTAATTTTCGATAACTGAAGATCAGTTAGCAAGTAAGGAGAGATTACTTCAACGTCCATGAAATTTTCTTGCACGGTACGAAGATTAATAAATTGTTTCACAACTTCAGGCAAAACAAGCAACCTAGAATTTTTTGCCATAATTCTAATAAAATTTCTAACAAAATGATCTAATGACTTTCCACATACATCAATAAATATATTCAATAACTGAGTCGAAGTAAAACGGTTAGAAGAAAATATCTTCAACATTTTTTCATTTTTGCTTATATTTGAAGCTATAAGAAGCATGGACTGCCAATCTGGCACTTTTTGTTGCTCAACTGCAAAATTAAACGCGGCAACAGCATAAGGACGCGCTATGGTAGATGAATTTACAATTATATTATCCCTCATAGTTTACTTATCACTGCATCTATTATACTATTGTTAGTATCCTGATCTATCGAACACTCGATGACTTGTTTTGCACCATTAACAATTAAAGAAGCCAATTGTTGACGTAACTCTTCGTACGCACGCCTACGTTCTACTTGGATATCTCTCTTAGCGTGTAATAAAATTTTGTTACGTTCATCTTGAGCTTGATTTCGAGCTTCATTTAATATTCTTACTTTAAATCTATTAGCTTGCTCTATCATACTTTTAGCTTTAACCTGCGCCTGTTGCAAATATTGATCTGCTTCAATTTTCATCAAGTTAGATTTTTCTTTAAGAACTTTAGCAGAAGCTATATCATCAGCGATTTTTTTTTGACGTTCTTCAATAATAGTAATCAATTGAGGCCATATAAATTTCATACAACAAACAACAAAGAAAACAAAAGCAATAGCCTGACCAAATATTGTTAAATTTAAACTCACAGTATTAAACTCCTAATTATTTTGTCGCAAACATTATATATAAACCTAAACCAACAGAAATCATTGGTATTGCATCAACTAACCCCATTACAATGAAAAATTGAGTACGCAATAAAGTAATCAAATCAGGTTGGCGAGCAGCACATTCCAAAAATTTACCACCTAAAATTCCAATACCAATTGCAGCACCAATAGCTGCTAAACCCATCATTACAGCTGCTGCCATGTATAATAAATCCAAATTTAAATTTTCCACATCCTTTCTCCTTACAAAAACCAAAATTTTTATAAAAAATCCTGATTATTTAACATTCGGTCAATGCTGTTGTCTACATGCCATAGATAAATAAATAACTGTCAATACCATAAAAATAAAAGATTGTAAACAAATAACTAAAATGTGAAAGATAGCCCAAGGAACGCTCAAAATCCACTGAATCCACCACGGCAATAATCCAGAAATCAAAATAAAAATTAATTCTCCTGCATACATGTTGCCAAATAATCTAAGAGCTAAAGATAACGGTTTTGATAGCAAATTAATAATCTCAAGCACGAGGTTAATAGGAATAAATAACGGATGATTAAAAGGATATAGGGTCAAATCCTTTAAAAAACCTATCAAACCTTTAGTTGCTACATGGTAGTAAAGAACTAGAAACAAAACCCCTAATGACATAGCGAAAGTAACATTAATATCAGTTGAAGGAACTACACGCAATGTTTGAATTCCAAAAAACCCCCGCGCGACACAAGGTAAAAAATCAATTGGGAATAAATCCATTAAATTCATCAAAAATACCCACACAAAAATCGTTATTGCTAGTGGAGGTATTAATTTATTAACATCACCAAATATCTCCCTTATGTTGGAACAAATAAAATCAACTATCAACTCAATAAAAGCTTGCAATTTACCAGGTACACCGCTTGTAGCTATTTTAGATACATAACGAAAAAACAGTAAAAAAAATGATCCCAATAAAAATGAAATAAACATTGAGTCAACATTCAATATCCAAAAAGAAGTATTATGATTAGAGTGCACAACGTTAAAATTACAGACATCCAATTGAAAATTTCTTAGATGGTGCCTAATATATTCCTGTACCAACATAACATAATTACCTGACTTAACAAAAAAACCAATACATAAATAACCGGTATGCACGGAAAATAAAATAACAAAAAACATCACCGCAAAAACCACGAATAAAAGTACATTTACCTTAAACTAAAAATCTTTAGCTCTAATGTACAACGAAACCTCGTTAATAAATCAACATAAAGAAAACATCCAAATAGCCATTATTACACACCAATAAGACTTATGAAAGTATAATGTTAAAATCTCGAAAATAATAACACTAAAACAAAAATCCAGTAAAATCAAAATAAAAGTATCTAATTTGCCAAGAGTTGCATTTTCTTTAACCAAACCAATAAAATAGAAATAGCTGCCGGAGTTATTCCAGAAATTTTAGAAGCTTGGCCAATTGAAGTAGGTTTATAATAATTTAGTTTATCTGTTACTTCTCTAGATAAACCGGGGATAGCATTAAAATCCAAATGATCTGGCAATAACGTCTTTTCATTACGTATTTGACGTTTAACCTCCATGTCTTGACGATCAATATAACCCTTATACTTAATCTGTATGTCAATTTCTTCTGCAACTTGGTTATCTAATACGGCAGGCGCAAACAGATCCAATCCAGTTAATTTTGTATAAGTCATTTCCGAACGACGTAGTAACTCTTCTCCATTAGCTTCTTTTAATAAAGGAGTAAGCAGCATTTTATTCAAAGAGACAACATCCGCATTGTTAGAATTTGGTTTTACAAAAATGTTTTTCAAACGTTGCATTTCCAATTTTATACGCTCCCTTTTATTACAGAATCGTTCCCATCGCACATCATTTATTAGCCCTAATTTTCTTCCAATCTCCGTTAACCTAAGATCAGCGTTATCTTCACGCAATAATAACCTGTATTCAGCGCGAGAAGTAAACATACGATAAGGCTCTTTCGTGCCTTGCGTGCACAAATCATCCACAAGTACTCCAATATACGCTTGATCTCGTCTAGGTATCCAACAATCCTGATCCTTAGATAATAAACCAGCATTAATTCCAGCAAGCAAACCTTGAGCTGCTGCTTCTTCGTAACCGGTAGTACCATTAATTTGACCGGCAAAAAACAAACCTTTAATAAATTTGCTTTCAAGTGTTAAATGTAAATCACGAGGATCAAAAAAATCATATTCAACAGCGTAGCCAGGACGCACAATGTGAGCATTATGTAAACCTTTTATAGACCTCACAAGATTTATTTGCACACCAAAAGGTAAACTAGTAGAAACGCCATTGAGATATACTTCATTGGTAGTTAATCCCTCAGGCTCTAAAAAAACACGATGAGAATTTCGATCAGGATAGCGCACTACCTTATCTTCTAGCGATGGACAATATCGAGGTCCTAAGCCTTTAATTTTCCCCGAATACGTAGGACTATGGTGAATATTGTTTCCAACAATTTCATGTGTCTGACTATTAGTATATGTGACAAAACACGGTATCTGTTTGGGATGTTGATCATAAGCCCCCATGAAAGAAAAAACAGGTAAGGGTCGATCACTATCTTGTTTATCCAAGCCATTAAAATCAATACTACGAACATCAAGACGAGGAGAAGTTCCCGTTTTTAATCTACTAACACGAAACATCATTTTTTTTAATTTTTCTGATAAAGAAATTGATGAAGAATCGGCAATTCTACCTCCATAATAACTGCTACCACCGATATGAATCATACCGTTTAAGAAAGTACCCGTCGTCAACACCACTGTCTTAGCATGAAATTTAGAATCAGATTGAGAACCAATCACCCCAATAACTTTACCACTTCTCAAAATCAAATCTCTTACCGATTGCTGTATTATTAGCAAATTGACTTGGTTTTCAAGAGAATGTCTAATAAATTGTCGGTAAAGTATTTTATCTGCTTGAGCTCGAGTAGACCTTACCGCAATACCCTTACTGGAATTTAATAACCTGAACTGAATGCCAGAACGATCTATTGCTTCTGCCATTACACCACCCATCGCATCAATTTCTTTAACCAAATGCCCCTTTCCTACACCTCCTATAGCTGGATTGCAGGACATCTGACCTAATGTATCAATATTATGAGTCAGCAACAGAGTGATACACCCCATCCTTGATGACGCCAAAGCTGCTTCCGTACCTGCATGGCCACCACCAATGACAATTACATCAAAAATCTTAGAAAAAGACATAACAGAACACCCAAAACTTAAAATAAAAGACGATACCCTAATCCCCGTCGCTCATATAAACTCTACTTCAGCATAACAACTAATCGATCTGCAAGACCAAACTAAATAAACAAACACATCTCACACTCTAAGAACAACAGAACCCGAAACACACACAGGGGATTTATATCATATAAACATCTGGACCACAAGCAATTTTAGAAATATATTTCTGCGTCTGTCAACCACAAAACTACTTAACGAATCAAAAACACAAACTCACAAGTGTTATGAACTAAGGCTACTGTCAAAATTGAAATGATAATAAATGCTGAGTAACATGTGAATAACAATGTATTTCACAACCGGTTTTAAATGCGATAACAACGATCAAGCAGTCACATAACAGGCATGACAGAGTTTACTGTAATTACATTAACAAACAACTGGCAGATTCACCTGTAGTTACCATAGTATGTATTGAATCTGTATAGTCCCGTACATGGATATAATTATGTTCTTTCTTTAGAAACATTAAAGACTTATTATTAAGACGGACTTTTTTGTGAATAACTTTTGTGAATAACTTTTTCGAACACGCAAAATAATCGAGCTTTTAACTAAAAATCATGTGACGAAATCACAACAACTTTTCTAAAATTACCAGGAACGTCTGACACAATCACAGTGATTACAGATACTAAACAGTAACTATGCTGAACTTCCCATCGCTGTTCACAGAATATATTTAAGATTTTTACTAACTCCTATTGCCTTATGTTATTTATTTGTTATTGTATTATGACGAAGAGATAACAACAGTCACGATCACTGATAAAGATGGAGCTCAAATGGTCGAATAGAGGAAAAAAAATCCAAGAAAATAAATTATCTAATGAACTTTCACACACTTATTTTCAGATTATAAATCCTCACTGAAGGCTTGTAGCTCAGTTGGTTAGAGCACACCCCTGATAAGGGTGAGGTCGGTGGTTCAAATCCACTCAAGCCTACAAGAATCCAAGAAAACTTTAATGCTTAAACACAAAATAAAGCAGACAGAACTTAATTAAACTATAAACTTAATTTTGAAATTACGGGAGTAGAGATTTATAGAACTCTTAGTGCTGACTATAAAAATGTTCCTGTCTAACATTTGAAAACCGTAGTCGACTAATGTCTATGGTCTTAACCTGTAAATGCTGCGCGCTAAAGCTGAACCACGCATCAGTTAATGTAGCCTAACATTATTCTCATGTGTAACGATACCATTGACTACTGACAAGCCATGTGCTAATGGTGTAGCTGTGACAACAGACACTCAGAATCTTTAAAAAACTCACAAAGATCAAAAATAAAACGGTATGTAGGATGGGGTATTTATTATTATGCCAGTAAAAGTATTAGACGGATTGCCTGCAATAGATTTCTTACGTAAAGAAAACATCTTCATGGTGACAAAATCTTGCGTAAAAATCCAAATAACTAAAACACTGAAAATACTTATTCTTAATCTCATGCCAAAAAAAGTCGAAACAGAAAATCAATTACTGCGTTTGTTGTCAAACTCTCCATTACAAATTGACATTCAATTGTTGCGTGTAGATCAACGAAGATCTAAAAATACTTCTATGGAACACTTAAATAATTTCTACTGTAATTTCATAGACATACAGAGTAAAAATTATGATGGGTTGGTTGTTACTGGCGCTCCCTTAGGTCTCATAAGATTCTGTGACGTGGTATTCTGGAAACAAATGAAAGAAATCATAAAATGGGCAATGAAACACGTTACTTCCACACTATTTATTTGTTGGGCAGTACAAGCTGCATTAAACATACTATATGGTGTTCCACAGATAACTAGAAGGAATAGGTTAGCAGGAGTTTACAGACATTATACAATACACCCCCATGCATCACTAACTAGAGGTTTTGACGGAACGTTTTTAGCAATACATTCAAGACACGCTGATTTCCCCTCAAAAATAATTCGAAACAATACTGATTTAAAGATTTTAGTAGAAGCTGAAAATGAAGACATAGGAGCTTATTTACTAGCAAGTCAAGATAAACGCATTGTATGTGTTACCGGTCATCCTGAATATGATGCTACAACTTTAGCTTCTGAATATTATCGAGATCGGCTAAACGGCTTAAATCCTACATTACCAGTAAATTATTTTCCAAAAGATAATCCCAACTCAATGCCTGAGTCTACCTGGCGTAGTCATGGATATTTACTATTTAACAATTGGCTTAATTATTACATCCACTGTGTTTAATGTAATAAAATTTGCGCTATAACTATCAAAATGATTCCACATGAAATGTTAATTCCGTGTGTATTTCTGCATAAATAACGTTTAGAGTGAACGTTTAAAACAACTCAAAGCACAAATAAAAATTTACCATTACAAAAAATTTTGGAAAAGATCTTTCGATCAAAAGAGTATAAAATCACTATACTCAAAAATTTGACATTCGGTAAATTTTATATTAATTTTAGTAAAGACAACTTGGAACTTATTGCTCATTTAGAACGTTGCCGTAATCCAAAAAATTTAAATATGATAACTCTGGTAGTCAGATTAAGTCAAATTCAATTTCAAGGCAGTTAAAAATTCTACATACGGACTAGAGTTTTTTAAATATGATGAATAATGTTTTACATGTGCTACTCAATTAACGATGATTAAATCAAGGAGCTATGCTCGCTGGAGAACTATTCACACACTAATAATACAAATCTAACAGCGATTTTGTTCAAAGCTTATTGCTCAATTACTTCTTTTTTTTTAACTATGTGTAAACGAATTTATGTTTATGATCAAATTGATAAAATTCTCGACATTAAAGGTTTTATTTGTCCTGAACCCATCCAATTAATACGTAAAGAAATTAATTTGATAAGAACACATCAGATAATATTGGTAGTAACAGATGATCCGTCCACAAAATATGAGATACCTGCATTTTGTCGGTTTATGGAGCACACTTTATTAATGAACACTACATTACATCTACCATATTTTTTTATGCTAAGGAAATAAAAAACAAAAAAAAGGAAAAACGATCTTTAATATTACATTTCTAGAATGCCAATTATGATGGCCGAAAGATTTTCAGTAATTTTACTTCATTGATATAAAAAGTTGATGGAGAACATTGCCTATTTTTTTTTTCCTATGTAATATCCAATTATTAGGCACCGAATATGACACATCTTTTTTTTCAGTCTCAACGTAGACGTATGCTTTATCTACAAGCAAATTATATTTTTCCAATAATTGAATAGTGATCTGTACCATACCTCTTCGAAAAGGCGGATCTATGAAAACAATGTTATATGCCTCATGTGACCTTTCTAACCATGTGTATAAATTCATGTTAATTACTACTGTTTTAACTGGGTCTAAATTTTTAATGTTTTTAATTAAGTCAAAACTGACGTTTTTGTTTTTTTCCACAAAAGTAACTTTAGCAGCATGACGTGAAAGAGCTTCTATACCTAAAGAACCAGTCCCAGCAAAACAATCCAAACAATGAGCTCCAGGCACAATTGAAAATAACCAATTAAACAATGTCTCTTTAGCTTTGTTAGTAGTGGGTCGTAGACATGGGTAATAAGACACGGATAGTTTGCGCTGCCGCCATTTACCACCTACAATACGAATATTTTTGAAATATTTATTTTTTTGATTCATTTCTTCCGAACTTATGTGATATAATAGCGTTACCTTGCGTTTGATTCTTTACTGTAAAGCTCAAGATACAAGACGTCGAATTACACACACAAAGTCAATTAAAATCTTTAAATTTAAGGATGTATATAACATGCAAATCAATGTTTATCAATCGCTCTTTCCTTGCAGAAACTTGTCGCATTTAAGATCTGCAAGTTTATTAGATAAACTAAAAAGTGGTCTAGTAAAAACTCGTCGTAAGCTAGGAAATTCAATAATTTCTCTGCTTAATTTTAAAAAAATAGATCAAAATTTGCTGGAATATATAGAGGAACAACTTATTTTAGCAGATGTAGGTATTGCAACCACACAAATTGTTATGGATAATGTAAAAAAAAAGATACCATCGTCAAGTAAAAACAATACGGAGTTTTTTTACAAGCAATTACGTCAAGAAATGTTATTAATGTTAGTCAATCTTGACCAACCGTTGTTGTTTTCAAAAAACAAAATCCCATTTGTCATTTTGATAGTAGGGGTGAATGGTGTTGGAAAAACCACTACTATCGGAAAATTAGCACATAGGTACAAATTGGAAGGTAAGAAAGTTATGTTAGCAGCTGGTGATACGTTTCGTGCTGCAGCTATAGAACAGCTACAAGCTTGGGGATCTTATAATAAAATTCCAGTTATTTCACAACATGCAGGAGCTGATGCAGCAGCCGTGATTTTCGATTCTATTCAATCAGCTAAATCTAAAAAAATGGATATATTAATTGTAGACACTGCAGGTAGACTACAAAATAAATTTCATTTAATGGATGAGTTAAAAAAAATCATCAAAACAATGAAAAAAATAAATATTAACATTCCTCATGAAATCATGTTAGTTATCGACGCTAGCACCGGTCAAAATTCCATTAATCAGATTAAAGCATTTAATGAATCAATTGGAGTCACCGGAATTATTATGACTAAATTAGATGGTACAGCTAAAGGCGGAACAATTTTTAGTATTGCAAATAAATTTAAAATTCCTATTCGTTATATTGGCATTGGAGAAGCTATTGAAGATCTACACATTTTTGAAGCGTTAAATTTCATCGAAGCTATTTTCCCTATCCATCCTCAGCTGAAATTTGGAGATAGTAGACAACGAGAATACTAATTACACATGCTTATGCATAACAATAAATTTTCAATTTGAGTTCCATTATGGTTCTGATGTTGTATTTATAGTTTAAACGTGATAGCATTTCGCTTTTAGTTCTTATGAATGCATTAACTTACTTGTTAGTTCTGTTCAGTCTAATTGGAATTATTCAATCATATCTGTGTATCGGAAACTGTAAGCAACGATGTATAATGAAGGCGGTAAAATTACCAGACGTACAAAACTCATTAAGTGAAGATATTTGAAATGATTACTAAAGATATGCACAATTTAACTTTAGTCTCTCAAGGTAATTTAGATGCTTACATCAGAGTAATAAATACCTATCCTATTTTGACGTTGGAAGAGGAGCGTGAATTAGCCGAAAGATTATATTACAATGGTGATTTATTGGCCGCTAAACAACTCATTTTATCGCATTTAAGATTTGTAGTCCACATTGCACGCAATTATTCAGGATATGGATTACCTCAAGCCGATTTAGTACAAGAAGGTAATATTGGTTTAATGAAGGCGGTGCGTCGTTTTAATCCTGAATTAGATGTACGATTAGTTTCGTTTGCTGTACATTGGATAAAAGCTGAAATTCATGAGTACGTTTTGCGAAATTGGCGTATTGTTAAAGTTGCTACTACTAAAGCGCAACGCAAGTTATTTTTTAACTTGCGCAAGACTAAACAAAGATTAGGTTGGTTTAGTCAAATAGAGGCAGAAATGGTTGCAAAAGAACTCAAAGTTACTAGCAGAGATGTACGGGAAATGGAGTCCAGAATGACAGCTAAAGATATGACTTTTGAACAACCAGTGGATGATGAGTACAAAGAAGGGTTTGGCATATATCCCATGTTATATTTACAAGACAAAGCTATTGATTCATTTCTAAATGAAGATGATACCTGGAATAATCATGTTACTACAAAGCTTCATTGCGCATTAGATAGTTTAGATGAACGTAGTAAATGTATCATTTACTCCCGTTGGTTAAATATAGATAATAAAAGTACCTTACAGCAACTAGCTGACAAATTTGGTATATCTGCTGAAAGGGTACGTCAACTGGAAAAAAATGCTATGAAAAAAATGCGTTTTACAATTGAAGCTAAATAAATGAAATTAATTTTGATTTATTTAAAATTTCTATTAGTTACGAATATAAGGTAGGTTAATAATTTATAATCTGTCATTTCAAGTGAATTAATTACTTATTTTAAAAGTAAAACGAAGTAAATTTTAATGTCGTTCTTTAACTGTAAATGCTCAAAAAACTAATTTTAAGGTTAAAATAATTAGATACTCAATTAATATAAATTGATTTTGTTCGCGCTAAAGGATTTAGCAATGTGCTTATTATCTGCATGCAAGATTTATATTTGCTATGAATGATTGAGTGTGAAAAGAATAAATTGTTTTCATCCTTTTGCGGACTATAAGTACAAGGGTTTATAATATGTTAATAGAAATTTTTGCATAATTTTGGAGAAAATAATGACAGTTTTAAGTCACATATTAGGATTTCCACGTATAGGATTGCATCGAGAATTAAAAAAATCATTAGAAAATTATTGGAATGGACAATGTAATAAAAATGATTTGTTAAAAATTGGTCGTCAATTGAGAATGCGTCATTGGCAGCAACAAAAAGATATTGGAATCGACTTAATTCCAGTTGGTGATTTTGCTTGGTATGATCATGTATTGACCAATAGCTTTATGGTTAACAATATTCCTGATCGGCATCGTAATTATGCCGGAAATGATAACGTTGATATTGATTTGCTATTTTTTGTTGCTCGGGGCGGTTATAATAATTACAAAGAATCAATAGCTGCATCTGATATGATTAAATGGTTTAATACCAACTACCATTATATAGTACCGGAGTTTGTTTTTGGACAAAAATTTGAATTAAAGTGGATTCAATTATTAGATGAAGTAGATGAAGCTTTATCATTGGGTTATAATGTTAAACCAGTATTACTTGGTCCACTTACTTATCTCTGGTTGGGTAAGACAAAAGGTAATAAATTTAATAAGTTGTTGTTGTTAGATTCTCTGTTACTTGTATATAAAGAAATTTTGGAAAAACTAGCTAAAAAAGGTATATCTTGGGTTCAAATTGACGAACCGATTCTTGTCTTAGAATTACCTAATGAATGGAAAGAAATATTTTACCATGCATATTTTCAGTTTAAAGATAATATTCAATTGTTATTGACCACATATTTTGATTCTATCAGTCATCAAATAGACGTTATTCGAGAAATACCAGTACAAGGTATACATGTAGATTGCACAATAAAAGATAATGATTTGAGTGTCATTCATAAAAAATTGCCTTCAAATTGGTTATTGTCTGCAGGAGTTATTAATGGTCGTAATATTTGGTGTTCCGATTTATATAGCTGTTTCAAGCAATTATCTTTATTGACATCTAATCGTGAAATTTGGGTGGGATCATCTTGTTCTTTGTTACATAGTCCAATTGATTTATCCAATGAAGTAAAATTAAATAAGGAAATAAAAAATCAACTTGCTTTTGCAATACAAAAGTGTAAAGAGTTGGTTATGCTACGTACCGCTTTGAATGAGATTAATGATACTCAATATCAACATGCCCTCCAACAATATTCTATACACAAATGTCCGCGATTGAATCCGAGTATAATACGTGATGAATTGGTAGAAGTTCGCTTAGAAAATATTATTTCTACAAAACATCATCGTAAACATCCTTATGAAATTCGTAAAATTGTACAAAAGGAATATTTTAAGTTACCTATTTTACCTATTACTACTATAGGCTCATTTCCTCAAACAGAAGAAATTAGAAAAATGCGTTTAGATTTTAAATCTGGACGTTTAGATTATTATTTGTATTGCGTTAACATTCGAAAATATATTAAAAAAATTATTCTAGAGCAAGAAAATATAGGATTAGATGTTTTAGTTCATGGTGAAATTGAACGTAATGATATGGTAGAATATTTTAGTGAGCATTTGAATGGTTTTATTTTTACTCAGAATGGATGGATTCAAAGTTATGGATCTCGTTGCGTTAAACCTCCTATTATTATTGGAGATGTGAGTCGTCGAGACAATAAAGAAATTACTGTAAAATGGATAAATTACGCACAATCACTTACTAATAAACCTGTTAAGGGAATGTTAACTGGTCCCATCACTATAATGTCTTGGTCTTTTTGTCGTGAAGATATAAATCCTAAAATTATTTCTTTGCAAATAGCTTCTGCTATACAAGATGAAGTAATGGATTTAGAGAATGCTGGAATCAACATTATCCAAATTGATGAGCCAGCATTTCGTGAAAGTTTACCGTTAAAAATCTCGGCTTGGTCAAAATACTTGAAATGGGCTGTTGAATCTTTTAAAGTTTGTTCTTCTTTAGCTAAAGATTCTACTCAAATACACACTCATATGTGTTATTCCGAATTCAGTGATATTATTGATATTATTGTCGAATTAGATGCTGACGTAATCACGATTGAAGCTTCCAGATCTAACCTAGATATATTAGAATGTTTTAAAGAAATAAAGAATTTTAACTCAATTGGTCCAGGTATATATGATGTCCATTCATCTGTTATACCGAGTGTAGAATATTTTACTAAGCGTTTATATAAAATATTTAAGTATATTTCTATTGAACGTTTGTGGGTTAACCCTGATTGTGGATTAAAAACTAGATCTTGGAGAGAAGTCATTCATTCTTTAACAAATATGGTACAAGCTGTAAAAAAGATGCGTAAAAATATTTAAAATATAATCAAAATCGTAACTATTTTCATTTTATGTGCAATTAATAACTAGTTTTGGATACATGGGATTCGCAATGTTATTTACAAAAATTTTTCAATTATGAGGAGCGCTGTTTTATTATTTGTCCATATAGTATTGCGGTCAAGTGGTGTATATCTTTTATTCATTTATTAATTAAATTGTGAAAATATAGCTACTTTTAGTTCACATTTTAATAACGAAATATATTTTATTTAAAGAGGTGTTTAATGTCGGTAACTAGTGCATTTCATCTTGGTTTAAATTCTTTAGATATTAAAAGTGCTATTTTAGCAATTATACCTGGAAACCCTCAAAGAGTTAGTAAAATAGCAAGTATGATGTCTAACCCATCACATTTGTCTACTCGTCGTGAGTTTGTAGTATGGCGTGCAGAAATAAATGAAAACATAATAATTGTATGTTCTACAGGAATTGGTGGTCCGTCCACTTCTATTGTGGTAGAAGAATTAGCTCAATTAGGTATTCGTATTTTTTTACGAGTGGGTACTACAGGGGCTATTCAAGAATATATTAATGTAGGTGATCTTTTAATAATAAATGCCGCTGTAAGACTTGATGGTGCTAGTCAACATTTTGCTCCTTTAGAGTTTCCTGCAGTATCAAATTTTGATTGTACAACATCTTTAGTGAAGGCTGCTAAACATGTGGGTGTAAGATTTCATTTGGGTTTTTCTGTATCTTCAGATACGTTTTATCCAGGTCAAGAACGTTACAATACATATACTGGTTATGTAATAACTAAACTACGTGGTTCAATGCAAGAATGGCAAAATATGGGCGTCATGAGTTATGAAATGGAATCAGCCACTTTGTTGACTATGTGTGCTGTTCAAGGATTGAAAGCAGGTGTGATTACAGGAGTTATTGTTAATCGCTTGAAAAATGAAATTCCAAATAATAAAACAATAAGAAAGATCGAAAAAAGTACTGCAAATGTTGTTATAAAAGCTGCTCAGATTTTGCTAACAAGCAGTTTTTGTTGATTGAAATGAGGGAAAGATGATATACCATAACTCATTATTTGTGATTTCTTAATTTAGAATTTTCCATTTTAGTATAATTATGTTACGGTTTGAATATCTAATTACTACAGTTGTATTTGTTAATATTTGTAAAAATCTTTATGATATTTTGAAGACCTTTAGGTATTAAAGGAGGTTCAATGTGGAGGTTCATTATAAAATTTGGATTTTTTGTTTTTGTTGTATTTTTATTTCTGTGATTTTTGGTTATCTAATTGGTTGGTTAATAGCTACCTTTGTACAACAAAAACGTTTTTTAAAGAAAGAAAATCAGTATGTTAATCATGAGCAAGTTTTAAAAGCAACATTGCGGGATTTAGAGGCTGAATTAAATTTATGTCATCAAATGGAGCTACAGTATAAACAAAAAGACCATTTGTTATCTGATTTTCAAAAAAAGTTATTTATTGCTGAAGAGCGTGTAGCTTCTTTAGCTTGTTTACGGCAGGAATATGATAATCTTAATAATGAGTTAAAAGTTCAACTTAATATCAATAATTGTCAAGAAGCTGAACTTAAGATAGCACTTGCACGTTTGGAAGATATTAAGTCAGTAATTGAAGAAAGAGAAAGGTTATTAGTGAATGATAAAGAAAGTTTTACAACACAATTTGAAAATTTAGCTAATCGTATCGTTGAACGCAATAATTCTAGCATGGATAAGCAGAATAAATTGAGTCTTGAAAAATTGTTAATTCCTCTTCGTGAACAAATAGATAATTTTCGTCAATTAATACAAGAAAGTTTTTATAAAGAAGAGCGTGAAAGGCATACTTTATCGCATGAAGTACATAATTTACAAAATTTAAGTGTAAAAATGTTTCAGGAAACAATTAATTTAACTAAAGCTTTAAAAGGTAATAATAAGATACAAGGAAGTTGGGGGGAAATGATTTTACATAAGGTTCTTGAATCATCCGGTATGCGAGAGGGATATGAATTTCATACTCAAGCACAATTTAAACAAGATGATGGTCGTAAGTCACAGCCTGATGTGGTAGTACATTTACCTAAAGATAAGGATGTTATTATTGATTCAAAGATGTCTTTAGTGGCTTATGAACGATATTTTAATGGCATAGATGAAATGGATCGCCAGTCAGCTCTTGAAGCACATATTAATTCTTTGAAATCCCATATTAAATTATTAGGTAAAAAAAATTATGAACAATTAATAGGTTTACGAAGTCTTGATTTTGTTTTATTGTTTGTTCCAATAGAAACTGCTCTTGTGATTGCGATAGATGCATGTCCAGAATTGATTAATGAGGCATTATCTCGTAACATTATATTAGTTGGTCCAAGTACGTTATTAGTGGCATTACGAATTATTAATAATATATGGCGTTATGAATATCAAAATCGTAACGCGCAAAAGATAGCAAAAAAAGCATCACGTTTATATGATAAAATACGTTTGTTTGTTGATGATTTTAATAAAATTGGTTTAAGTATTGATAAATTGCAAGCTAATTATCAATTAGCTAAGAAAAAATTGTTTGAGGGAACTGCTAATATTATTAGTCAAGTTGAGGGATTTCGTTGTTTAGGTGTAGAAGTTAAAAATCCTATTATTACTGATAATTTAGAGAGTGTTATTTTAACAACAGGTAATTCTTGTAATAAAGATCTTCTTGAGAAGAAAAGTGTTCAAGAGAATATTAAATAGATTGTTAGTTATCTTGTAAAATGAAAGAAGAATTTTACTTAATTGACATGTTGTCTTTAACTATTTGTTGAAATGATCTTTTTGTTTTAATTAAATTGCTTAGTTTTAATATGTCAAATAAATATAATAATGATATTACAGATTTTGGTTTTCGTTTTGTAAAGAAAAACGAAAAGACCCTGATGGTTTTTAATATTTTTAGTTCTGTGGCAACGAAGTATGATTTAATGAATGATTTAATGTCTTTTGGTATTCACCGTACTTGGAAACGAAGATTAATTAAATATAGTGAGGTTAGTTATGGACATCATGTTTTAGATATTGCTGGAGGTACTGGTGATTTGACTGTTTACTTCGCTGGTTTAGTAGGTGATCAAGGTGTGGTTGTGTTGGCTGATATTAACGATGTTATGCTAAAGGAAGGTCGCAAAAAATTACGTAATTTAGGATTAATTAGAAATATATTTTATGTTCAAGCAAATGTTGAAGCATTACCTTTTTTAAATGAGAAATTTGATTGTGTTTCTATGTCTTTTGGTTTTCGTAATGTTACTGAAAAAGAACGAGCGTTGCGTTCAATTTATAGAGTATTAAAATATGGTGGTAGATTTTTGCTTTTAGAATTTTCCCAACCATCATCTGGTTTTTTAAATACACTTTATGATATTTATTCTTTTTATTTTTTACCAAAACTTGGTAAATTAATCGTAAATGATGCAGATAGTTATCGTTATCTTGTTGAATCAATACGTATGCATCCTAGTCAAGATATTATAAGAAATATGATGTTGAATACTGGTTTTTGTAAAGTTGAGTATTTGAATATGACTGGGGGTATAGTTGCTTTACATCGTGGATATAAATTTAATTAATAGATAATGTTCTGCTTATTTTCAACGTAAATGACAAAATTTTTATATGTTGCTGAGCTAGCATGCCTGTTATAGAAAGTGGGCCTTTATTTTATTGAATAACTTATAAAACCTAGGTTTATGCTATAGGCAATCACATTATATCATGAGTAAATTTATGAACCATTAATTTTGTATATTAAATTTTCATAATTTTCATAAGTAGAATTTTGATATTTTTAAAGTTCATATTACGTTGTAATATAAGATGCTGATCTGTTTTAAATTTAATATTGTATTTTATTTAAGTTCATGTAAATAAATTATTTAAATAACATGTTTAATTACAAATAAAATTAAGGGGTATCTAATGGTTTTTAATAAATGTTACCGTTTGTATTGTATAATGCGTGTAATATTTAATTATGGTTTAATAGAATATATCCCAAAGAATAAATTAATTTTGCCGTTTCGTATATTTTATAAATTATTTTTTTGGGTACCAAATAAATATCCTAACCTATTGTTTGGTGAACGTTTGCGTTTAGCTTTTCAAGAACTTGGTCCAGTATGGGTTAAATTTGGCCAAATGCTTTCTACTCGTAGAGATATTTTTCCTTCTATTATTTCTGATCAATTGTCTATTTTACAGGATCAAGTTGAACCTTTTGATGGTGTATTAGCTCGATCGTATATTGAACACATTATGGGGCGACCTTTGGAAATGTGGTTTGATAATTTTGAAGAAAATCCATTAGCTTCTGCTTCTATATCTCAAGTTCATGTTGCTAAATTGAAGCAAAATGGGAAAGAAGTAGTTATTAAAGTGATTCGACCAGATATATTACCAGTTATTAAATCAGATATAAGTTTGATGTATAAATTAGCTAATTGGATACCTAAATTATTTTCTAAAGGGAAACGTTTAAGATTTTTAGAAGTTGTAATGGAATATGAAAAAATTATTTTTAATGAATTAAATTTGTTATATGAAATGTCGAATACGATTCGATTACGTCATAATTTCAGAAAAAGTGCAATTTTATATATACCTGAAGTTTATCCTGATTATTGTAGTAAAAATATGATGGTTATGGAGCGTATTTATGGAATATCTATCAATAAGAAATTGATGTTACAAAAACAAGGGATTGATATGAAACTATTAGCAGAGCGTAGTATTCAGATTTTCTTTGTTCAAATATTTCGTGATAGTTTTTTCCATGGTGATATGCATCCTGGTAATATTTTTGTGAGTTATAATAATCCTAGAGATCCTCAATTTATCTGTATTGATTGTGGTATTGTAGGATCTTTGAATAAGAAAGATAAATATTATTTGGCTGCAAATTTTATTGCTTTTTTGAATCGTGATTATAAAAAAGTTGCAGAATTACATATTGCTTCTGGATGGGCTCCTTCGTCTACTAATATTGAGGAATTTGAAAGCGCTATTCGTATGGTATTTGAGCCTTTGTTTGAAAAGCCTTTGGAAAATATTTCATTAAGTTATATTTTATTAAATTTATTAAATACAGCTAGATGTTTTGATATGGAGGTTCAACCTCAATTAGTATTGTTACAGAAGTCATTACTGTATATTGAAGGTATGGTTCGTCAATTATACCCTAAATTAGACTTATGGAAGACAACTAAACCATTTTTTGAAAATTGGATGAAAGAACAAGCAAGCATATCAATATTTTTTCGTAATTTAAAAGATAAAGTTCCTTATTGGAGTGAGAAGTTACCAGAAATACCTGAACTTATTTATGATGTTGTTAAGGATCATAAAATTTTGCATAAGAAAATTAATGAGGTAGCAATCGAATTGAATATATATCGTATCAAGCAAGGACAGTCGTGGTTTTTATTCGGTATTGGATCTACTTTAATACTGATTGGTATTTTTTTATATATTCAAGGCAATACTATTAATGTGTTGTATTTCAGTTTTTTATTTTTAGGCTTAGTAAGTTGGATTTTTGGTTGGAGAAAATTATGTAATTAATTTATTTATTTTTTTTTGAAATATTTGTTGATACACCTTAAATTTATGTAGTTGTAGATCATGTGTACTATTTAGTAATAGTTATTGATGAATTAGTATGGATAATTATGAGTTCAAATAAAAATTTGCGTAATTTCATTTCTGCATTAGAAAAATCAGGAGATTTAAAAATTATCGATTTACCAATTGATCCTTATTTAGAAATAACAGAAATCGCAAAACGTACTTTGGAAAATGAAGGGCCTGCGTTATTATTTAATTATCCTAAAAATTACAACATGCCTGTCCTCTGCAATTTATTTGGTACTGTTAATAGGATTATTTTGGGCATGGGTCAAAAGAATATTGAAGATTTACGTGATATAGGCAAATTGTTAGCTTTTTTAAAGGAGCCAAAACCACCTCAAGGATTGCGTGATTTGTTTGATCAATTTCCTAAATTTCGTCGTATTTTTCATATGAGAGTGAAACGTTTAAATACAGCTTCTTGTCAAGAAGAAATTTATCAAAGTCAAAATGTTGATTTAAATTGCCTTCCAATTATGCATTGTTGGCCAAGAGATGTATCTCCGGTAATTACTTGGGGATTGACTATTACTCGCGGTTTAAGAAGAACAAGACAAAATATTGGTATTTATCGTCAACAGGTTTTAGCTAAAAATAAATTGATTATGAGATGGTTGCCTAATCGAGGAGGGGCTTTGGATTTCAAAGAATGGTTAGAGCATTGCCCTGGGAAAAGATTTCCTGTGACAGTATCTTTAGGGGCAGATCCGGCTACTTTATTAGCTGCGGTTGTGCCTGTTCCTGATAAATTATCAGAGTATGCTTTAGCTGGGTTATTTCGTGGTTCTAAAACTGAAGTAGTGAAGTGCGTTTCATGTGATCTTGAAGTTCCAGCTAGTTCTGAAGTTATATTAGAAGGTTATATTGAAAAAGGAATAACTTCTATAGAAGGACCATTTGGCGATCATACTGGTTATTATAATAGCACCGATTTTTTTCCTGTTTTTACCGTTACTCATCTTACTCAAAGACACAATGCTATTTATCATTCTACTTATACTGGACGTCCTCCTGATGAACCTTCTAGAATTGGAATGATAATGAACGAAATTTTTATACCTATTTTGCAAAATAAATTTCCTGAAATTATTGATTTTTATTTACCTCCTGAGGGATGTTCTTATAGAATTGCATTAGTTAGAATTCAGAAATATTATTTAGGTCATGCTAGGCAAATCATGTTGGGTATTTGGTCTTTTTTGCGTCAATTTATGTATACTAAGTTTATTATTATCTGTGATGATGATATTGATATTCGTAATTGGAAAGATGTAATTTGGTCGATTAGTACTCGTGTAGATCCTTTTCGAGATATTATGATTCTTGAGTCAATGCCTATTGATTATCTTGATTTTGCTTCTCCTATATCTGGTTTAGGTTCTAAATTAGGAATGGATGCTACTAATAAATGGCCTGGTGAAACTCAACGTGAATGGGGTATTCCTATTAAAATGGATAAGAAAGTTTGTGATTATGTTGATAGTATTTGGGATGAGTTAGATATTTTAAAAGTTAAGTAATTTACTATTTTTTTATTTTTGTTTTTGTGTAAAATTGATATTTATCTGAATCAATTATTAGCAGGTGAGTGTTTATGATTAAAAATGATAGACCACATTATTATTTTAGTTTTGGTAATTTGCAATATTTATAGGAATTTTTTATTAATTTGTGGCTTTAGTGTCCTATATGGCGTAAAATAAATATTATGAAAAAAAAAATTTTGGCATTTATAGCATGTTTGTTTTTATCTATTAATGTATTTTCATCAAGTTTTTATGAAGGGCAACAATATATTAAGTTGTGTAATCCTGTTAGTGATGCACCTCAATTATTAGAATTTTTTTCTTTTTATTGTCCTCATTGTTATCAATTTGAAGAAGTTTATCAAATTTCTACTAAAATCAAAAAATTTTTACCTTATGATATTAAAATAGTTAGATATCATGTTGATTTTTTAGGTAAAATGGGTAAACAGTTAACGCGTGCTTGGGCTGTAGCAGTAGCTATGGGGATAGAAGATGAAATTAATCGATTAATTTTCGAAGCTGTACACAAAAATAAAAATATGTCTATTAATTCTTTTGAAGACATTCGTAGGGTATTTTTACAATTTGGTGTTAATCCCGAACAATACGATTTGTTTTGGAATAGTTCTTTTGTTAATAATTTGGTCAATCAACAACAGAAAGCAGTTGCTGATTTTAAATTGCGTGGTGTACCTGCTATTTTTGTCAATGGTAAGTATATGATAAAGAACGATGCTTTGGATACATCATCTGTAGATAAATATATTAAGCAATTTGGTGAATTGCTTAGTGTGCTTATTGAAAAATAGATATAAATTTGTATTGAATAAGAAATTTAATTTTAGATTGTATTTATTAAAGCTAATGGTGGGGTCTGGTTTTATAATAATTATTATTTACAAATGCAAGTTCGTTATTCTTATTAATTGTCATTCTGACTTTGTTGTAGGATAGATAGAATACAGTTTGAGATTTTTTTAGTAGTAGATATGCTAAGATTGGTTTTTCGTTTTGTGTAATATTTTGTGTTATTTAAATATAGTTAATTACCAGATATATCAAATTTAAAATGATTGATCATCCGTTAATTATTGTAGATGGTTCTTTTTATCTCCATCGAGCTTATCATGCTTTTCCTATTTTGGTGAATAGTGCTAAAGAGCCAGTTTGGGTGATATATGGCGTCTTGAGTATGTTAAAAAAAATTTTGATTAATTATAAGCCAGAATATATGGTTGTAGTATTTGATTCTGGTGGTCAGACTTTTCGTAATTTTTTATTTGATAAATATAAAATTAATAGAGCAAAAATGCCAAATGATTTATATGTTCAAATAAAACCATTATGTAAGTTGATTAGAGCTATGGGTATACCATTAATAATGGAATCCAACATAGAAGCTGATGATATCATAGGTACTTTATCTTTATTTGCAACACGTTTGAAAAGAAAAGTTTTAATTTTTAGTAATGATAAAGATATGGCCCAATTAGTTTCTACGATGGTGACTGTAGTAAATACTACATCGAATATTATGTTGGATCCTAAAGAAGTAGAATTAAAATTTGGTGTACCTCCTTGTTCTATAGTAGATTATTTATCATTAGTTGGAGATTCGTCAGATAATATTCCTGGCGTACCGAATATAGGCGAAAAAACGGCTAGAATTTTATTACATAATTTTGGTAATTTAGATGGTATATATAGTCATTTATCAGAGATATCTATTCTAAAATTTCGTGGCTCTAAAAGTGTAGAGATTAATTTAAGAAATCATCGAGCAATGGCGTTTCTTTCGTATAAATTAGCTTCTATTAAAACTGATTTGGTTCTAGATATTAATTCATGCAATCAATTATTGTTACATGAACCTAATGTTGTAATGTTGATGTCGTTATTTAAACGTTATGATTTTAAAAATTGGTTACAGGATATTGAAAATAATAAATGGTTAGTTGGGTGTAAAAATGCTATTCTGGGTTTTCGAGATGTTTTGAATATTTCTCCGCTTCCCAAATCTTCAAATCGGCAACAGTTACAAAAGACATTTGATATAGATTATCAAATAATTTATAATATGCAGTTATTTTCCCAGTGTGTCACTCAGATTCGTAGTGTTAAATTATTTGCATTTGATATTGTGATAGATAGTTTGGATGTTTCAGCAGCTAATTTAGTGGGTATTTTTTTATCTGTAGTTTCTGGTAAAGTTTTATATTTACCTATGTCTAAATTTTTTATTGTTAATGATGATATTAATAATGATTTTATTAGATTAGATTATATACAAGTTTTAGTAGAGTTGAAATCTATATTTGAAGATTCTGATATAGATAAAGTTGGTTATGATTTAAAAATTGATTATAGTGTATTTAAGCGATATAACATTTATTTATTGAATAGAGTTTTTGATATTCGTATAGAGTTTTATTTATTGTATGGTATTTTCCAAATTAATAATTTAGCTAAATTTGCGGATGATGATATAGTACAGAGAATGCTTGTTTTTCAGAAAAATAACCGTGAAAAAAAATTTAATAAATTTTTATTATCTGGCACCTTTAATCAAGATCTTTTTTATTCTATAGTTAAACATTTTAGTCTAATTTTAGATTTACATAAAAAATTATGGCCTAAAATTATACAAGACCTTAATTTGAAAAAAATATTTGAAGAAATAGAAATGCCTTTAATATCAGTATTGTCTCACATTGAATGTATTGGGGTATTAGTTGATAAAACTATTCTTAACAGTTATTCCTTAGAATTGAAAGATCGTATTAGTAAATTAGAAATTTGTGCTCATAAGTTAGCGAATGAATCATTTAATTTATCTTCGGTTAAAGAATTGCGAAGAATTTTATATTTGAAACAAAAAATACCAGTTTTAAAAAAAACTCCTCTGGGTTTTCCATCTACTAACGAAGAAGTTTTAAAAAAATTATCTTCGAAATATCCTATATCTAAGATTATCTTGAAATATCGTAATTTAGTTAAGTTAAAATCTGTTTATGCTGATAGGTTGCCTACGATGATTAATCAAAAATCTAAACGCATTCATACTTCTTATCATCAGACTATGACAAGTACTGGTCGTTTGTCATCTACTAATCCAAATTTACAAAATATTCCTATTAGGAATAATGATGGACGACGAGTTAGACAAGCGTTTGTTGTTCCTCCTGATTATTTGATGTTATCAGTTGATTATTCACAGATTGAATTACGAGTTATGGCTCATTTATCTAATGATAAAGAATTGTTGAGTGTTTTTCTTTCAGATCAAGATGTTCATTGTATTACTGCATCTGAATTGTTTGTGACTTCTTTAGATAGAGTTACTGATGATCAACGTTATAGAGCTAAAATTATTAATTTTGGTTTAATTTATGGGATGACTGCTTTTGGTTTAGCAAATCAATTATCTGTAACACGTATGGAAGCTCAGCATTATATAGATGTTTATTTTGCTCGTTATCCAGGTATTAAGAAATATATGAAATTTATTTGCAAACAAATTAATACTTATGGATATGTTACTACTATTGAGGGTCGAAAATTATATATTTCAGATTTTAATTTAAATGTTAAAAAATATAAGAAAAATATTGAACGTGCAGCAATTAATGCTCCTGTACAAGGTAGTGCTGCTGATATAGTTAAACGTGCAATGTTAGTCATCGATAGTTATTTATGTAAGGAATCAATTCCAGCACATATGATTATTCAGGTTCATGATGAATTAATATTTGAAATACATCGTGATGTAGTTCTTGATTTTATTCCACGTGTTAAAGAATTAATGGAAAATTGTTTTTTATTGTCTGTTCCATTGAAAGTTAAAGTTAGTGTTGGTAAAAATTGGAGTCAGGTATACTAGGTTTATGAAAGTAGTAAAATACTCTTTATTTATAAATGAATTTCGTATAATTTAGTTGATTTATGTTTTCATTAAATTAGGATAAATGTTTGTTTATTTATTTTAATATTTTTTTGAAATCGATACTTTTCTTAAGTACGGCTTAAAATTTAGTGAATATATATTGCAATCTATATCTTATTTATAAGATTTTTTCTTTAGTGATATTTTTATTTGATAGATATATATTTTCTAAGTATCTTTTATCTATTAAACCTTTTTCAATTTCTCTTAGTGCTATTACAGTATATTTATCATTTTCTTCTGGTATTAAAGCTTCTTGCATGCCAAGTTGAATTTGGCGTGCACGTCGTGAGGCAATTAATACTAAATCAAATAAATTACCAATTTTTTCAACTGCGCGTTGTACTGTGATTCGTGCCATTAGTTTGAAAATCTTAACAAATAACGATTATTATATTCTTTTTAAGGCAAAAATCCACTGATAATTTGATGTTAATTTATTTTGTTTGATTTTTGGTGTATTGTTTTTATTTTTTCGGCTAATATTATGCGTCTTAGATTGGATAATGCAATATTAAAATTATCATTAACAATTAAATAGTCGTATTCTTTAATATGATTAAGTTCATTATTTGCATGTTTTGTTCTTTGAATTATTGTTTTTTCTTTTTCTTTTTGATTTCGGTTTCTTAATCTTCGTTCAAGTTCTTCTGTAGAAGGGGGTATAATAAAAATGCTGCAAGTTTTTGCTATTTTATTACGAACTTTTTGAGCTCCTTTCCAATCGATATTTAAAAGAATATCTACTCCTATCTTTAAGATTGGTTCGATAGAACTTTTAGAAGTACCGTAATAGTTATTAAATGTTTTTGTATATTCAAAAAAAATATTTTTTTGTATCATGTTTTTGAATTGTATTGTTGATATGAAATGATAATGTTTGCCATTAATTTCTCCAGGTCTGATATTGCGTGTTGTATATGATGTGACTATATGTATATTAGTCAATGATTCGTTTTGTGTGTTTATTAATGCATCAATTAAACTAGATTTTCCAGTTCCGCTTGGAGCGGAAATAATGTATGCGATTCCTGTTTTCATAGATTGTTTAGAGAATGTTAATTTATTATTTAATATTAATTATAATTATTTGATAAGATTGTTATCTGGATTCTTATATGTATCACATATGTATTTAATTTTTAAGTAATTTAAAGAATTATAAGGTATTATTCGGTAATAACATCGTGCAAACCGTTTATTTAGTAGTTATTTTGTGTAAAGTTAATAATATTCAACAAATATAATGTCAGTAATTTTGTTAGGTTTTATTTATGTCATTTTTTTTGTGATTCAAGAACGTTACATACTTCTTTGAAATTTTTCAGTTGTTTTTCAGACAAAGATTCAAATATTTTATTTAGAATTATTTTATGGATTTTTTCTGCAGCATGTAGTTTTACTTGACCTTTTTCTGTTATATTTACGTATTTTACTCTACGGTCAGTTGGACTTTGCTTTCTTCTTAACATGTCTTCTTTTTCTAATGCATCTAATACAGTGACTACTGTTCGCGATGAGAATCCCATATAATTTTTGATATCTGTTGCACTGGTTTTTCCAGTAGTAATAAGATGTAATATTTTCATTTTTGATATTGAAAGTCCTTCATTAATTAGTTTGCCGTTTATTTCTTTACGTAATTGGTGATAAATTTTAGATAAAGATTCTACTATTGCGCAAATATCTATGTTTTTGTTCATTATTAAGATCTCTAATATGATTTATTATTAATTATGTTGTTTTCTTCTATTTTGTTTTCTTTTTGTGTTTAAGTTTTAATAAAAAATTTTCTTAAGTTTGTAACATTTCCTCAATTTTTAATTTGAGATGTTTAAGCATTAGATATAATTAATATTTTATAAATGCTAAAGTCAATAAGTGATGCTATATTGTTACGGCGTTAATATTAATTTAAGAAATATCTAGAATTATTGTAGAGTTTATCGAAGTTTTTAGAAAATTTAAATAAAATGGTCTAATATAAGAAATAAAGTTTTATAAAAAGATAAATAAATATTTTTTATATTTTAAGTTTTTAGTTGCTTATAGTTGAGAAAGTTCTTTTTTGATTTTGTTTAAATATAAATTCGAAATTCAAAATTATTTAAACATTTTAAAAATAAATATAATAAATAATAAATTTATATAAAATCAAAAATATAAATATTTGAAATTAATTTATCTTAATTTATTTCATTTTTTAAATTATTAAAAAAGTTTTTTTATATAAAATATAAATTTATTATTTATTATATTTATTTATAATTAGGATTTAAATAAGATTTAATCTGGACGTTGTTTTTAATAAAATAATTTTCTTATTCTATATTTTGTGCTTGTTCTCTAATTTGTTCAATTAATGTTTTTATTTCGATTGCTGATTTTGTTATATAAATGTTACTAGATTTAGATGTGACGGTATTTGTTTCTCTATTAAGTTCTTGCATCATAAAATCTAATTTTCTACCAATTGCCCCTTTTTCTTTTTTGAGAATGTTTTCAGTTTCTTTTAGATATAAATTTAAAAGATCTATTTCTTCCGAAATATCAGATTTTTGAGCAAAAATGAATAGTTCTTGCTCTGTTCTATTTACATCTACATGAAATTTAATTTCTTCAATTTTTTTTAATAACTGTTTGCGTTTTTCAATAAGAATTGTAGGTATTTTATCTTTGATATTATTAAGTTCTATCTTTATGATAGATAGTTTTTGTTCGATTATTTCTTTTATTGCAGCTCCTTCTCTTTTTCTATTGTTTATGAAGTCACCTAATACTGAGTGAAAACATTTAAGTAGTTCAGATTGAATGTTGTTATTGTTCAAATTCTTTTTTTTTTTAATTAATATTCCAGGCCAATTTAATATTTTTATAATGTCTATTTCTCCTTCACCGTTTTTTTTCTTTATTTTTTTTATTATACATGTTAATTGATTAAGCATTTTTTTATTTATATCTAATATGTTAACGTTATCTAAATCCATATTAGACTGTAATATACATTCTATTCTACCGCGAGTTAAATGTGTTTTTATATTTTTGTAAATTATTTCTTTTAGTTCACTAAATTGTTCAGGTAAGATAATATTAATTTCTAGGTAACGTTGGTTAACAGAACGTATTTCCCAGGCAGCAGATCCCCATTTATTTTGTATTATATGTCTTGCAAATGCTGTCATACTATGTACCATCAGATTATTTATCCTATAGTTTATATAATATAAAATATTAAAATATTATTGCGAGATTTTAGAGTTTTGTATTTTAATATAGTTTTATTTATCTAGAATCTTCCAGAGTGTCCGAAATTTCCTTTTCCTCGTTTGTTTTTTTTAAAATTTTTTACTATGTTGAATCTTATTTGTCTAATATGTAAAAAAAGTAGTTGTGCAATTCTTTCTCCTGGACGTATTACGTATTTTTTTGTACTTCTATTCCACAAAGATATCATGATAGGCCCTTGATAGTCAGAATCAATCAATCCTATTAAATTCCCTAAAACAATACCATGTTGATGTCCTAACCCTGATCTTGGTAGTATTATTGCAGCTAATTTTACATCGTCGATGTGAATTGCTAATCCGCTTGAAATAAGGTGTGTTTTATTAGGAGTCATTACAAGTGGTTTTTTTAGACAAGCATGCAAGTCCAAACCAGCAGATCCTAGTGTGGCATAACTAGGTAATGTGACTGTTTTCTTTATTTGTTTATTTAATATTTTTATATTTATTTTTTTCATTGTAACATAATAATATTTTTTTCAAAAGTTGTTGAGCAAGTAAGGTTTTGTTATTTAATGGTAGTTTTGTTTTTCCATTATGCCAAAATAAATATAATGAGTTATGGTCACTATTAAATCCCTGACCGACAAGTGAAATATCGTTAGCGCATATTAAGTCTAAATGTTTGTTTATTCGTTTAATTTGTGCATTTTTTTCTATATCATTAGTTTCAGCGGCAAAGCCTACAACATATGGTCTATTTTTTGTTAATGCTCCAACATTTGCGATGATATCAGGATTTTTAATCATATTAATTATTATGTGGTTACTATGTTTTTTTATTTTTTTTATTGAAGGTTCATTAATACGATAATCTACTACTGCTGCACATCCTATAAAAATTTGCTGATTATGTATTTTTTTCATTACAGCTTCTTGCATTTCTAATGCACTTGTAACATTTATACGCTTTACTCCTGAAGGGGTATCTAAATGTACAGGTCCTGAAATTAAAGTTACTTTTGCTCCTTTTGAGGCAGCAACTCGAGCTATGGAAAATCCCATTTTTCCGGAGCTATGGTTAGATAAGAAACGTATTGGATCTAAAGCTTCACGTGTAGGCCCAGCAGTAATCATTATATTAAGGCGATTTAACGAAATTTTTCTTTTAAAATAATGGTATGTTAAGTCAACAATTTTTAATGGTTCACACATACGACCGTAACCATTATCATTGCAAGCTTGATTTCCTGTATCTGGACCCCATAGCAATATTCCACGTTTTTTAAGTATATTAAGATTATGTTGAGTGGCTGCGGCTTTATACATTTGTTGATTCATTGCTGGTACAACCGCAATAGGAGCTTTAGTTGCTAAACATAAAGTACTAATTATATCTGTCGCAAATCCTGCTGCAAGGTGGGCTAATAAATTTGCAGTAGCTGGTGCAAGTAAAATTAAGTCGGCCCATTTTGCTAATTTTATATGGTCCATGCCGGTGTTTGACGTAACGTTAAATAAATTACTGATTACTGGATAAGATGAAACTACTTTTAGACTTAATGGGGTAATAAATGATTTAGCGGTAGACGTCATTATGACGCGTACATATGCTCCTTTTTTTCGTAAGCGACGAATTAATTCTGGAGCTTTATAAGCAGCGATACTTCCGCTTACTCCTAAAATAATATTTTTACCTTCCAATTCTGTCATTTTATTTTAATATTCAGTGTTTATATATTAGGGTATTATAGTTTGTTTATCTCAATACATACAGTTAATCTTTATTGTATGAAATATGTAGTATATGAAACGCTTTGTTATTTTGTATCTAAATATGTCAGAATGATATTTCATAAAATATTTTGTATGATTTGTTTAAGGCAGTTGTGTATTATATAAAATTTTTTTTGGTTTTAAAGGTTTCATATCTGTTTTGTTTTGATCTTTAATGTATTACACTAATTATTGTAGTTTCCAGTTTTGTTTAGTTTTTTATTTAATTTGTATATTTATAATTTTATTTATTGTTTTGTTCGAATATGTATTTTATCAAAAAATTTATATTCAGGAAGAATCTTTTAGTATATAATGAATACGCATGATGTCGGTTTTATTTGTGCGATTAAGTTGGGGTTTTTATGTCCAGGATTTGTCAAATTACTGGTAAAATTTCGATGAGTGGGAATAGGCGTTCTCATGCAATGAATGCAACTAAACGTCGTTTTTTACCGAATTTGCATTTTCATCGTTTTTGGATAGATGAAGAGAAACGTTTTATAATTTTGCGTGTATCTGCTAAAGGTATACGTATAATAGATAAGAAAGGAATTAAGAAATTTTTAAATAATTTGCAAATTCGTAGATTTACACGTTGTAAGAAGGAATGGTCATGAGCAAGAGAAACCGAGAGAATATTCAGTTGTTTTCTTCTGCCGATACAGGGCACTTTTATAGTAGCACTAAAAATAAACGGAAAAAATTGGAAAAGATAGAATTAAGAAAATTTGATCCTGTGATACGTAAACATGTTTTGTACAAAGAAAGAAAGTCAAAGTGATTTATGTTGTATCGTATCTTTCGTAAATTAAATTAATTAGAAGTTAGGTTTGAAGTTGCCCGAATTACCGGAGATAGAAGTTACTTGTAGAGCTATTGTCCCTTTGATGATTCGTCGTGTTATTTTGAATACGAGAGTGTATAATGTAAATTTACGCTATTTGTTATCAGATAAGATTATTAGTTTGACTAATGAATATGTAATTGACGTTCAACGTAGAGCGAAATTTTTGTTATTTCAGTTGTATACGGGTTGGATAGTTGGTCATTTTGGTATATCTGGATATTTAAAAGTGTTGAGATATCAACAGAATCCAACTAAACATTGTCATTTGGATTTTGTTATGGATAATGGTTATATCATTCGTTATGTAGATATAAGAAAATTTGGATTTTGGATTTGGAAAGATGATTCGTATGTTAAAAGTCTATCAGCATCTCTTGGAATTGAACCTTTTGATAAAGAGTTTAGTGGTTCTTGGTTGTTTGAGAAGTCTCGTAATAGGCATAGATTAATTAAGTTATGGTTAATGGATTCTAAAGTAATAGCTGGTATTGGTAATATTTATGCTAATGAATCGTTGTTCATTTCTGGTATTTTACCTGATAGATTAGCTTCATCTTTAAGTAAGCAGGAGGCGTTCTTGTTAGTTAAGAATATAAAGCAGGTGTTATCCGATTCTATTAGATGTGGAGGAACAACAATCCGAAATTTTTTTCAGCCTGATGGTAAGTCTGGTTTATTTGTAGAAAAAATACAGGTATATGGACGAAAAAATAAGCCTTGTTTGATTTGTGGTAATTTAATAGAATTTAAGATTCTTGGTGGTCGTAGTACTTTTTTTTGTTTACAATGTCAATCGTGATTTGTTTTTGGGTATATTATTTTGTTATGTTTATTTTTTGACGTGTATTTTGTTGTCTTAATTTTTTCAATTACTGCTGTGGCTATGTATTTAGGTAGAAAATTGTTTAGATTACATCCATGAGTTGCTAGTTCTTTTATTATAGATGAAGAAAGGTAAGAGTACCTCTCATTAGTTAACATAAAGATGCTTTCTATTTCAGGGTTCAAGTGACGATTGATTCTTGCAAGTTGTATTTCGAGTTCGAAGTCAGCTATCGTTCGTAATCCTCTTATTAAGATATTGATTTTTTTTTCTTTTGCAAAGTTTACAATTAAACCATCAACACTTGATATCGAAACTTTAGTTAAATGCTTAGTAGCTTGAGTTGCCATTGTAACTCTTTCATTAATATTGAAAAGTGTTTTTTTTTGAGGGTTATTAGTGATTGCTAAAATTACCAAATCAAATATTTTTTCTGTTCTAGTTAATAGATCTAAATGTCCATTAGTTAATGGATCGAAGGTTCCTGGGTAAATAGCTTTGATCATTTTTTATTTTTAAGAGACTAAAGAGTAGAATTGAAATGTATTGTATATTAATTATTTATAAGTAACTAATTGTGTTTTCATTTAAAAATCTTTTATGTTTTATTTAAAGAAATTATAAGCATGAAAGATATCAATAATTATATTATAATATTCTTTTTTTTTAAATTTTTCTTTAGTATATATTTTATTTATTTAACTTCTAAAAGTATTTCGAGGATGGATATAATCTTATTTTTTTTTGAATAATTGTTTTATAGTATACAAATTGCTTTAGGAATAAATTATATCTATAAAATATATTTTGTTTTGTTTTTTTTTGATATTGATTTAATTTTTATTTGGTTTATAACATGTCACTTATTAATATTAATTTGTAGAAAATAAATTCTCGTAAGCGTACTTTTAATTTTTGTTGTTATCTGAATTTAATTATGATTTTTATATTTAAACACTTAGGTTGTGTTTATTTATATAATTTATTGTTTTATTTTTGTTATTTCATTTACTTTATCTAAGATAGTAAATTATTTGATTTATTTCCTTTATACATAATTTATTAAGAATATATGATAAGGTTACCTTTTAGAATATTTTACTGATTTTTTGTTAGGTATGGTTTTAATAAATGTAGTAATTTTTTTAATGAACCTTTGTTTTTATTTAGAAATTTATTTGCATTAAATCCAAGTTTTAATCTATGTTTTTTATTTTTTAATATTTTGTGAATTTCAGTTGTTAATGTAGTTACATTATTAATTGTTATTAATCCATGTTTTTTAGTGAGTTTAATACAGATATCTTGAAAATTTAAAATATGTGGCCCCATTATAATTGGAATGCTGTGAGCTGCTGCTTCTAATGGATTATGACCTCCATGTTTTACCAAGCTTCCACCAATAAAAGCTAAATCTGCTATTCCATATAATAACATAAGTTCTCCCATAGTGTCATTTATGATTACTTGAGTAGTATTTGATGGATTTTTGCCGCTACTTCGTGACAAAAATTTGAATTTGGCTTTTGCGGTAATTTTTTTTACTTCTGTGAAACGTTCAGGATGTCTTGGAGTTAAAATCATTAGTAAGTTAGGAAATATTTTTAATAGCATTTTATGTGCATTGAGAAGTATTTTTTCTTCTCCATAATGAGTGCTGGCAGCTATCCATATTGGACGTTTATTATTCCATTGTTCACGTAATTTTTGTGATTGTTGTATTAAATTTTTATTAAGATGTATTTCAAATTTTAAATTACCGGTAATTGCAAGTTTATTTTTTTTTAATCCTAATTCCATGAATCTTAATCCATCTTTTTGATTTTGTGCAGCTACTAAAGTAATATTTAGTATAACTGATTTAAAAAATTTTCTGATTTTTTTATAACCTATGAATGATTTAATAGATAAGCGCGCATTAGCTATTATACATGGTATATTTTTATAATATAATGAATTAATTAGATTAGGCCATATTTCTGTTTCCATGATTATTACCAACATGGGATTAGTGTGCTTTATAAACCTGTTTGTTGCTCCAGGTAGATCATATGGTAAGTAGCTGTAACTTACTTTGTTACCGAATATCAATTTTGCTTGTCTTATCCCGGTTGGTGTCATTGTGGTTATAGTTATAGGAATATCTGGGTATAGTTTTTGCAATGAATGCACTAATGGTGCAGCTGCAAATATTTCACCTATCGATACGGAATGTAATATAATACCTCTGTTTCTGAAATTTTGTTTATAAAATCCATAGCGTTCAGTCAAGTTGTATCGATAAGCAGGTATACGTATACTGTTCCATAACAGTTTTATCCAAATGAAAGGCTGAATTAAGTAAATTAATATGTTGTAAATCATAAATAATTTAGGTTATACCTTTATATATGAAAATTATATGTTGTGTATTATTAGTCATTGTTTAATGTTTGTAGTTTTGATTTTTATTATTAGTAAAGATTTTGTTAGTTAAACATTAACTTTTATTGTAATAATTGTTTAAATTTTTTCCATACATATATTGGTTCTATATCTTTCATTTTTTTTGTTTTAGAAAGTATTTTTTTTTGATTATTTCCATAGGTCCCTATTAGACTAGGATTAGTAGGTCCATAAAGTGTTAAGTTAGGTTTATTAAGTGCAGTAGTTAGATGACTTAAACCAGTGTCTATTGATATTACAGCAATAGAGTTAATGATTTGTTTAGCTGTTTGTGTAAGTGTTAATTTTGTTAGTATTTTTATTTTTTCTGATTTTTTAATTAAATGTTGAGTGCATAAAAATTCTTTTTTTGTCCAGCATATTAACTTGATGCAATAGTTTTCATTATTAGCTATTTTTATTAATTTTTTCCAATGTATCTTTGGCCATTCTTTTTCTTTTTTGCTAGTTGTATGTATAAATAAGAGATAGGGGTTTACTTTTTGTTTATTTTTGAAATAATTTATAATGTTGTAGTTTCCTCTTTCAGGAGATAGTGGATATTGTAGAGTTTTGGCAAATAACTGACGTATCCTTTCTACAGCATGTTGATTTTTAGCAATTTCATGTTTTTTATGATAGAAAATACTGGCAATAGGTTCTCGTATACTTGAATAATTCATTCCATGTTTTTCTCCTTTTGCAAAATTGGTTATTAGTATTGCATTTTTTATTAATCCTTGTGCGTCAATTATTAAATTATAGTTTTTTTTTTGTATTTTATTTATAAATTTTTTATATTTTTTCCAGTAAAAAAGATTTGTCCAGTTTTTTAATAATGACCTTATATTTATTGGTAAAATTTTATTTACTCCCGGATGCCAAGTTGGTATTTCTGCGAAGTTTTCTTCAATTACCCAATCAAAGTATATTCTTTTTAGTTTGTTTTGTGCATCAGTTAATGCAGGTAATGTATGAATAATGTCTCCCATCGAAGAAGTTTTTATTATTAGAACTTTCATTTTTTTTCTTTAATTTTTGAAAGTAAGTTATGTAGTGTGTTTAATACTTTAATAGGTTTAATCTCAATTAGGTTTTGCTGATAATTTATTTTTTGTTGAGTATTTTTTATTGTGGATTGCATGATATATGCAGATTGTGATAGAGGGGGGGTAGATATGATATGAGGAGTACTTAATCCAGATAATATTATCGTAGGACAGTTTAATGCGCTAGCTACGTGCATTAAACCAGAGTCATTACTTACGATTGCCTCACAATTTGCAATTAAATTTATTGTTTCATTTAATGAAGTCGCCCCTACTAAGTTATGGTAATGGCTTTTGTTTTTTATGTTAATTTCATGAGTTATATATAATCCAATCTGTTTATTTTTTATCGAACCAAATATTGCTATTTGATAGCCGTATTCTATAAGTTTTGATGTTAATGATGCATAATAATAATATGGCCAACATTTAGCTGAATTAGATCCATATCCAGGGCACATTCCTATTAATGGCCTTTTATTATTAATTTTAAATTTTTGTAATGTTCTTTTTATTTTTTTCTTTTGTATTGATATTTTTGGTAACGGTAGAGGACTTGGTAAATCATTGAAATTTTTCATAAGGTGTTTTTCAAAAGCCAGTGCGGCATATCTTTGTATTATTAAGGGGAACTTTTTTTTATCTAGTATTCTAAGGTCGTTAAGAATACCATAACGCATTTCTCCCCGCCATCCTGTGCGTAATGGTATTTTTGCGAATACTGGAATTAACGCTGCTTTAAATGAATTCGGTAGTATTATTGCTTGTTCATATTGCTCTTTTCTTAACATTTTACTGAATTGATAGATTTTATTTAACTTTATAGTACCGTGTTGTAGTGGATTAATTATAATTTTATTTACTTCAGGTATTTGACAATATAATTCTCTACAATATTTTGGGGTTACTATGTCTATTTTCGTTTTTTGTTTTTTTTTAAGAATGTTGATTATAGTTTGGGATATTACGGAATCACCTAACCATGATGGTCCGATTATTAAAATTTTGTCGTAATTGTTCATTTTTATTTTTTTAAAAAAAAAGTAAGGTCGCTACTATAAATGTTTATTTAGTTTTTGTCCAACCATTTTAGATATTCTATTATACCCATATCAATTTGTTTAAATGTTTTTTTATATCCTGCAAATCGTATTTTTGTTATGTCTGCTTTTGTGAATGTTTGATATTGTTTGTTTATTAAGTTTGGTACATCAATATATGTTATATCGTTTTTTTTATAAAAATTTAATACGATATCAGCAATTGATTGAAAAGATTTTGGGGTACCAGTTCCACAGTTGAAAATTCCTGATGCTTTATTTTCCCACGCCCAAATGTTTATTTTTACTATGTCATCTACATGAATAAAATCTCTTTGGAAATTTTTGCTTCCTATAAATAATTTAGGTTTTTCGTTATTTTTGATTTGTTTACTTAATTGAAAGATTACGCTAGCCATTTTTTTTTTATGAGATTCTCGAGGTCCATAAACATTAAAATAACGTAATCCGCAAATTTGTGATTTGACTTGAGGAATGATAAAGCGCACGTATTGGTCAAAAAAAAATTTAGAAAAACCATATATATTACATGGTTGCTCGTATTTTCTATGCTCAATAAATTTTTTTGGAAATTTCCCATACACTGCAGCAGAAGAAGCATATATAAATGGGATTTTGTTTTTTGTGCAGAAATTTAGTAATATTTTAGAAAATTGATAATTGTTTTTTATTATATATTGATGATTACAAACAGTAGTAGATGAGCAAGCTCCCTGATGGAATACAGCTTCAATATTTTTGTTAAACTCGTGTTTATTATCGATATTATAACTAATTTTATTTTTGACAATGTTTTTAATAAAATTTGTTTTATCCATGTAATCTATAAAATCTAGATCTTTAATATTGTTATATTTTTCATTATTTTTTAAGTTATCAACTATTAATATATTTTTGTATTGCATTTTATTTAATTTCTTAATAAGATTGCTGCCAATAAATCCAGCGCCTCCAGTTACGATAATTATCTTTTTCCCGATATTTTTTTTTTGTTTCATTGGTAATAATTTTAAAATTTTAGATAGTTAGTTTTACATTAGTATAACAATTAATATGTTTGATTAGATATAAATTAATTATTTTCTGTAAATTTTTAAAGGTTTTCTTTTCTAGCATAACAATCTTAAATTCCTATCTGACATATCTATTTTATAGAGTAAGATAAAGTCAATGTTTCGTAATATATGGTTTTGTTATTTATTTTTGTTTATATTTTATAATTGAGTCATGGTGTTAGTGTGTTTATTTAATTTTCATTATTTAAGTTTTAACGACATTCAGCAGCATTAAAGTATGTTATTAATTTATATTTCAGTTTCATTATAAATGTGATCTTTACTTAATACATTCTGACATTTACGTGAATTGTATATTGTTACTTATTATCTGATTAGTTATAATTAAAATTTAATCATGGTTTTGATTTTTAATAATAGCACATTGAAATGGTTGTTTAATGAGGATAGAGATTGTCTATATGGCAAATTGATTAAATAAATAGAGTGTCTGCTGGTGTATTTTCAAGAAATTAAGGAATTTTTGGTTAATCACATTTTATTAAGCATGATCTGGATAGCTTTGTTGGTTTTTGTTTTTTTTTCTTTTTTCCAAAGTTGGTTATTTAGTTCTTTTATGGTATCTTGTGACAAAGCTATTCAGTTGATTAACAGAGAAGATGCGATAGTTATAGATTTACGTAGTTCTGACGATTATCGTAAGGGGCATATTATTCGTAGTGTTAATTTGTCAGCGTTAGATATTCAAAGTGATTATTATCGTACTGTTATAAGGAAGAAGAATATTCCGTTACTTTTAGTTTGTGACAATGATAAGATTTCTTTTAATTTAGCAAGGTATTTGAATAAAAGGATTGGTTTAAAGAATGTATATGTTCTTCAAAATGGAATTTCTCGGTGGTTACATGAACAATTGCCTTTGGTTAAAGGTGAATAATTACGTTGAGTGATTTAAATTAATTAAATAAGTTTAAAGCTATGGTAGACATTGAAATATATACTAAAGAGTTTTGTCCTTTTTGCAATAGGGCTAAAGAGTTTTTAATTAGTCAAGGTTTAGAATTTAAAGAAATTTTTATTGATAATGATGAGATATATGCCAGTATGTTTAATCGTTGTGGTAGGAAGACTGTTCCTCAGATTTTTTTTAATAAAAAACATATAGGTGGATGGGATGATTTGTATGAATTATTCACTTTAAATAAATTGGAACCTTATTTAAAATGAATGATATTTTAATCTAGTTGTGAAATTATTTTTTTGTTTTAAATAATTTATACATAAGGAAGGTTTGATGTCAGAGGATGAGCCTGAAATAATTTTTGATATTCAGAGAATATATGTAAAAGATATATCTTTTGAGGTTCCTGTTGCTCCTAAGATTTTTCAGGAAAAATGGAAACCAAAAATTAAATTAGACTTAAATATTTTTTCTAATCATTTGTTTAAAAATGAATATGAGGTAGTCTTACATGTTACCGTTAGCGCTATGATTAACAGCAAGGTTGCTTTTTTATGTGAAGTGAAGCAAGCTGGTATTTTTCTTATTTCAGGTTTATCTAAGTCTAAATTAGAACATTGTCTTGGTTCTTACTGTCCAGATATTTTATTTCCTTATGCTCGTGAATGCATTAGCAGTCAATGTATTAGGGGTAGTTTTCCACAATTTCATTTGGCTCCAGTAAATTTTGAGGCTTTGTTTATTAATTATTTACAAAAAAAGACAGTAAAATAATAAATGTTTTTAGGATTATTTTATGATATCCTCTATTTCTTCAGTTGTTATCATTGGTGCAGGAGCATATGGTACTGCTTTAGGTATTATGTTAGCTAAGAATGGTCATAAAGTTTTTTTATGGGGGCATAATCCTATTCGTATGCGTGCATTAAAAATTAATCGTTTTCATCATCATTTTGTACCTGATTTGAAATTTCCTAAATTATTATTTGTTGAAGATTCATTGCAAGTGGCTTTATCTGTTGCACGAGACATTATTATTGCAGTACCTAGTAATGTTTTTAATAGTGTTTTAATAAAATTAAAACCGCATTTGCGATTTGATTCTCGAATTATTTTGGCAACTAAGGGACTAGAATCAAAAACAGGTCGGTTTTTGCAGGATGTTACAAGGGAGATATTAGGTCAAGAAATTCCTTTAGCGATAATTTCAGGACCTACTTTTGCTAAGGAAATAGCAATGGGATTGCCGACTGCTATAGTTGTAGTTTCTAATAATTCTCTTTTTATAAAAGATTTGGAAAATTTACTAAAATGTAACAACCATTTTATGGTTTTTATTCATTCTGATTTTGTCGGCATTCAGCTTACTGGTGTTGTGAAAAATATTGTTGCTATTGCTTCTGGTATTTCTGATGGGGTGGGATTTGGGGCTAATGCTCGCATTGCTTTGATTACTTGTGGTTTTGCTGAAATGCTTAGTCTTGGATTAGCTATGGGAGGCAAATTGAGTCTTTTTACTGGTATGGCGGGTCTTGGAGACTTAGTTTTAACTTGTACAGATAATCAATCTCGTAATCGTAGATTTGGTATTTTGTTGGGTCAAGGAGTAGGAGTATCTAATGCTATAAAAAAGGTTGGTCAAGTTGTTGAGGGTTTTAATAATACTAAGGAAGTGCGTATTTTGTCACATCAATATAATGTAGTTATGCCTATTGTTGAACAAATATATCAAATTCTTTATCATGACAAGGATGTACGTGAGGCTGCTTTTTGTCTTATGAAGTTAAGTGTGTAGATAGCATTTTGCTACGAAAGATTTAAATTTATTTTAGATTGAGTGGTCAAATGGAATTAAGGTAATGTGAATGTCTATAGAAATATTAGATTTTGTTTGGGAGAAAATTAAAGATGAGGCGCAATTGTTAGTTAAGAGTGAACCTTTCTTAGCAAAATTTTTAGATAATTCTTTATTACAACATGACCATTTAGGAGGCGCCTTGAGTTACATTCTTTCTAAGAAATTAGGCGATTCTGTTATTCCTGCTATTTCTGTTCGTGAGATTATAGAAGAGGCTTATATTTTGAATCCAAAAATAGTTTGTTATGCTGCAAGAGATATTTCTGTTATTCTGCAGCGTGATCCGGTTGTGAATTTATATTCTACTCCATTTTTATATTTTAAGGGTTTTCATGCTTTACAAGCTTATCGTATTAGTCATTGGTTATGGTATCAAAATCGTTGTGCTTTAGCTATTTATTTTCAAAATAAAATTTCTGTTTCTTTTGGAGTAGATATTCATCCTGCTGCCCGTATTGGGTGTGGTATTATGTTAGATCATGCTACAGGTATTGTAATTGGAGAAACGGCTGTCGTAGATGATAACGTATCTATATTACAATCTGTTACTTTAGGAGGAACTGGTAAAGAAAAAGTTGGTTTTGATCGTCATCCTAAAATAGAAAAAGAAGTAATGATTGGTGCAGGAGCTATTCTACTCGGGAATATTAAAATAGGATATGGTGCTAAAATTGGAGCTGGTTCTGTGGTATTGCATTCGGTACCGTCACGAGTTACAGTTGCTGGTGTTGTAGCTAAAATAGTAAGTGGTTTTGATGATATTAAATAATTGATGAAGATTTATTTTATTTATATGTTTTGTTTTTAGATTTTAATTTTTTAAAATACTGAATTTTGTTTACTTATGAAGTATTATTTTATTGTTAAGATTTATGACGGGTGTGTATTTTATAATTTTTTGATTTTGTGAATTAGTTTTGTTTTGGTAAATTGTGTGTGTAATTGATTTATATGCTGCATATATAAGTGTTATTTATAATGTTTAAATTAATTATTGTTTTGAATTATTTAGTATTTTATGATCAGTGTAACTGAAGATTTATTATATTTAATTTTGGTATAAATTTATTTATTGATTATTTTATAGAATATAGTATTTAAATTATTATTAATTATAAATGTATTTAGATGATATTTTCAATTTGTTTTATTTATATATAAACATGAGATGATAATAAAATAATTATGGTATTAAAAATCTCAATATTTAAATTTTACATTTTAAATAGAATCAGTGTTATTGTTAAATAATGTTCTAATGCTTGAGGTAATAATGATAAAAAGAGTTGGTGTTTTAACAAGCGGAGGTGATTCGCCTGGTATGAATGCTGCTATTAGAGGTGTTGTACGGACAGGCATTTCTGAGGGTTTAGAAATTTATGGAATAAATGATGGTTATTTAGGCTTATTTCAAAATAGATTGATAAAGTTAAATCGTTGTAGCGTTTCTGATGTAATAAATCGTGGTGGTACTTTTTTGGGTTCCGCACGTTTCCCGGAATTTAGTGAAAATTATATTATTTCTATTGTTATTGATAATATGAATAGACATAATATTCATGCTTTAGTTGTAATTGGTGGTGATGGTTCTTATATGGGGGCTAAAAAATTAACTGAAATAGGATTTCCTTGTATATGTTTACCAGGAACTATAGATAATGATGTTGCAGGTACTGATTATGCTATTGGATATTTTACAGCATTAGAAACCATTGTTGAAGCTATTGATCGTCTTAGAGACACCTCTTCCTCTCATCAGAGGATTTCTATTGTTGAGGTGATGGGGCGTTGTTGTGGTGATTTAACTATGGCTGCTGCTATAGCTGGTGGTTGTGAGTTTGTTGTTTTGCCTGAAGTGGAATTTAAACCTAAAGATTTAGTATGTGAAATTAAAACTGGTATTTCTAAAGGTAAAAAACATGCGATAGTTGTTATTACTGAACGTATATGTAATATTTTCGATTTAGCCAAATATATTGAAAAAAAAACTGGAAAAGAAACACGTGCTACTGTTTTGGGTCATATTCAACGTGGTGGTAGTCCTGTCGCTTATGATCGTATTTTGGCATCTCGCATGGGGGCTTATTCTATTGAGTTATTGTTACAAGGATATAGTGGAAGATGTATTGGAGTACAAAATGATAGATTAGTACATCATGATATAATTGATGCAATTGATAATATGAAACGTCCACTTCAAAAAGGAATGTTAGAAATGGCAAAAAAATTGTTTTAACTATCCTAATTAAATTTTGTATTTGGAGTATTATTCTAGTTATGGTCAAATTTTAACATATTACTAATTTTTCGAAAATTTTATTTTGTTTGCGATTTTAATTATTTTTGAAAATGTAATTGAATTTAAAGAAGCATTTCCAACTAGTAGTCCATCAATATCTGGTTGATTAAGTAGGTTGTGGGCATTGTCTATATTTACAGAACCTCCATATAGGAGGTGTGTTTTTTCTGCTATATTTTTATCATAGTCAGCTATATAATTTCGAATGGATTTATGAATTTTTTGTACATAACATGGATTAGCTGATGTTCCTGATCCAATGGCCCAAGCTGGTTCATAAGCTATTATTGAATTTTTCAGTGTTTTTATGCTTAAGGTGTTTATTATAATTTCAAGTTGTTGAATACATATGTTTTTTGTTTGATTTTTTATGTTTTCTTCTTTATTTTCACCTATGCATAAGATAGGAGTAAGTTTGAATTTTTTAGAAATAACAATTTTTTTAATAATATCTGTGATATTTTCTTTATGATATATTCGTCTTTCAGAATGTCCTATTATTATAAAGGACACACCTATATCTTTCAACATTTCTGCAGAAATTTCTCCTGTGAAAGCTCCTGATAAATGTATATCGATATTTTGTGCAGCTAGTTTGATATTGCTGTTTTTCAAATGTTGTTTGGCGGTATCTAAATATATCGTGGGCGGTGCAATAACAATGTTGCATTGATAATCATAGCTTAAATCGCTGCATAATTCTTGAATGAAATTAATTAGCATAATTTTATTACCATTTAATTTCCAATTACTTATTATAAATGGGTGACGCATTTTTATTTCTCCGTTTTGTTGTATTTATAAAATACTTGAATTTACATTATATAAATGTCAATATCATGTTCAGTTTTATGTTTGTATAGTAATTGTGTTTATTCATCTTTATTTTATTTCAGATTGTAAGCAGTATATGTGTATTTGATTGTTTGCATTACTATATTAGTTTATTTTATTAGCAAATAGGTATAATAAATTTATTTGGAAATTTTAGTTATTTAAATTACAGGATGATTATTTGTATTTTACGTAGCAGTTGTTTAAAATATTCAATAAGGATTTGTTGTTTATTTTGTTTTAAGTATTTAGGTATAAAAATTTTATCTTTGTTTTATATAGTGTATCAGATGAAAATTATTTGTAAAATGTTAATGTTTTCGTAAATAAACAATGTTCACCAATATTGTTCTTTAGTTATTTGTCCTGGTTGATTTTTTAAATTATTTTTCATACCTCGTGTTTTTTGAAGCAATTCTTGAACTTCACGTATCATGTTAGGATTGCCGCATAACATTACATGACTCTCTCGAGCATTTAATTCAAATCCTACATATTTTTCTAATAATCCGCTTTTAATAAGATTAGGTAAACGTCCAGTAAGTGAATGTTTAATTATTTCTCTACTAAAAATCATTTGTATTTTTATTTTTTCTTTATAATGTTTTTTAATTTTTCTTATTAGCGGTAGATAATTGATATTGTCAAAGGAGCGTACTGCATGCACTAATATTATATTTGTAAAACGTTGCAACCCTTTCTTAAATTCGAGCATAGACAGATATGGCCCAATTCCTGTACCAGTTGCTAACATCCACAGAGTGTTACAATTTGGAATGTTTTCTAATATAAAATTACCATACGCTTCCTTAGAAATCATAATATTGTCTCCGGGACATAACATAAATAAGGATGGGCTTAATTTGCCATTTTCAATATTGACTAAATAAAATTCCAGGTTTAGATTATTAGGTGCATTCACGTATGAATAGGCTCTTTGAATGCGTTTATTATTTATTTTTAATCCTAGTTTAGCGAATTGGCCAGGAATAAATGTGTTAATTGGTGCATTAATTATTAAAGTAAATAAATTTTTCGTCCAGTGATTTACTTTTATTATCTGTCCAGATATCCATGTTGTCATATTTTGTTTTGTTAAAAATTGGCGTTATTTATTGAGATTTATTTTATTTTGTTATTAAATTTTAGTTTAATTAATTTATTGTTGTAATCACTTATTATTATAATGAAATTCCTTTATAATTTCACCATAAACTATAATAAGTTGTAAATATTATTTTGTTAAAGATTTATTTATTTTGGACATATGATAATTTATGTACTTTCTTGTATGCTGATGCTTATTTGATACGTTATTATAGGATTTCTTGAATTTAATTTATGTGATTCAGAATTAGTGATTTTTATTTTGTGCATTTATATAAGTTAAATATTTTGTTTTACTTGTTATAGATTTATTTTCAGGTATTAAAGGTTTTAGTGTATTTAATTTTAATGTTTTGCTTGTCTTATATTATGGTGTACTAAAAATTGATGTATAATGTGAAATAATGTCTGTCTTTTGATTTGTTTTTTTTTTGGATATTTTATTACTGGTTATTTATGTTTTTATTTTATGAGTTTTTTGTTTTATCGATATAAGACGTTATTGAATAATACGAATGGTTACCGGTTTTTTTAAATTGTTACGTGTTTATTTTGATAGTTATTAATAATTACTATGCTATAGATAGGGAAGATTTTTATTTTGCTTTTAATTGGAGTTACTTATTTGGTATTACTTTACGTCAGTAAAGTTATCATTTATAATTTAAGTTATTTTGATGCTTGTGGATAATTTTTTTGTTTGCTAGTAGGTGTTTATATGAAGAAAAGTATTCATCCTGAGTATAGGGAAATTAGTGCGTTTTGTTCTTGTGGTAATACCATTGTTATTCAATCTACTTTAAGTCACGATATTAATTTAGATGTATGTAATATGTGTCATTCATTTTACACAGGAACGCAGCGTATTGCGGATAATCGAGGTAGAGTTAGTGACTTTAATAAACGTTTTGGTATTTTAATACAGTAATACTAAAAATTTATAATTTTGTATGTATTGCTTGGTTTGTTTTGGATACATGTTTGTAGGTGTGTTTTGCATTATAAATAATATTCGAAGTGATTTTGTTGACTAGTTTGTTTGTATATTTGTTAGTAATTGTCGATGTGAGTATGAATATGTTAATATAGTGTAATATCCATTTTTAGTTTAGGTATTGAGATGGCTTTTAGGCAGGCAACTATAGCAGTTCGAAGCGGTTTAAATAATGATGAACAATATGGCTGTGTTGTATCTCCTATTACTCTTTCAACTACTTATAATTTTTATGACTTAAATATACCCAGATTATATGATTATTCAAGACGTAGAAACCCTACACGTGATGTGGTACAAAAAACTTTAGCAGACCTTGAATGTGGTGTCGGGGCAATTATAACTAGTAGTGGAATGTCTGCCATTCATTTATTATGTACTGTCTTTCTTACGCCAGGAGATCTCGTAATAGCCCCTCATGATTGTTATGGGGGTAGTTATCGTTTGTTGAGTAGTTTAAGCGAAAGAAAGTTTTGTCGCGTCCAATTCGTGAATCAAACTGATAAAAATGCTTTAACAACAGCATTATCTGCTCATCCTAAACTGATTTTTATTGAAACGCCAAGTAATCCTTTATTAAGAGTAGCAGATATTTTAGACATTTGTAGTATTGCGCATGAGGCAAAATCAATTTGTGTTGTGGATAATACTATTATGAGTCCAGTTTTACAACAGCCATTGTTATTGGGCGCTGATCTAGTTGTGCATTCTTGCACTAAATATCTGAATGGACATTCAGATGTAGTGGCAGGAGCAATTGTTGCTAAAGATGTTGATTTAGTTGAGAAAATTTTGTGGTGGGGTAATACTTTAGGTGTAACAGGAGGAGCTTTTGATAGCTATCAATTGTTACGAGGAATACGCACTTTATTTCCGCGTATTAATCAACAGCAAAGTAATGCACAAAGTATTTTAACTTTTTTACAAAATAAAAAAAATAATCTCCAAATAAGGAATATATTTTATCCTGGTTTAACTACTAATTTAGGTTATAGTATTGCTTGTAAGCAGCAAAAAGGATTCGGTGCTATGTTAAGTTTTGAACTTAATGGGGATAAGGTAATGTTGCGTCAATTTTTATCTTCATTAAAGCTTTTTACTTTAGCTGAATCTTTCGGTGGTGTAGAGAGCTTAATTTCTCATCCTGCAACTATGACTCATGCCTGTATATCAGAAGAAGCTCGTAATTATGCTGGCATTAGTGATATGTTGTTACGTTTGTCTGTAGGTATTGAGGATAGTGAAGATTTAATAGATGATTTAGACAGGGCATTTCGTGAAATTAATTATTAAATAATTGATCCTATGTTAGGATATTGTATTAAATATAAGTTAATTTATATTTGGGTCTTATTTTGAATTTTTATAAATTACAGAATAGGTTTTGGGCGTTTGAAATTTATATCATTAAATAGCATTCATTATAATTAGGTAATTAAATATTTATTCTTTATTATTTAAATTGTTTTAAATAATAAAGAATATCAATTGTTTAATCTTATTATTTTATAAAAAATAATTAGTTTTGTTAAATGTTTATTGAATATTTTATTATTTATTATATGTATGATTTTATATTTTATAGTTAAATAATTATTTATTAAAATATTGTTATTTTAGTATCCAAATAAGTTAACTTAAATTTATCTATATTTTTATAATTGTCATTTTATGATTCAGATTAAAATTTTAAAATAAATGACGATTATATAATTTATTATCAAGATAATATTATTATTTATCAAAGTTTATTTTTTATAATTATTGCATAATGAGGTTAAATATGAGTTTATGTGCTCTTCAGTGGGAAGAATTTAATCGGCATATAATTGAATTGGATGGTAATGTTAATGTTTCTTTTGAATTTTTCCCACCTCGTACTTATGAAATGGAACAATTTTTTTGGAAAACTATTGATCGTTTAAGTAAATTAAAACCTGTATTTGTTTCTGTAACTTATGGGGCCTATTCGGGTAAACATGAACTTACTTATAACGTGATACAGGATATTAGAAGTCGTACTGGATTAATTGCTGCTCCACATTTAACTTGTATTGATACATCTCCACATCAACTTGAAAAAATTGCTCAAAAATATTGGAATAATGGTATTCGTCACGTTGTAGCATTACGTGGTGATCGTTCAGCTGACTGTAATGGTTTAAAGGCAACTATGATGCATGCTGTTGATTTAGTATTCTTATTAAAAAAAATAGGTAATTTTGATATTTCAGTCGCTGCTTATCCAGAGGTTCACCCAGAAGCGGAAAGCCCACAATCTGATTTAATAAATTTAAAAAAGAAAATAGATGCTGGTGCAAATAGAGCTATTACTCAATTTTTTTTTGACGTAGAAAGTTATTTAAGATTTCGTGATCTTTGTGTTTCTGTTGGTATTAGTGTCAAAATTATTCCTGGTATTTTACCTATTTTTAATTTTAATCAATTGCAATCTTTTTCTAATATGACAAAAGTAAAGATACCAAGTTGGATTATTTCTATGTTTGATGGATTAAATTATGATATAGATATATGCAAGATGATAGGTATAGTTATTGCTATTGATATGGTTAAGGTTCTTTTAAAAGAAGGAGTAAGGGACTTTCATTTTTATACTCTTAATAGATTTGATCTTACTTATACTATTTGTCATATATTAGGGATTAGACCAAAAATTGGAGGTGCAGGTTAGTATAATAATAGTGATACTTCGGATTTAAATATTTTGTTTAACTATTTTTAGTGATTACGTGAGATTCGGATGTTAATTTTTTTCTAGATTATAAATATTATTATTATGTTTGTTTACATTTACAATGTATCGAATCTATAATGAAGTTAGATTTATGTTAAGTAAATATTAGACAATCTAAAACATTTAATAGATGATTTTTAAAAAGTATTGGGGCATTTAATATCTTCTTTGTAAGCTTTTAAGTGTTAATAACTTGGAGATTAACGAGACTTGTAGTTTTTTGGTCAGACAACCTACTATATTAATAATAGATTCAGGCATAGGTGGTTTGTCGATTTATTCAGAAATTAAACAGCTATTGCCATACGCGCGTTATTTATATTTTTTTGATAATAGAGGCTTTCCTTATGGAGAAAAGTCAGAGCAGTTTATTACAGATAGAATTATTAGTATTGTAAAGGCTATATTAAAAAATCATGTTTTAGAATTAATTATTCTTGCATGTAATACTGCTACTATTATCACATTGTCATTATTACGTAAGATGTTTTTCTGTAGTATTATTGGAGTTGTTCCTGCGATAAAATTAGCAGTTCAATTAACTAATAGTGGTCTTATTGGATTGTTAGCTACCCAGCTTACTGTTAGACATCAATATGTTTTAAAATTAATTAATAAATATGCTTGTGGTTGTAATTTTTTATTTTTAGGTTCTTCTAAATTAGTAAAGATAGCTGAAGATAAGAAGTATGGTAAAATGGTAAAATCGTCTGTTTTACGTGAAATTTTATCTCCTTGGTTGAAATTATTTCAATTACCGGATACAATAATATTGGGTTGTACGCATTTTGTTTTTCTAAAATATGAATTGAAGAAATTATTTCCAGAAGGAACACAGTTGGTTGATTCGTCTAAAAGTATTGTTGGTTGTGTTGCTCAGTTGATGAGCAATTATATTAATGTTGGACATTTTGAAGTTATGAGAAAAAATGTGATTTATTTTTCTCTCATGACAGATAGAGTACGGGATTTTATGCCATTTTTGTTTAGTTATGGTTTTTGTTATTTAAGGATTATTTCAATATAATTAAAGTATCTTTATATACTGAAGTAGAGTATTTTATGTCGTCCAAATTGTATTTACGATTTAAATCGCTGTAGTGTTAATTAATAGAGTTTAATGGTTATATATCTTGATTGTATGTTGTATTTATTATATTGTTTGTTTTGTTTTATTATACTGTAATGTTGTTGTTCTTTAGAAAAATTTGGTTGGTTATTTCTGACATGAATAGTTTATTCATATAATAAATTTTAATGTTCTAGTTATGTATGTTATATGTATGTATATAAATTTTTATATGTAATAAATTTAGGTAAATTTTGTTGCTTTATGGGGCTATAGCTCAAGTGGTAGAGCACCTGTTTTGCACGCAGGGGGTTAGCGGTTCAATTCCGCTTAGCTCCATTGGGGTTTCTAAGAATTTGATATAGTAGATAATTGGTCAAGAAGGTTATATATATTCAGTGTATTATATATGTGTTTAACTATTTTTTTGTTTGTTTTATTTTATTTTGTTTTATTTTATACATTTGAATTATAAGTTGATGTGTTTTTTGATTCAATATGAATTCCATAATGAATGATTATGATTGTTTGTTTAAAAGGTTTGTTTATGTTTGTTATTTAAATATTAAAATTCAGTAACGTTATGAAATAAGTTTCAAATAAGCATATTATTTATAATATTATGTTCAAGTGTTACGTCAATTTTATGGTGCGGTAGTTCAGATTGGTAGAATATTGGCCTGTCACGCCAGGGGTCGCGGGTTCGAATCCCGTCCGCACCGTTGTTTCATTTTTTAAGTTAGGGGTGTAGTTCAATCGGTAGAGCATCGGTCTCCAAAACCGGGAGTTGGGAGTTCAAGTCTCTCCACCCCTGATCAGGATATAATAAAGAGGGTTCTATTTTGTGTTGTTGTTGCTTAAGTATAATAATGATAATTATTTAAAGTTATGAACATTTAGTTCATTTAAAGGTTTTTATTTTGGATAGTTTTTTTACTAAGAACCGTTATTTTGATAACCAATATTATCCTCGTGGGTTTTCTAGATATGGTCTTTTTACTATTAAAGAAGCTAGATTATTGGAAATTTATGGATACGCTTATAATGAATTGAATAATGGTAAAAGAATTCCAATAACTGAAGAAGAGACTCGATTTGTTGCTGTTTGTCAAGGAAAGTTAGCACCTGTTACTAAACATGAAAAGGTGTGGTCAAAATATATTAAATATATTACATGTCCAAAAAAAATTCATACGCTTTTTCAAAAGTGAATGCTTAAGTTGATTTATTGTAGATAAGGTAGAAAGTTAAAAGCTGGTTAATCCTGAATATACCAGGTGTTGACTTTAATAAAGAAATATTGAATGTTTTAGTATATTAGTTGTTTATTATTCTGGTAAATGTATGGATTGTGAATGTGTTTTTGGTTTAATAATTTTAGTTAAATTTACTAATATGTAGTTTTGTATTATTGAGTGACTTTGCTTCTTCAATTTTTTGTTCATTAGCATTTTATATGTCTAGTATCCTCGCAATTAAGGTTCTTTTTGTTAAGGTATTACTTGCGTATATATTTATTTACATGTATTTTATTTTAGGTGAAAGTTTTTTGTATTTAAATGTATTTTAGATTATTATATATTATAAGGTAGAAATTTAGTTTAATCTTTATATGAATTAAATAGTGAGCTTTATTTATAATTGAATGTGTCATTTTGTCATTTGTTATTATTTATGTTTGTTGTATTATTTAGCGTGTATAATTGTTGAGGATTTAAGATTTATGAATGGAGCTCAATGGATAATTAGAGCTATTAAAATGCAAGGCATAGATGTAGTTTTTGGTTATCCCGGAGGGGCTATTATGCCTATATATGATGCATTGTTAGATAGTGGAGTAGAGCATCTATTATGTCGTCACGAACAAGGCGCGGTTTTGGCTGCAATTGGGTATGCTCGTGCTATTGGTAAAGTTGGTGTTTGTTTGTCAACTTCCGGTCCTGGAGCTACTAATCTTATCACAGGTTTAGCAGATGCGTTATTGGATTCAGTACCTATAATAGCAATTACTGGTCAGGTTGGTTTAGATTTGATTGGTACTGATGCATTTCAAGAAGTGGATATGCTTGGTTTATCCTTGGCATGTACTAAGCATAGTTATTTAGTAGAGTCTTTGGAAGATTTACCTCGTATTTTTCATGAAGCATTTATTCTTGCTTGTAATGAAAGACCTGGACCGGTGCTAATTGACATACCTAAAGATATTCAACTTTCTGTTAGTAATTTACCGACTTGTAAATCATATATCAATAATGAATCTTATAACGTTTTAGATAAAGATATAGAATCAGCTCGTATAATGATAAGTCAATCTAGTAGACCTGTATTATATGTTGGGGGTGGTGTAGGTATATCTGGCGGAGTACAGGTATTAAGAGAGTTTATACATAAAACTAGCATGCCGAATGTAGTTACTTTGAAAGGTCTTGGTGCTCCGAGTTATAAAAATTCTTATTATTTAGGTATGTTAGGTATGCATGGCAATAAAGCTGCAAATTTAGCAGTACAACGATGTGATTTATTGATTGCAATAGGCGCCAGGTTTGACGATAGAGTTACTGGTAGATTGACTGAATTTGCACCAGTTGCTAAAGTTATTCATATTGATATTGATCAGGCAGAATTAAATAAATTACGTCAGGTTAATATTTCTTTATTAGGGGATATTAAGGTTTTATTACCGATGTTGTTTCAATCGCTGTCTATTGATATGTGGCTTAAAGAAGTACAAGAATTAAAGGAAAAATATCGTTGGTCGTATGAATCGGTTGGAGAATCAATTTACGCTCCATCTTTATTGCATGATATTAGTGAACGTGCGCCTATTAATACGGTGATTACTACAGATGTAGGACAGCACCAAATGTGGACTGCACAGCATATGTGTTTTAATAAGCCAGAAAATTTTATTACTTCTAGTGGTTTGGGTACTATGGGTTTTGGTATACCAGCTGCTATAGGCGCTCAAGTTGCTCGTCCTACTGATATGGTGTTATGTATTTCCGGTGATGGTTCTTTTATGATGAATATTCAAGAATTAACAACCATTAAGAGAAAAAAATTACCAATAAAAATAGTTTTATTAGATAATCATCGTCTTGGTATGGTGAGGCAGTGGCAGCAATTATTTTTCAATAAACGTTATAGTGAAACTGCTCTTGCGGATAATCCAGATTTTCTTGGATTGGCAAGTTCTTTTGATATTCAAGGTTTACGAATTACTTATAAAAATGAAATAACTAATGCTCTTGATCTTTTATTTAATTTTCAAGGATCTTTTTTGTTACATGTAATTATTGATGAATTTGAAAATGTTTGGCCATTAGTTCCTCCTGGTTCTAGTAATGAAATGATGTTGGAGGGATGATATTGTGCATTATTCTTTTTTTATTGAGGCTAGATTTTGTCCGGAAATAACAGAGCGTATTTTACGAATAATACGACATCGTGGTTTTAGATTATATTCTTTGAATGTGCAATTGCAAGGTAATAAAGTTGAAAACAAAATTATTAATCTTTTTATTACTGTTGTTAGTAATCGTTCTGCTAATTTATTGTTTTTTCAGTTGAAAAAACTTGTAGATATTATTTATATCGAGTTTAGATAACTTTAGATGTTGTTGTATGTGTAGGTTTTTAGTGTTTTTATTAGTAGAGGATATAATGGAAATAGGAAGAGCGAATTTTATTTGGTTAAACGGTGAAATGGTTTTGTGGTCAGAAGCTAAAGTACATGTTATGTCACATTCTTTGCATTATGGTTCATCTATATTTGAAGGAATACGTTGTTATGATTCTTATAGGGGTTCTGTATTGTTTCGTCATCGAGATCATATAAATCGTTTAATGGATTCTGCTAAAATATATCGTATACCTATTAACATGACTGTTGATGAGTTAATGGATGTCAATCGATATGTTTTGCGTAAAAATAATTTAACTAATGGTTATGTTAGACCGTTAGTATTTATAGGTGATGTTGGTATGGATATTAATCCTCCTTTAAATTATCAGGTAAATATTGCAATTGCTGCTTTTTCTTGGAATTTTTATTTAGGCGATGCTTATTTTTTGAAAGGTATTGATACGATAGTTTCGTCTTGGAATCGTGTTTCTCCTAATACCATTCCGACTATTTCTAAAGCCGGAGGTAATTATTTATCATCTATTTTGATTGGTGAGGAGGCTCGTCGTCTTGGTTATCAGGAAGCTATAGCTCTAGACTCTTATGGTTATGTAGCTGAAGGTCCTGGTGAAAATTTGTTTGAAATTAAAGATAATATTTTGTTAACTCCGCCGCCTTCATCTTCTATTTTACCGGGAATAACTAGGGATACTATTATTAAATTAGCGAAATATATCGGTTTAGAGGTAAAGGAACAGGTATTATCTCGTGAATCTTTATATTTATCAGACGAAGTTTTTATGTCTGGAACAGCTGCTGAAATTGTTCCTATTCGTAGTATAGATGGAATACAAATTGGTGTCGGAAGATGTGGTCCGATTACTGAAAGATTACAAAGTATGTTTTCTGGTTTATTTACAGGAGAAATTCAAGATCAATGGAAATGGTTAGATGTTATATAATTGTGGAAATATTTTAAAATTGATGTTGTTTTTATATAACTGGATTTCTGAATTCGATGATTAGATATCGTTCTTTTACTACTACCTATGGTCGTAGCATGTTTGGAGCTCGTGCATTATGGCGTGCTACAGGAATGACTGATAGTGATTTTGGCAAACCAATTATTGCTGTAGTTAATTCTTTTACTCAATTTGTTCCTGGACATATTCATTTACGTAATGTTGGACAATTAGTTGCTCAGCGTATTGAACTGTGTGGTGGTATAGCAAGAGAATTTAATACTATTGCAATAGATGATGGTATTGCTATGGGTCATGATGGTATGTTGTATTCTTTGCCATCTAGGGATCTTATTGCTGATTCTGTAGAATATATGATAAATGCGCATTGTGTAGATGCTATGGTTTGTATATCTAATTGTGATAAAATTACTCCTGGTATGTTAATGGCAGCGTTACGATTAAATATTCCAACTGTTTTTGTATCTGGTGGCCCTATGGAATCTGGTAAGGTAAAATTATCAAATGAATTTATAAAACTTGATTTAGTTGATGCTATAACCTTTGGTGCTGATATCAATAATTCGGATTTGGATCGTGAACGTGTTGAAAAAAGTGCATGTCCTACATGTGGCTCTTGCTCTGGAATGTTTACTGCCAATTCAATGAATTGTTTGATGGAGGCTTTGGGTTTAGCTCAACCTGGTAATGGTTCTCTTTTGGCTACTCATGTTGATCGTAAGGAATTGTTTTTAAGTGCTGGTGATATTATCCTTAATCTTACTAAACGTTATTATAAACAAGATGATCATAAAGTTTTGCCTAGGTATATAGCCAATAAGGATGCGTTTGAGAATGCTATGATGTTAGATATTGCTATGGGTGGTTCTACTAATACCGTTTTGCATCTTTTAGCTGCTGCACAAGAAAGTGATGTAAATTTTACAATGGCTGACGTTGATCGTTTATCTCGAATTGTTCCGCATTTATGCCAGGTGTCTCCTAATACAAAAAAATATTATATGGAAGATGTTCATCGCGCAGGAGGTGTATTAGCTATTTTAGGTGAATTAGATAGAGTTGGATTATTGCATCGTGAAGTTTATAATATTCTTGGTTTATCGTTATCTGAAACTTTAATGAATTATGATATAATGGTTAGTCGTAATGAGTCTATTAGAAAAATGTATTCTGCCGCTCCTGCTGGATTGCATACTATTCAAGCTTTTTCTCAAAATTGTCGTTGGTCTACATTAGATGTTGATCGTCGTAATGGTTGTATTAGGTCTTGTGATTGGTCATATAGTGTAGATGGTGGTTTAGCAGTATTATATGGTAATATTGCTATGGATGGTTGTATTTTAAAAACAGCTGGGATTGATAAAAATCTTCAAATATTTAATGGTTTTGCAAGAGTTTATGATAGTCAAGAGGATGCTGTACAAGGTATTCTTTCTGGTAAAGTTTTAAAGGGTGATATAGTAGTTATTCGTTATGAAGGACCTAAGGGTGGTCCGGGTATGCAAGAAATGCTTTATCCAACATCTTTTCTTAAATCTATGAAATTAGATAGGAGTTGTGCTTTAATTACTGATGGTCGATTTTCAGGCGGAACTTCTGGTTTGTCTATAGGGCATATTTCTCCTGAGGCTGCTAATGGAGGTTTAATAGCATTGGTGCATGATGGTGATGTTATCAATATTAGTATTAAGGATCGCATTATAACGTTAAATGTAACAGCTGAAGAATTAAAGATCCGTCATGAAATGGAATTATCTAGAGGTAGTAAGGCTTGGACGCCGCTTAAGCGGCGTCCAAGACAAGTTTCTTTATCATTGAAGGCTTACGCTTATTTAACAACTAGTGCTGATAGGGGTGCTATTCGTGATAAAAACAAGTTAGAATAAACTAAATTGAATTCAATTTAGTTTATTCTAACTTGTTTTTATCTAAATTTAAATTTATATAATATTAGTTGTATTTTTTAAGATTTTTTAAATATTATATTTGTGTTATTTTTTATTTTTGCTTATTTGCATTAGAAACAAAATATGTTTTTGATAATTAGTATTTATAAAAAGAAAGTTCATTTAACATTTTAAATATTAGAATGTAATATCTGTTATATTAACATTGAAATGGTGATTATAGAATATAGAGGTATTTATGATTAATTACTTTAATACGCTGACTTTTCAAAAAAAAATAGAACATTTAGGTCAGTGTCGATTTATGGATCACAGTGAGTTTTCTTGTGCTGTAGATTGTTTGATGAATAAAAAAATTGTTATTGTTGGTTGTGGAGCTCAAGGTTTGAATCAGGGTTTGAACATGAGAGATTCTGGCTTAGATATCGTTTATGTTTTACGTAAAGAAGCAATTCTTGAAAAAAATGATTCTTGGCGTAGAGCAACATTACATGGTTTCAGATTAGCTAGTTATGAAGAAGTTATTCCAGAAGCAGATTTAGTAATCAATTTAACACCAGATAAACAGCATTCTAATGTTTTAAGAATGTTACAACCATTAATGAAAAGTAATAGTGTTTTAGGATATTCTCATGGGTTTAATATTGTAGAAGTTGGTGAAAAAATTCGTAAGGATATTACGGTAATTATGGTAGCTCCTAAATCTCCTGGTAGTGAGGTTCGCGAAGAATATATGAGAGGATTTGGCGTTCCTACTTTAATTGCAGTACATTCAGAAAATGATTTAAATGAACAAGGGTTGATGTTTGCAAAAGGATGGGCCGCTGCAATTGGTAGTGATCGAGCTGGAGTATTAGAGTCATCATTTGTAGCAGAAGTAAAATCAGATTTAATGGGAGAACAAACAGTTTTATGTGGTTTATTGCAAGCTGGGTCTTTATTATCATTTAATAAAATGGTTGATGATGGCATTGATCGTATGTATGCGGCAAAATTAGTGCAATTTGGTTGGGAGATCATTGCTGAATCCTTAAAACATGGAGGTATTACATTAATGATGGATCGTTTATCTAATACTTCTAAATTGCGCGCTTTTACTTTAGCAAATAAACTAAAAGAAATAATGTTACCTTTGTTTGAAAAACATATGAATGATATTATTAGTGGCGTATTTTCTCATTCTATGATGTTAGATTGGGAAGATAATGATAAAAAATTACTTAATTGGCGCCATCAAGTTAGTAATACTATGTTTGAAAGTACACCTACTTGTAGTGAAAAGATTAGTAATCAAATATATTTTGATCATGGTGTACTTATGGTGGCTATGTTGAAAGCTGGAATAGAGTTAGCTTTTGAAATTATGATTAAGGTTGGTATCGATCCAAAATCAGCTTATTATGAGTCATTGCATGAATTGCCGTTAATCGCTAATACAATTGCTCGCAAAAAGTTATATATGATGAATAAGACAATTTCTGATACAGCTGAGTATGGGTCTTATTTATTTTCGAATAGTTTAATTTCATTGTTACAGGAGGATTTTATTGCGAGTTTACAACAAGGAGATTTAGGTCAATCAATTATTGAAAAAAAGGTGGATAATATTCAATTACGTAATGTTAATGATGATATTCGTTCTCATTCTATCGAAAAAATTGGCGCACAATTGCGTTTGTATATGATAAATATGAAGGATATTACAAAAGGTAGGTAAAGTTTGTGTAGTTAGGATTTTATTTTTATTTATGCATTTATGGTATTCTGAATAATTAGTGTATTTTAGGTGTGCTAGAAGTATATGGATCTGAGTTAATTATTTTAGTTTTCTGAATATCTTGGAGTTCGAAATGAATAGTGAGATTCTTTGTTTAAATGACTCTAATTTCAATAAAAATGTGATAGATTTGAGCAGTAAGTGTTTGTTTTTGGTTGATTTTTGGGCGGAATGGTGTAATCCTTGTAAAATTATTTCGTCAGTTTTAGATGATGTAGCAAAGGAATACATTGATAAATTAAGGGTTGCTAAATGTAACATTGATGAGAGTCCAATAACAACTAGGAAATATGGAATACGCAGTATTCCGACTTTGTTGTTGTTTAAATATAATGAAGTAATATCAACTAAAATTGGAGTTCTATCGAAAGGTCAATTAAGGGAGTTTTTAAATGTTTATTTATAAAATTATAAGTAAGATTTATTTTGTAGTTAAGATATTATAGACTTAAGTAGAGAAATGTGTTATAAGGCTATTTGTTTAGATTTTACTAAGATATTTATGATATCTTTAATTCTTGCTTAGATTAAATTAGAGTTTTATTAAATTTCATAAATAAGATATTGGTTGAATTGTTTTGTGGTATTTATTTAATATAAGATTGGGATGTGCCCGCCATTATGAATCTTACCGAACTAAAAAATATCTCTGTTTCTGAGCTGGTCACTTTGGGAGAAAGTATGGGCTTGGAAAATTTAGCTCGTATGCGAAAACAGGATATTATCTTTGCTATTCTTAAACAACATTCTAAAAGTGGTGAAGATATTTTTGGAAATGGTGTTTTGGAAATATTACAGGATGGTTTTGGTTTTCTTCGTTCTAGTGATAGTTCTTATCTCGCAGGACCAGATGATATTTATGTATCACCCAGTCAAATACGTCGTTTCAATTTACGTACAGGTGACACCATTTCTGGTAAAATTAGACCTCCAAAAGAAGGAGAACGTTATTTTGCATTGCTTAAAGTAAATGATGTCAATTATGATAAACCGGAAAATGCTCGTAGTAAAATTTTGTTTGAGAATTTGACTCCTTTACATGCAAATTCTCGTTTACGTATGGAAAGAGGTAATGGTTCTACAGAAGATTTAACTGCGAGAGTGTTAGATTTAGCTTCACCTATAGGTCGTGGCCAACGTGGTCTTATTGTTGCTCCACCTAAAGCTGGTAAAACAATACTTTTGCAAAATATTGCTCAAAGTGTTGCTTATAATCATTCGGAATGCGTTTTAATAGTTTTGCTGATTGATGAACGCCCTGAAGAAGTTACGGAAATGCAGAGGTTGGTAAAAGGGGAGGTTATTGCATCTACTTTCGATGAACCGGCTTCTCGTCATATACAGGTTTCTGAAATGGTTATTGAGAAAGCTAAACGTTTAGTGGAACATAAAAAAGATGTTATTATTTTATTGGATTCTATTACTAGGTTGGCGCGTGCTTATAACACAGTAGTTCCAGCTTCTGGAAAAATTTTGACAGGAGGCGTAGATGCTAATGCATTACAACGTCCGAAGAGGTTTTTTGGTGCTGCGCGTAATATGGAGGAAGGTGGTAGTTTAACTATTATTGCTACTGCATTAATTGATACTGGTTCAAAAATGGATGAGGTAATTTATGAAGAATTTAAGGGAACAGGTAATATGGAATTACATTTGTCTCGTAGAATTGCAGAAAAGCGAGTTTTTCCAGCAATTGATTATAACCGTTCTGGTACTCGTAAAGAAGAGTTGCTTACTACTCAGGAAGAGCTTCAAAAAATTTGGATTTTACGTAAAATTATTCATCCTATGGGGGAAATTGATGCAATGGAATTTATGATGAATAAACTATCAATGACTAAGACCAATGATGAATTTTTTAACATGATGAGGCGTTCTTAATTTTGTTATTGTTTTTATTTTTAGTAACTGAATTTTATTCGTTAATTAATTGAATTGTTTTAAAATGATTTAGCTATGCGCTCGTAGCTCAACAGGATAGAGCGTTGTCTTCCGGAGGCAGAGGTTTCAGGTTCAAGTCCTGTCGAGCGCGTTCTAATGAATGTAGATATTCGATTTGGTTTTTTGTTACTTGATCTATTTTTGAAAATAATAGAATATGGTGATTGTAGCTCAGTTGGTAGAGCACTGGATTGTGGTTCCAGTTGTCGTGGGTTCGATTCCCATCAGTCACCCAAGAAAGGGTATTTATCGAAAATTTGTATCTGGTCAAGCGAAGGTGGCGAAATGGGTAGACGCGCTAGTTTCAGGAATTAGTGTCGAAAATAATAAAGACTGTGAGGGTTCGAATCCCTCTCTTCGCATGTATTTTCTTTTTTTTTGCGTTTAATTATTCGGCGAGTAGCGCAGCTTGGTAGCGCAGCTGGTTTGGGACCAGTTGGTCGGGGGTTCAAATCCTCTCTCGCCGATAAGAGATTATAATTTGATTTTTTGTTTTTATTTAAATATAAATTTTCAAAATAAACAGTATATACTAATTTCTAATTTCTAATTTCTATAGATAGTTAATTGATTTTAAATGCTAATTTTTTTAGATTGTATTGAGGATTTATATAGCATTTACATACATGAGAATATATAGTAATCATTCAGTTTGGCAGTATATTTTATAATTTGTTATTATATATTCAGTAATAATTTTATTAAATCTTTATTGTTGGCTGTTTTTGCCATTACAATATCTTTCCACCCTAATCGTTTAGCTATATAAGCTAAACGATTACTTACTACTATTAATTTACAGCAGATTAACCAAGATTTTCTATGATTTTTTGGTAATAAGTAATATAGTTGTTTTAGCATTTCTCCACTAGTAACCACTAGTGTATTGATGCCCAGTTTTATCATTCGATTGCCTTGCTCTTCTCCATTGTAATTTATTTGTTTTCTATAATAACATTCACAGTATTCTACTTTTACTCCTCTTTTTTTAAGTACATTTCCAAGTTTTTTACGACCATTTTTACCTTGTAGTATTAATGCTCGTTTTCCATGTATGTTTGTTAATGTTGGTAAAAGTAATAAGTTTTCACTGCTTTCACCATTTTTAGGGAAGTTTACTGATAATCCTGTTAGTTTATTCATTAATAATCCACTAGATCTGCCGATCGAATAGTATTTTAATTTAGATGGCCAAAATAATCTTGAAATAGACAACCATTGATGAGCATAATTGATTGCATTTTGTGATATAATGAATACAAGATCTTCGTTAGAAAGGAGGTTTAATTTTTTTATTAATAAAGATAATTCTTTGCTAGGGTAACAATGAATTAAAGGTAAATGCCACGCTTCTTTACCTAAATTAATTAATTGTTTAACTAAATTATCTCCTGCTGGCGATGGACGGGTTATTAAAATTTTTTTTTATTTGTTTGCATATTTTAGAATTTAAAATTTATTTGCTGTTAATTATTAGTTCTCTTGCGATCTTTATGCTTAAAATTTTTCTTTCTTTTATAAGTGCAGTACCTTCACTGCGTATAATTTTTTTTTTATTAGTTGAGTAAATTAATGCCCTTAACCATATGTAATTATTATTTTTGATTTCAGCATAACTGGCAATTGATGATTTACAATTACTTTTTAGCAAAAAATTAACATTGCGTTCAGTTTCAATGCATAGAGAAGTTATTTGATGGTGCAATGGTTTTAATAATGCTAAAGTTTCATCATCTTTTAATCTATATTCGATTCCTAATGCTCCTTGTCCCATAGCAGGTAAAAAGTTAGCCGGATCGATTGACATACGGATATAATTATTTAATGATAAGCGTTTAAGTCCTGCTGTCGCTAGGATTAAGGCGTCGTAGTGGCCTTGATTTAATTTTTTTAATCTGGAGTCAATATTTCCTCTTATATTTTTTATTTTTAAGTCTGGCCTATGTTCGTATAATTGACATTGACGTCGCAGACTTGAAGTACCTACTATTGCTCCATTTGGTAAATTTTCTAATTTGGAATATCGTAAACTAACAAAAGCGTCTCGTGGATCGTCTCGTTTACATATTACTGCTATACCAAGACCTTTAGGGAAAGAGATACTTACATCTTTCATTGAATGCACTGCAATATCAGCATGATGGTTAAGTAAAGCATATTCTAATTCTTTAATAAATAATCCTTTTCTGTTAATGTTTTCTAATTCTTTATTTAATGCTAGATCCCCTATTGTGATTATTGGAATTAGCTTTATTTGTAAATTTGGGTGATAATGAAGCAATTTATTATATATATAATTTGTCTGGCATAATGCAAGTGGACTATTGCGTGTAGCTATTTTTAGGGTTTTAAGATGCATATCGTTATTTATCTTTGTTTTTAAAAATTTCATTATGTTTATATTGTTTTTAATGAAGTATTAATTTTATTGATAGAATAACATTTTAATCATTTTTAGTTTACTTGTCTTTATATACAATTATTAAATTTTTTTATTTATTTGAGTGAATTATGATAATTTTATTATATTGAATTTTAAATATATCATTAGTATTAATATAGATTTTGAAATTAATTAAATTTATTTATATAAATTTTTATTAAATTATTAATTTTTATTTTTAAATTTTTGATAAAGTAATTTTATAAGTTAGTTTTTATTTGATTTTATAAAATTATTGTTTATTTAAGTATCTATACATATAGATATAGTATATATTTTTTTTTTGAAATTATGATTAAATTTTTCTTTATTCCTGATGATTAAATTTAGTTATATTTTAAAATATTTATTAATTTTATATGTGTTTTGTATAGTAAATATTTATGAAGTTTATTAATAATTTATTTATTTATTAATATGAAGATAATGATAGAGTTTTGTTTAGTATATTTAATTTTAATATAATTAAAATTAAATATACTAATAATGGTATGATATTTTGATTTTTATAATTTTATTATAATTAATAATTTAGTAACTGTAATTGTAAATATATTATGAGAATGTTATTTTTTTATTTTCCCATTGATTTTTAAATATAAATTTAATTTTACTAGTTGATAAATAGCTAATTTACGTAATATTTATTATATTATTGTTATTTTAATTGTATTACTTATTGAGGTATCAATGCGATTTTCTAAAATGCATGGATTGGGTAATGATTTTATGATTGTAGATGGAATAACACAAAATATTGCATTTACGCGAAAAACAATCTGTCGTTTGTCTGATCGACGGTATGGAGTAGGTTTTGATCAATTATTATTAGTAGAGTTATCAGAGCGTTTCGGAATAGATTTTAATTATCGTATTTTTAATGCTAATGGTCAAGAAGTAAATCAGTGTGGTAATGGTGTTCGTTGTTTAGGTAGTTTTGTAAAAATTAAGAAATTAACTTATAAAAATATCGTTTATGTTAGTACTAGAACCAGATGCATGATGTTATCTTTTATTAGGGATGATTATATTAAAGTGAATATGGGGGAACCTGATTTTTGTCCCGCCAGGGTTCCGTTTAAAGCTTGTAAAATAGAAAATAGTTATGTTTTATATGTTGCTGGGCAAGCTATGTTATGTGGTGTTGTTTCAATTGGCAATCCTCATTGCATTATTCTAGTGGATAATGCGGATATTGTTAACGTTACAGCTATTGGTGCTTTGTTGTCACAGAATCCTAGATTTCCTGAAGAGACTAATGTTGGTTTTATGCAGATTGTTAATTATAATCATATTCGTTTAAGAGTATATGAAAGAGGTGTTGGCGAAACACAGTCCTGTGGTAGTGGTGCATGTGCGGCTGTTGCTGTAGGTATTCAACGGGGGTTATTATCTGAACAAGTGAATGTAGATCTTTTAGGTGGAGCATTATTAATTAATTGGAAAGGGGTTGGACATGCTTTGTATATGACTGGATCAGCTACTCATGTTTATGATGGAGATATTAGTTTAAATTTTTAATATATAAACCGGTGATTTCTTATTTATCATGTTATTTATTTTGTTAACAAAAATTTCTTAATTTAATTTTTATTTTGTTTTCTTCATTTAAGCGTGTGAAAAGTAATAATTTTTGGTTGTTAGTTATTTAGTTATATTTTGTTAATTTGGAGATTTATATTGTTAATATTTCGTCGTTTATTAAGGCCTTTATATATATTAACTTTTAATTTAGACGATGTTTTATGATAATCGTTCAGTTATTGCTAATGTGGAGATAAATTAATTTTATTTTACGACATCATTATGCTAATAGTAATAATTTAAGTATTAGGGAACATTGAAAGTTACGTTGTATTTTACTTCAACATGAATCAAATTTTTATTATAATATTAATTATTGGCACTGGTAATTTATTAGTTTAGTTTTATAGATTTTTGGTTTAGTTTAAATGAAGCTTCTGTAGGTATCGATAGTTCAATGGAGATTTTTATTGATTGGCATAGTGAAATTAATATTATCTTATGAATACATATTCTATATTGAATATTTTAATTTCTAGTTGTCATTAGTTGTTATTACTAATAGTAATGTTAATTTAGTTATGTATGGTTTAGATAAATATTTTAGTTATGCTTTTCGTGTCTGAATTGATGATTGTGTAAAACCATATGAAGATATGTATTTTATGACGGTAAAATAATTAGGTATATTTTGCAGAATATTATGCATATAGGTAATGATGTAATCATAGATATATAGAGCTATTAATTGGTGGGTTCAGGTTTCTTGTATGATGAATATGTTGAGAATTATCGTTTGGTTTTAATAAGAGTTATGTACCTCATTTAGATATTTCAAAATTGTTTTTTTTGACAGAATTGTTATAATAAATAAAATTTTTATGTATATGATTTTCATTTTTTTTTGAATTAAACATTTTCTTAATCTGCCCATGGATATTGTAAGTTTGTTTAATAAACTGAATGATAAACAGCGTGAAGCTGTTGTTGCTAAAGACAGTCATGTACTGGTTTTAGCTGGTGCTGGTAGCGGAAAAACTCGAGTATTAACCCATCGTGTTATTTGGTTGAAAATGATAAAGAATTATTCTTCTTCTTCAATTATGGCAGTAACTTTTACTAATAAAGCATCATTGGAAATGAAGAGTCGTATAAACGCTTTAATTGGTGATTTTTCTAAAGGAATGTGGATAGGTACATTTCATGGTTTTGCTTATTGTTTATTGCGCTCTCATTATTTAGATTCGAATTTGCCTAAAAATTTTCAAATAATAGATAGGAATGATCAGATATGTTTATTAACGAAATCTATTCGTTATCTTGGTTTAGATGAAAAAAAATGGCAACCTAATAGTGCTGTATGTTTTATTAGCGATAAAAAAAATAAATCTTCTCTATTTCCTAATGTTGATGGACGATCAAGTAAATCAGAAATTACTTGGTTGAATATCTATAAAGTTTATCAGAATATGTGTGATCGTGCTGGATTAGTAGATTTTGATGAACTTTTATGTCGTTTATATAATTTGTTACTGAATAATCCAGCTATTTTAGCTTATTATCGAAATAAGTTTGTTAATATTTTAGTGGATGAGTTTCAAGATACTAATAAAATGCAATATAATTGTTTGTATTTGTTATTAGGTGAAAAAAGCAATGTTATGATTGTTGGTGATGATGATCAATCAATTTATAGTTGGCGTGGCGCTCAGGTTGATAATATTTATAGATTTATTAGTGATTTTTCATCAACACGTATTATTCGTCTAGAACAAAATTATCGCTCTACTAATAACATTTTACAAACAGCTAATACTTTAATTTCCTATAATCAAAATCGTATTGCTAAGAAGTTATGGAGCACAGAAGGCAAAGGGAAGACTGTTTCTTTATATAGAGCAGTGAATGAATTAGATGAAGCATATTTTGTAATTAATTGTATAAAAGCTTGGCAACAAAAAGGAGGTTTATTGAATAATTGTGCCATTTTGTATCGTAGTAATATTCAATCTCTTGTTTTAGAGAGAGTATTGTTACATAGTAAGATTCCGTATAAGATATGGGGTGGTAGTATCAGGTTTTTTGAACGTCAAGAAATTAAAAATATGTTCGCGTACCTTCGTTTAATTATTAATAAAAGTGATGATGTTGCATATGAAAGAATTCTTAATGTTCCACCTAGAGGTATAGGAAAGCGTACGTTAGATTTAGTAAGAAATATATCTATTACTGATCAGTTGACTTTATGGGAAAGCACTAAGAATTTATTAAATAATACTAAATTAAAAACAAGAATTTTTAGAGTATTACAGGATTTTATTACTTTAATTAATTTTTTATCTGAAGAAATTGAACAGTTATCATTATTTGATCAAATAGATTTAGTAATAAAAGAAACTGGTTTGTTTTGTTTTTACAAGCAAATGCAAGGTTCTAAGTCTACGTTATGTATTGAGAGCTTTAAAGAAATCTTAGATGCTGCTCATCGTTTTGATCAAAATTATGAAAATAGAAGTGATAATATATCTGTTTTGCGTGATTTTGTTTCATATTATTTGTTAGAAAATGATAAAGATTATCGTAGTTCTGAATTATTTTCTGATCTTGATTCTGTTAATTTAATGACTTTACATGCTTCTAAAGGATTAGAATTTTCTCAGGTATTTATTGTTGGTATGGAGGAAGGTATTTTTCCTAGTCAAATGTCTTTATTAGGAGAAAAGCAAGTAGAAGAAGAACGTAGATTAGCTTATGTAGGTATTACCCGTGCGATGCATAGTTTAACTATTAGTTATGCTGAAAATCGTTTTATATATGGCAAAGCTATTATATGTAAAGTTTCCCGTTTTATTAATGAATTACCTAAAGAATGCATAAGTAATGTTTTTTTTTCAAATTGATTTCAGGAGATTAGATTGATATTATTTTATTACTGTTTTGTAACGTGATTTTAAAGATTATGTATTTTGATTAATAAATATATTTTATCTTAATTTTATAAATAAAATATGATAGACTGCCATTTTGATATATAAGTAGTTGTTGTTTTGTAGTGATTTTTTATTATGTTATAGTTTCAATTGTAATTGTAGGTTCGTTTTTTATTGTTGATTTGCTTTGTTTTTGTTATATTTTCCTGATTTATTTTAATGTATATTATTAATTTTATGTTAAATGTGTGTATATATTCCATTATATTGTGGTGTTGTTTTGGAAATTATGTCATTAAATATGTCGGTGTGGTGATTTCAAATTTAATTTTGTATTTGAGCGATATTTATTTAATATTGTCGAATGTTTTGTTGCTAGTTCTTATTTTAATTTCAGCAGTTTGATATATGATATGTTTTAGTTTTAATCACCAAGGAAATAGTGGTTATGCTTAGCGCTTTTAAATTGGAGAATAATCAATTAGTTAAGATTAATTTGGAAAAATCTTTTGCTTTGCGTGAAGCGATATGGATTGATTTAATTGAACCTACCAAAGATGAATTTAATCGCATACAAATAGAGTTAGGTGATAGTTTTATAAAATGTTTTGATTCTAAGGGAAATATTGGTAATAGTAAATTTTTAAAAAGCAAAAAAGATTTATATATTTGTTCTGTATTTTTTTACAATGAGATATATCATCAAACGGATGGTATTGTTGTTTCGTTTATAATTTGTGATGGGAAATTATATAGTGTACGTGAACAAGAAATATCTGTTTTTCGTTTTTATCAAACGGATGTTGATAATACAGAACTTTTTATTGATGATAATGGTGCATATACAATTTTATTAGATTTATTTGAGTTAAAAATAGATCATTTGGCAAATAAAATAGAGAATGTTTATAGTGATTTAGAAGTATTGGGTGTCTTGATTATGAATGGGAAAGAAATAGATAAATACAGTTCAATATTTTCTACTTTAGCAAGTTTAGAACAAGTTTGTTGGAAATTGCGTAGATGTTTATTAGATACTCAACGTTCTGTTGATTTTTTGATTCGTAAGGCAAAAATTTCTATCAATCAAATAAGTCAGGCAAAGAAAGTTTTAAGTATTATAGATTATTTATTAGTTCATACTGAAACAGTATTACAAAAAGTTAATTTTTTGATACAAATAGCAATGGGGTTCATTAATATTGAACAAAATCGTGTTCTTAGATTTTTTTCTGTAGTTTTTTTACCACCTACATTAGTTGCTTCTAGCTATGGTATGAATTTTGAATTTATGCCGGAGTTAAAATGGTCTTTTGGATATCCCATAGCTATTATCTTAATGATTTTAACTGGTTTAGCTCCTTATCTTTATTTTAAGCATAAAAATTGGTTATAATTTTGTTTATTATTCAGTGTTGATATTTTATTTTTATATTTTCATGTATTGTATATTATGTATTTAAATTTTATAGAATTAATATTTTAGAATCGATATTTTGATGATTACATATACTGTTTTTTATTTCAGATATATTTAAATTTCAATCATAAGTTATGTAATAAAATAATTATTGTTAAATTTTGTTATATGAATATTTATTTTTTTTGATTTGTATTTTTGTATTATTTATGTTAACGGCTACTTGATGTAGTTATTTAGACTTTTGTATTTCTTTACTAAGATAGCTTTTAATTGCTATATATATATTTTATGTTAAGAATTGTTTCTAACAAAATAGGTTTTTCTAAAGTTTTAAATAGTAAAAACTATGATATATATATTTATATATTCGAGGAAAGGTTATTTTCTTTAATATATATTTATTAGTTAATTTATAATTATAGATCAAATATTTTTAAATGATATTATAATAGATATGGCGGAAAATTAGGATAAATCTAAATGAATGTTTAAATTTATTATTGTATATTTAATTATAAATCATTACTACTAAACTTAGTTATGTATTTTATAATAAGATTATAATTGTTTATTTAATTGAATATTAGAGGTTTGGTGTTTTATGTTTCATATTGTTGCATCTGATTTGGATGGTACTTTATTATCTTCTGATCATAAAGTCGGTTGTTTTACTAAACAAATCTTACAGTCCCTTATTACCCAGGGTATACATTTTGTTTTTGCTACTGGTCGTCACCATGTCAATGTCATTAAGATACGTGATTATTTAAATATTTCTGCTTATATGATTACTTCCAATGGTGCTAGAGTATATGACAATAGTAATGAGTTAATTTTTTCTCATAATTTGAATGAAAACATAGCTTTGGAATTGTTTGATTTAGTGTATAATGATCCAAAAATTGTTACTAACATATTTCGTAATGATGAATGGTATATAAATCGTAACGTTCATCTAGATAAAGAAAATTATCTTAGTGGTTTTTCTTTTCATGCTAAATTATACCAACAAAATATGTTACCTGCTGATGGCATTTGTAAAGTTTATTTTACTAGTGATGACTATCAACATCTATTAAATTTGGAACGATTTTTGAATGTGCGTTGGGGGGATTGTATTAATGTTAGTTTTTCTTTACCTATGTGTCTTGAAGTTATGCCTGGTGGTGTTTCCAAGGGTTATGCCTTACATGAAGTTGCTAACTTATTAGGTTATGATTTGCAAGATTGTATTTCTTTTGGGGATGGTATGAATGATCAAGAGATGTTATCAATGGTTGGTAAAGGTTGTATTATGCGTAATGCTCAACAACGACTAAAAGATAGTCTTCCTTGGTTAGAAATTATTGGTAGTAATGAAGAAGAAGCTGTTTCTCATTATTTACGAGAAATGTATCTGATAAAAACTGATTTTTTATGAATAATGATTATTATATAGAATAAAATTTTTATAATTTCAAATAATTAATTCTTGATGTTGTTGCGATTTTGATATTTTTGTTATTTTATTTTTGTTATGGATAAGAATGATTTAATAAAATTTAAAGTAAATTATATATTTATCTTAAATTTTGTTTAGTTAAGTATATCAATTATTATAATAGTTAAAGTTTATTTTTGGGTAAAATGCTTATTGAAATCGCGTAAGTTGTACGATATGTTACTGTTTAAATATAATTTTTCAATTTTATTTTAATAAGTAATATATCGTACTTTAGCGTTGATAGTTTATGTGCGAAGGTAGTCTTTTATGCCATCCAGTAACATTTGAGTAGAAATCATAATTAATAATAACCCCATTAAACGTTCTAGAGCGTTTATTCCTTTGTTTCCTAATAGACGAGAAAATACATTTGATAGCATTAAAATTAATATAGATAACCCCCAAGCAATTAGTAGTGATAGTATTAGAAAATCAATTTTATGAGGATATTGATGTGATAACAGTAATAATGTAGCTAAAATTGATGGCCCCGCAACTAAAGGAATGGCTAATGGTACTAGGAATGGTTCTTCATCTATTTGTAATCCTGAATTGTTGTTTTCTTGTGATGGAAAGATCATTTTAATTGCTATTAAAAATAAAATAATTCCACCTGCAATAGATACCGTTTCTGTATGTAAATTAAGGAATATAAGTATATGTTCGCCGACAAACAAAAATATTAACATTAATAGTAAAGCTATTAGCATTTCTCTAATTACAATTATTTGTCTTCTTTTTGGTTCTAAATGTTTTAGAATTGACATGAAGATTGGTAGATTTCCAATCGGATCCATAATTAAAAATAGTAGTATAGTAGCTGATATCATTTCATTCATTAGTATATAAATCTCCTTAAGTTTTATTAATTGAAATTAATTGTTGTTTTGTTCATTTACGAATTAATTTTTATTTTTTTATGTTCTTATTTTAAATTTATTGTTTCATATTATTAGTGTAATATATAGTATATTCGTAAATTAGATGTAATTGCAGCATATAAATTTTGTTTATTTAGTAAGTTATTTGATGCAAAAGGAAGAATATATGAAAAATGTTGGGTTTATAGGTTGGCGAGGGATGGTTGGATCAGTGCTTATGAAACGTATGCTTGAAGAAAATAATTTTAATAATATTTCTTCTGTTTTTTTTTCGACTTCTCAATATGGCAAAACTGTTTCTAATATGAATGATCGTTTTGGTATTATACAAAACGCTTGGGATTTAGATATTCTTAGTTCCTTGGATATTATTGTCACATGTCAAGGTAGTGATTATACAAATGAAATTTATCCAAAATTAAGAAATATTGGTTGGCAAGGTTATTGGATAGATAGTGCATCTTCATTAAGAATGCTTGAAGATGTTATTATTGTCCTTGATCCCATTAATCAACATTTGATAAATCAAGGTCTAGATAGAGGTATTAAAACTTTTGTAGGTGGTAATTGTACTGTTAGTTTAATGTTGATGTCTTTAGGTGGTTTATTTGTTTCTAATTTAGTTGAATGGATTTCAGTATCTACCTATCAGGCTGTTTCTGGTGCTGGCGCTAAATTTGTACGTGAATTATTAATGCAAATAGGTGATATACATAACTCAATAAGTGATTTATTGCTAAATTCTGATATATCTATTTTAGAAATTGAAGGCCTTGTAACTAAATTGTTAAATGATAATTTAATATTAAATAATTATGATAGTGTGCCTTTAGCATGTAATTTAGTGCCATGGATTGATAGGTTATTAGATAATGGTCAAACCAGAGAAGAATGGAAGAGTCAAGTTGAGACTAATAAAATACTAGGCCTTAAGGAAGTAGTTCCAATTGATGGTTTATGCGTGCGCATTAGTTCTTTACGTTGTCATAGTCAATCTTTTGTTATAAAGTTAAAAGAAAATGTTTCTTTAAAAGAAATTGAATTTTTGCTTGCAGCACATAATGAGTGGGTAGTTGTGGTACCAAATGATTATAGTTGCTCATTACATCAACTTACACCAGCAGTTGTTACTGGTACTTTGAATATTCCAATTGGTAGATTACGCAAATTAAATATGGGTCCACGTTATCTTTCAGCTTTTACTGTAGGTGATCAGTTGTTATGGGGAGCTGCTGAGCCATTGCGAAGAATGTTATGTAAGTTAATTTAATTTAATTGTTGTTTTGTGTAGTGTGTATTTTATTTGTTTTATGTTTTATATTAAGATAGGATTTGAAATTATCAGAGATAATATATATTATTTTTCGTAATTTTTGTTTTACTGTTTAGAATAACTATTGGAAAAGTATCAGATTTCTTTATAATATACTTCGTGGATTAAGTATATTTAAAGTTAGAATAAACTAAATTGAATTCAATTTAGTTTATTCTAACTTGTTTTTATCTAAATTTAAATTTATATAATATTAGTTGTATTTTTTAAGATTTTTTAAATATTATATTTGTGTTATTTTTTATTTTTGCTTATTTGCATTAGAAACAAAATATGTTTTTGATAATTAGTATTTATAAAAAGAAAGTTCATTTAACATTTTAAATATTAGAATGTAATATCTGTTATATTAACATTGAAATGGTGATTATAGAATATAGAGGTATTTATGATTAATTACTTTAATACGCTGACTTTTCAAAAAAAAATAGAACATTTAGGTCAGTGTCGATTTATGGATCACAGTGAGTTTTCTTGTGCTGTAGATTGTTTGATGAATAAAAAAATTGTTATTGTTGGTTGTGGAGCTCAAGGTTTGAATCAGGGTTTGAACATGAGAGATTCTGGCTTAGATATCGTTTATGTTTTACGTAAAGAAGCAATTCTTGAAAAAAATGATTCTTGGCGTAGAGCAACATTACATGGTTTCAGATTAGCTAGTTATGAAGAAGTTATTCCAGAAGCAGATTTAGTAATCAATTTAACACCAGATAAACAGCATTCTAATGTTTTAAGAATGTTACAACCATTAATGAAAAGTAATAGTGTTTTAGGATATTCTCATGGGTTTAATATTGTAGAAGTTGGTGAAAAAATTCGTAAGGATATTACGGTAATTATGGTAGCTCCTAAATCTCCTGGTAGTGAGGTTCGCGAAGAATATATGAGAGGATTTGGCGTTCCTACTTTAATTGCAGTACATTCAGAAAATGATTTAAATGAACAAGGGTTGATGTTTGCAAAAGGATGGGCCGCTGCAATTGGTAGTGATCGAGCTGGAGTATTAGAGTCATCATTTGTAGCAGAAGTAAAATCAGATTTAATGGGAGAACAAACAGTTTTATGTGGTTTATTGCAAGCTGGGTCTTTATTATCATTTAATAAAATGGTTGATGATGGCATTGATCGTATGTATGCGGCAAAATTAGTGCAATTTGGTTGGGAGATCATTGCTGAATCCTTAAAACATGGAGGTATTACATTAATGATGGATCGTTTATCTAATACTTCTAAATTGCGCGCTTTTACTTTAGCAAATAAACTAAAAGAAATAATGTTACCTTTGTTTGAAAAACATATGAATGATATTATTAGTGGCGTATTTTCTCATTCTATGATGTTAGATTGGGAAGATAATGATAAAAAATTACTTAATTGGCGCCATCAAGTTAGTAATACTATGTTTGAAAGTACACCTACTTGTAGTGAAAAGATTAGTAATCAAATATATTTTGATCATGGTGTACTTATGGTGGCTATGTTGAAAGCTGGAATAGAGTTAGCTTTTGAAATTATGATTAAGGTTGGTATCGATCCAAAATCAGCTTATTATGAGTCATTGCATGAATTGCCGTTAATCGCTAATACAATTGCTCGCAAAAAGTTATATATGATGAATAAGACAATTTCTGATACAGCTGAGTATGGGTCTTATTTATTTTCGAATAGTTTAATTTCATTGTTACAGGAGGATTTTATTGCGAGTTTACAACAAGGAGATTTAGGTCAATCAATTATTGAAAAAAAGGTGGATAATATTCAATTACGTAATGTTAATGATGATATTCGTTCTCATTCTATCGAAAAAATTGGCGCACAATTGCGTTTGTATATGATAAATATGAAGGATATTACAAAAGGTAGGTAAAGTTTGTGTAGTTAGGATTTTATTTTTATTTATGCATTTATGGTATTCTGAATAATTAGTGTATTTTAGGTGTGCTAGAAGTATATGGATCTGAGTTAATTATTTTAGTTTTCTGAATATCTTGGAGTTCGAAATGAATAGTGAGATTCTTTGTTTAAATGACTCTAATTTCAATAAAAATGTGATAGATTTGAGCAGTAAGTGTTTGTTTTTGGTTGATTTTTGGGCGGAATGGTGTAATCCTTGTAAAATTATTTCGTCAGTTTTAGATGATGTAGCAAAGGAATACATTGATAAATTAAGGGTTGCTAAATGTAACATTGATGAGAGTCCAATAACAACTAGGAAATATGGAATACGCAGTATTCCGACTTTGTTGTTGTTTAAATATAATGAAGTAATATCAACTAAAATTGGAGTTCTATCGAAAGGTCAATTAAGGGAGTTTTTAAATGTTTATTTATAAAATTATAAGTAAGATTTATTTTGTAGTTAAGATATTATAGACTTAAGTAGAGAAATGTGTTATAAGGCTATTTGTTTAGATTTTACTAAGATATTTATGATATCTTTAATTCTTGCTTAGATTAAATTAGAGTTTTATTAAATTTCATAAATAAGATATTGGTTGAATTGTTTTGTGGTATTTATTTAATATAAGATTGGGATGTGCCCGCCATTATGAATCTTACCGAACTAAAAAATATCTCTGTTTCTGAGCTGGTCACTTTGGGAGAAAGTATGGGCTTGGAAAATTTAGCTCGTATGCGAAAACAGGATATTATCTTTGCTATTCTTAAACAACATTCTAAAAGTGGTGAAGATATTTTTGGAAATGGTGTTTTGGAAATATTACAGGATGGTTTTGGTTTTCTTCGTTCTAGTGATAGTTCTTATCTCGCAGGACCAGATGATATTTATGTATCACCCAGTCAAATACGTCGTTTCAATTTACGTACAGGTGACACCATTTCTGGTAAAATTAGACCTCCAAAAGAAGGAGAACGTTATTTTGCATTGCTTAAAGTAAATGATGTCAATTATGATAAACCGGAAAATGCTCGTAGTAAAATTTTGTTTGAGAATTTGACTCCTTTACATGCAAATTCTCGTTTACGTATGGAAAGAGGTAATGGTTCTACAGAAGATTTAACTGCGAGAGTGTTAGATTTAGCTTCACCTATAGGTCGTGGCCAACGTGGTCTTATTGTTGCTCCACCTAAAGCTGGTAAAACAATACTTTTGCAAAATATTGCTCAAAGTGTTGCTTATAATCATTCGGAATGCGTTTTAATAGTTTTGCTGATTGATGAACGCCCTGAAGAAGTTACGGAAATGCAGAGGTTGGTAAAAGGGGAGGTTATTGCATCTACTTTCGATGAACCGGCTTCTCGTCATATACAGGTTTCTGAAATGGTTATTGAGAAAGCTAAACGTTTAGTGGAACATAAAAAAGATGTTATTATTTTATTGGATTCTATTACTAGGTTGGCGCGTGCTTATAACACAGTAGTTCCAGCTTCTGGAAAAATTTTGACAGGAGGCGTAGATGCTAATGCATTACAACGTCCGAAGAGGTTTTTTGGTGCTGCGCGTAATATGGAGGAAGGTGGTAGTTTAACTATTATTGCTACTGCATTAATTGATACTGGTTCAAAAATGGATGAGGTAATTTATGAAGAATTTAAGGGAACAGGTAATATGGAATTACATTTGTCTCGTAGAATTGCAGAAAAGCGAGTTTTTCCAGCAATTGATTATAACCGTTCTGGTACTCGTAAAGAAGAGTTGCTTACTACTCAGGAAGAGCTTCAAAAAATTTGGATTTTACGTAAAATTATTCATCCTATGGGGGAAATTGATGCAATGGAATTTATGATGAATAAACTATCAATGACTAAGACCAATGATGAATTTTTTAACATGATGAGGCGTTCTTAATTTTGTTATTGTTTTTATTTTTAGTAACTGAATTTTATTCGTTAATTAATTGAATTGTTTTAAAATGATTTAGCTATGCGCTCGTAGCTCAACAGGATAGAGCGTTGTCTTCCGGAGGCAGAGGTTTCAGGTTCAAGTCCTGTCGAGCGCGTTCTAATGAATGTAGATATTCGATTTGGTTTTTTGTTACTTGATCTATTTTTGAAAATAATAGAATATGGTGATTGTAGCTCAGTTGGTAGAGCACTGGATTGTGGTTCCAGTTGTCGTGGGTTCGATTCCCATCAGTCACCCAAGAAAGGGTATTTATCGAAAATTTGTATCTGGTCAAGCGAAGGTGGCGAAATGGGTAGACGCGCTAGTTTCAGGAATTAGTGTCGAAAATAATAAAGACTGTGAGGGTTCGAATCCCTCTCTTCGCATGTATTTTCTTTTTTTTTGCGTTTAATTATTCGGCGAGTAGCGCAGCTTGGTAGCGCAGCTGGTTTGGGACCAGTTGGTCGGGGGTTCAAATCCTCTCTCGCCGATAAGAGATTATAATTTGATTTTTTGTTTTTATTTAAATATAAATTTTCAAAATAAACAGTATATACTAATTTCTAATTTCTAATTTCTATAGATAGTTAATTGATTTTAAATGCTAATTTTTTTAGATTGTATTGAGGATTTATATAGCATTTACATACATGAGAATATATAGTAATCATTCAGTTTGGCAGTATATTTTATAATTTGTTATTATATATTCAGTAATAATTTTATTAAATCTTTATTGTTGGCTGTTTTTGCCATTACAATATCTTTCCACCCTAATCGTTTAGCTATATAAGCTAAACGATTACTTACTACTATTAATTTACAGCAGATTAACCAAGATTTTCTATGATTTTTTGGTAATAAGTAATATAGTTGTTTTAGCATTTCTCCACTAGTAACCACTAGTGTATTGATGCCCAGTTTTATCATTCGATTGCCTTGCTCTTCTCCATTGTAATTTATTTGTTTTCTATAATAACATTCACAGTATTCTACTTTTACTCCTCTTTTTTTAAGTACATTTCCAAGTTTTTTACGACCATTTTTACCTTGTAGTATTAATGCTCGTTTTCCATGTATGTTTGTTAATGTTGGTAAAAGTAATAAGTTTTCACTGCTTTCACCATTTTTAGGGAAGTTTACTGATAATCCTGTTAGTTTATTCATTAATAATCCACTAGATCTGCCGATCGAATAGTATTTTAATTTAGATGGCCAAAATAATCTTGAAATAGACAACCATTGATGAGCATAATTGATTGCATTTTGTGATATAATGAATACAAGATCTTCGTTAGAAAGGAGGTTTAATTTTTTTATTAATAAAGATAATTCTTTGCTAGGGTAACAATGAATTAAAGGTAAATGCCACGCTTCTTTACCTAAATTAATTAATTGTTTAACTAAATTATCTCCTGCTGGCGATGGACGGGTTATTAAAATTTTTTTTTATTTGTTTGCATATTTTAGAATTTAAAATTTATTTGCTGTTAATTATTAGTTCTCTTGCGATCTTTATGCTTAAAATTTTTCTTTCTTTTATAAGTGCAGTACCTTCACTGCGTATAATTTTTTTTTTATTAGTTGAGTAAATTAATGCCCTTAACCATATGTAATTATTATTTTTGATTTCAGCATAACTGGCAATTGATGATTTACAATTACTTTTTAGCAAAAAATTAACATTGCGTTCAGTTTCAATGCATAGAGAAGTTATTTGATGGTGCAATGGTTTTAATAATGCTAAAGTTTCATCATCTTTTAATCTATATTCGATTCCTAATGCTCCTTGTCCCATAGCAGGTAAAAAGTTAGCCGGATCGATTGACATACGGATATAATTATTTAATGATAAGCGTTTAAGTCCTGCTGTCGCTAGGATTAAGGCGTCGTAGTGGCCTTGATTTAATTTTTTTAATCTGGAGTCAATATTTCCTCTTATATTTTTTATTTTTAAGTCTGGCCTATGTTCGTATAATTGACATTGACGTCGCAGACTTGAAGTACCTACTATTGCTCCATTTGGTAAATTTTCTAATTTGGAATATCGTAAACTAACAAAAGCGTCTCGTGGATCGTCTCGTTTACATATTACTGCTATACCAAGACCTTTAGGGAAAGAGATACTTACATCTTTCATTGAATGCACTGCAATATCAGCATGATGGTTAAGTAAAGCATATTCTAATTCTTTAATAAATAATCCTTTTCTGTTAATGTTTTCTAATTCTTTATTTAATGCTAGATCCCCTATTGTGATTATTGGAATTAGCTTTATTTGTAAATTTGGGTGATAATGAAGCAATTTATTATATATATAATTTGTCTGGCATAATGCAAGTGGACTATTGCGTGTAGCTATTTTTAGGGTTTTAAGATGCATATCGTTATTTATCTTTGTTTTTAAAAATTTCATTATGTTTATATTGTTTTTAATGAAGTATTAATTTTATTGATAGAATAACATTTTAATCATTTTTAGTTTACTTGTCTTTATATACAATTATTAAATTTTTTTATTTATTTGAGTGAATTATGATAATTTTATTATATTGAATTTTAAATATATCATTAGTATTAATATAGATTTTGAAATTAATTAAATTTATTTATATAAATTTTTATTAAATTATTAATTTTTATTTTTAAATTTTTGATAAAGTAATTTTATAAGTTAGTTTTTATTTGATTTTATAAAATTATTGTTTATTTAAGTATCTATACATATAGATATAGTATATATTTTTTTTTTGAAATTATGATTAAATTTTTCTTTATTCCTGATGATTAAATTTAGTTATATTTTAAAATATTTATTAATTTTATATGTGTTTTTGTATAGTAAATATTTATGAAGTTTATTAATAATTTATTTATTTATTAATATGAAGATAATGATAGAGTTTTGTTTAGTATATTTAATTTTAATATAATTAAAATTAAATATACTAATAATGGTATGATATTTTGATTTTTATAATTTTATTATAATTAATAATTTAGTAACTGTAATTGTAAATATATTATGAGAATGTTATTTTTTTATTTTCCCATTGATTTTTAAATATAAATTTAATTTTACTAGTTGATAAATAGCTAATTTACGTAATATTTATTATATTATTGTTATTTTAATTGTATTACTTATTGAGGTATCAATGCGATTTTCTAAAATGCATGGATTGGGTAATGATTTTATGATTGTAGATGGAATAACACAAAATATTGCATTTACGCGAAAAACAATCTGTCGTTTGTCTGATCGACGGTATGGAGTAGGTTTTGATCAATTATTATTAGTAGAGTTATCAGAGCGTTTCGGAATAGATTTTAATTATCGTATTTTTAATGCTAATGGTCAAGAAGTAAATCAGTGTGGTAATGGTGTTCGTTGTTTAGGTAGTTTTGTAAAAATTAAGAAATTAACTTATAAAAATATCGTTTATGTTAGTACTAGAACCAGATGCATGATGTTATCTTTTATTAGGGATGATTATATTAAAGTGAATATGGGGGAACCTGATTTTTGTCCCGCCAGGGTTCCGTTTAAAGCTTGTAAAATAGAAAATAGTTATGTTTTATATGTTGCTGGGCAAGCTATGTTATGTGGTGTTGTTTCAATTGGCAATCCTCATTGCATTATTCTAGTGGATAATGCGGATATTGTTAACGTTACAGCTATTGGTGCTTTGTTGTCACAGAATCCTAGATTTCCTGAAGAGACTAATGTTGGTTTTATGCAGATTGTTAATTATAATCATATTCGTTTAAGAGTATATGAAAGAGGTGTTGGCGAAACACAGTCCTGTGGTAGTGGTGCATGTGCGGCTGTTGCTGTAGGTATTCAACGGGGGTTATTATCTGAACAAGTGAATGTAGATCTTTTAGGTGGAGCATTATTAATTAATTGGAAAGGGGTTGGACATGCTTTGTATATGACTGGATCAGCTACTCATGTTTATGATGGAGATATTAGTTTAAATTTTTAATATATAAACCGGTGATTTCTTATTTATCATGTTATTTATTTTGTTAACAAAAATTTCTTAATTTAATTTTTATTTTGTTTTCTTCATTTAAGCGTGTGAAAAGTAATAATTTTTGGTTGTTAGTTATTTAGTTATATTTTGTTAATTTGGAGATTTATATTGTTAATATTTCGTCGTTTATTAAGGCCTTTATATATATTAACTTTTAATTTAGACGATGTTTTATGATAATCGTTCAGTTATTGCTAATGTGGAGATAAATTAATTTTATTTTACGACATCATTATGCTAATAGTAATAATTTAAGTATTAGGGAACATTGAAAGTTACGTTGTATTTTACTTCAACATGAATCAAATTTTTATTATAATATTAATTATTGGCACTGGTAATTTATTAGTTTAGTTTTATAGATTTTTGGTTTAGTTTAAATGAAGCTTCTGTAGGTATCGATAGTTCAATGGAGATTTTTATTGATTGGCATAGTGAAATTAATATTATCTTATGAATACATATTCTATATTGAATATTTTAATTTCTAGTTGTCATTAGTTGTTATTACTAATAGTAATGTTAATTTAGTTATGTATGGTTTAGATAAATATTTTAGTTATGCTTTTCGTGTCTGAATTGATGATTGTGTAAAACCATATGAAGATATGTATTTTATGACGGTAAAATAATTAGGTATATTTTGCAGAATATTATGCATATAGGTAATGATGTAATCATAGATATATAGAGCTATTAATTGGTGGGTTCAGGTTTCTTGTATGATGAATATGTTGAGAATTATCGTTTGGTTTTAATAAGAGTTATGTACCTCATTTAGATATTTCAAAATTGTTTTTTTTGACAGAATTGTTATAATAAATAAAATTTTTATGTATATGATTTTCATTTTTTTTTGAATTAAACATTTTCTTAATCTGCCCATGGATATTGTAAGTTTGTTTAATAAACTGAATGATAAACAGCGTGAAGCTGTTGTTGCTAAAGACAGTCATGTACTGGTTTTAGCTGGTGCTGGTAGCGGAAAAACTCGAGTATTAACCCATCGTGTTATTTGGTTGAAAATGATAAAGAATTATTCTTCTTCTTCAATTATGGCAGTAACTTTTACTAATAAAGCATCATTGGAAATGAAGAGTCGTATAAACGCTTTAATTGGTGATTTTTCTAAAGGAATGTGGATAGGTACATTTCATGGTTTTGCTTATTGTTTATTGCGCTCTCATTATTTAGATTCGAATTTGCCTAAAAATTTTCAAATAATAGATAGGAATGATCAGATATGTTTATTAACGAAATCTATTCGTTATCTTGGTTTAGATGAAAAAAAATGGCAACCTAATAGTGCTGTATGTTTTATTAGCGATAAAAAAAATAAATCTTCTCTATTTCCTAATGTTGATGGACGATCAAGTAAATCAGAAATTACTTGGTTGAATATCTATAAAGTTTATCAGAATATGTGTGATCGTGCTGGATTAGTAGATTTTGATGAACTTTTATGTCGTTTATATAATTTGTTACTGAATAATCCAGCTATTTTAGCTTATTATCGAAATAAGTTTGTTAATATTTTAGTGGATGAGTTTCAAGATACTAATAAAATGCAATATAATTGTTTGTATTTGTTATTAGGTGAAAAAAGCAATGTTATGATTGTTGGTGATGATGATCAATCAATTTATAGTTGGCGTGGCGCTCAGGTTGATAATATTTATAGATTTATTAGTGATTTTTCATCAACACGTATTATTCGTCTAGAACAAAATTATCGCTCTACTAATAACATTTTACAAACAGCTAATACTTTAATTTCCTATAATCAAAATCGTATTGCTAAGAAGTTATGGAGCACAGAAGGCAAAGGGAAGACTGTTTCTTTATATAGAGCAGTGAATGAATTAGATGAAGCATATTTTGTAATTAATTGTATAAAAGCTTGGCAACAAAAAGGAGGTTTATTGAATAATTGTGCCATTTTGTATCGTAGTAATATTCAATCTCTTGTTTTAGAGAGAGTATTGTTACATAGTAAGATTCCGTATAAGATATGGGGTGGTAGTATCAGGTTTTTTGAACGTCAAGAAATTAAAAATATGTTCGCGTACCTTCGTTTAATTATTAATAAAAGTGATGATGTTGCATATGAAAGAATTCTTAATGTTCCACCTAGAGGTATAGGAAAGCGTACGTTAGATTTAGTAAGAAATATATCTATTACTGATCAGTTGACTTTATGGGAAAGCACTAAGAATTTATTAAATAATACTAAATTAAAAACAAGAATTTTTAGAGTATTACAGGATTTTATTACTTTAATTAATTTTTTATCTGAAGAAATTGAACAGTTATCATTATTTGATCAAATAGATTTAGTAATAAAAGAAACTGGTTTGTTTTGTTTTTACAAGCAAATGCAAGGTTCTAAGTCTACGTTATGTATTGAGAGCTTTAAAGAAATCTTAGATGCTGCTCATCGTTTTGATCAAAATTATGAAAATAGAAGTGATAATATATCTGTTTTGCGTGATTTTGTTTCATATTATTTGTTAGAAAATGATAAAGATTATCGTAGTTCTGAATTATTTTCTGATCTTGATTCTGTTAATTTAATGACTTTACATGCTTCTAAAGGATTAGAATTTTCTCAGGTATTTATTGTTGGTATGGAGGAAGGTATTTTTCCTAGTCAAATGTCTTTATTAGGAGAAAAGCAAGTAGAAGAAGAACGTAGATTAGCTTATGTAGGTATTACCCGTGCGATGCATAGTTTAACTATTAGTTATGCTGAAAATCGTTTTATATATGGCAAAGCTATTATATGTAAAGTTTCCCGTTTTATTAATGAATTACCTAAAGAATGCATAAGTAATGTTTTTTTTTCAAATTGATTTCAGGAGATTAGATTGATATTATTTTATTACTGTTTTGTAACGTGATTTTAAAGATTATGTATTTTGATTAATAAATATATTTTATCTTAATTTTATAAATAAAATATGATAGACTGCCATTTTGATATATAAGTAGTTGTTGTTTTGTAGTGATTTTTTATTATGTTATAGTTTCAATTGTAATTGTAGGTTCGTTTTTTATTGTTGATTTGCTTTGTTTTTGTTATATTTTCCTGATTTATTTTAATGTATATTATTAATTTTATGTTAAATGTGTGTATATATTCCATTATATTGTGGTGTTGTTTTGGAAATTATGTCATTAAATATGTCGGTGTGGTGATTTCAAATTTAATTTTGTATTTGAGCGATATTTATTTAATATTGTCGAATGTTTTGTTGCTAGTTCTTATTTTAATTTCAGCAGTTTGATATATGATATGTTTTAGTTTTAATCACCAAGGAAATAGTGGTTATGCTTAGCGCTTTTAAATTGGAGAATAATCAATTAGTTAAGATTAATTTGGAAAAATCTTTTGCTTTGCGTGAAGCGATATGGATTGATTTAATTGAACCTACCAAAGATGAATTTAATCGCATACAAATAGAGTTAGGTGATAGTTTTATAAAATGTTTTGATTCTAAGGGAAATATTGGTAATAGTAAATTTTTAAAAAGCAAAAAAGATTTATATATTTGTTCTGTATTTTTTTACAATGAGATATATCATCAAACGGATGGTATTGTTGTTTCGTTTATAATTTGTGATGGGAAATTATATAGTGTACGTGAACAAGAAATATCTGTTTTTCGTTTTTATCAAACGGATGTTGATAATACAGAACTTTTTATTGATGATAATGGTGCATATACAATTTTATTAGATTTATTTGAGTTAAAAATAGATCATTTGGCAAATAAAATAGAGAATGTTTATAGTGATTTAGAAGTATTGGGTGTCTTGATTATGAATGGGAAAGAAATAGATAAATACAGTTCAATATTTTCTACTTTAGCAAGTTTAGAACAAGTTTGTTGGAAATTGCGTAGATGTTTATTAGATACTCAACGTTCTGTTGATTTTTTGATTCGTAAGGCAAAAATTTCTATCAATCAAATAAGTCAGGCAAAGAAAGTTTTAAGTATTATAGATTATTTATTAGTTCATACTGAAACAGTATTACAAAAAGTTAATTTTTTGATACAAATAGCAATGGGGTTCATTAATATTGAACAAAATCGTGTTCTTAGATTTTTTTCTGTAGTTTTTTTACCACCTACATTAGTTGCTTCTAGCTATGGTATGAATTTTGAATTTATGCCGGAGTTAAAATGGTCTTTTGGATATCCCATAGCTATTATCTTAATGATTTTAACTGGTTTAGCTCCTTATCTTTATTTTAAGCATAAAAATTGGTTATAATTTTGTTTATTATTCAGTGTTGATATTTTATTTTTATATTTTCATGTATTGTATATTATGTATTTAAATTTTATAGAATTAATATTTTAGAATCGATATTTTGATGATTACATATACTGTTTTTTATTTCAGATATATTTAAATTTCAATCATAAGTTATGTAATAAAATAATTATTGTTAAATTTTGTTATATGAATATTTATTTTTTTTGATTTGTATTTTTGTATTATTTATGTTAACGGCTACTTGATGTAGTTATTTAGACTTTTGTATTTCTTTACTAAGATAGCTTTTAATTGCTATATATATATTTTATGTTAAGAATTGTTTCTAACAAAATAGGTTTTTCTAAAGTTTTAAATAGTAAAAACTATGATATATATATTTATATATTCGAGGAAAGGTTATTTTCTTTAATATATATTTATTAGTTAATTTATAATTATAGATCAAATATTTTTAAATGATATTATAATAGATATGGCGGAAAATTAGGATAAATCTAAATGAATGTTTAAATTTATTATTGTATATTTAATTATAAATCATTACTACTAAACTTAGTTATGTATTTTATAATAAGATTATAATTGTTTATTTAATTGAATATTAGAGGTTTGGTGTTTTATGTTTCATATTGTTGCATCTGATTTGGATGGTACTTTATTATCTTCTGATCATAAAGTCGGTTGTTTTACTAAACAAATCTTACAGTCCCTTATTACCCAGGGTATACATTTTGTTTTTGCTACTGGTCGTCACCATGTCAATGTCATTAAGATACGTGATTATTTAAATATTTCTGCTTATATGATTACTTCCAATGGTGCTAGAGTATATGACAATAGTAATGAGTTAATTTTTTCTCATAATTTGAATGAAAACATAGCTTTGGAATTGTTTGATTTAGTGTATAATGATCCAAAAATTGTTACTAACATATTTCGTAATGATGAATGGTATATAAATCGTAACGTTCATCTAGATAAAGAAAATTATCTTAGTGGTTTTTCTTTTCATGCTAAATTATACCAACAAAATATGTTACCTGCTGATGGCATTTGTAAAGTTTATTTTACTAGTGATGACTATCAACATCTATTAAATTTGGAACGATTTTTGAATGTGCGTTGGGGGGATTGTATTAATGTTAGTTTTTCTTTACCTATGTGTCTTGAAGTTATGCCTGGTGGTGTTTCCAAGGGTTATGCCTTACATGAAGTTGCTAACTTATTAGGTTATGATTTGCAAGATTGTATTTCTTTTGGGGATGGTATGAATGATCAAGAGATGTTATCAATGGTTGGTAAAGGTTGTATTATGCGTAATGCTCAACAACGACTAAAAGATAGTCTTCCTTGGTTAGAAATTATTGGTAGTAATGAAGAAGAAGCTGTTTCTCATTATTTACGAGAAATGTATCTGATAAAAACTGATTTTTTATGAATAATGATTATTATATAGAATAAAATTTTTATAATTTCAAATAATTAATTCTTGATGTTGTTGCGATTTTGATATTTTTGTTATTTTATTTTTGTTATGGATAAGAATGATTTAATAAAATTTAAAGTAAATTATATATTTATCTTAAATTTTGTTTAGTTAAGTATATCAATTATTATAATAGTTAAAGTTTATTTTTGGGTAAAATGCTTATTGAAATCGCGTAAGTTGTACGATATGTTACTGTTTAAATATAATTTTTCAATTTTATTTTAATAAGTAATATATCGTACTTTAGCGTTGATAGTTTATGTGCGAAGGTAGTCTTTTATGCCATCCAGTAACATTTGAGTAGAAATCATAATTAATAATAACCCCATTAAACGTTCTAGAGCGTTTATTCCTTTGTTTCCTAATAGACGAGAAAATACATTTGATAGCATTAAAATTAATATAGATAACCCCCAAGCAATTAGTAGTGATAGTATTAGAAAATCAATTTTATGAGGATATTGATGTGATAACAGTAATAATGTAGCTAAAATTGATGGCCCCGCAACTAAAGGAATGGCTAATGGTACTAGGAATGGTTCTTCATCTATTTGTAATCCTGAATTGTTGTTTTCTTGTGATGGAAAGATCATTTTAATTGCTATTAAAAATAAAATAATTCCACCTGCAATAGATACCGTTTCTGTATGTAAATTAAGGAATATAAGTATATGTTCGCCGACAAACAAAAATATTAACATTAATAGTAAAGCTATTAGCATTTCTCTAATTACAATTATTTGTCTTCTTTTTGGTTCTAAATGTTTTAGAATTGACATGAAGATTGGTAGATTTCCAATCGGATCCATAATTAAAAATAGTAGTATAGTAGCTGATATCATTTCATTCATTAGTATATAAATCTCCTTAAGTTTTATTAATTGAAATTAATTGTTGTTTTGTTCATTTACGAATTAATTTTTATTTTTTTATGTTCTTATTTTAAATTTATTGTTTCATATTATTAGTGTAATATATAGTATATTCGTAAATTAGATGTAATTGCAGCATATAAATTTTGTTTATTTAGTAAGTTATTTGATGCAAAAGGAAGAATATATGAAAAATGTTGGGTTTATAGGTTGGCGAGGGATGGTTGGATCAGTGCTTATGAAACGTATGCTTGAAGAAAATAATTTTAATAATATTTCTTCTGTTTTTTTTTCGACTTCTCAATATGGCAAAACTGTTTCTAATATGAATGATCGTTTTGGTATTATACAAAACGCTTGGGATTTAGATATTCTTAGTTCCTTGGATATTATTGTCACATGTCAAGGTAGTGATTATACAAATGAAATTTATCCAAAATTAAGAAATATTGGTTGGCAAGGTTATTGGATAGATAGTGCATCTTCATTAAGAATGCTTGAAGATGTTATTATTGTCCTTGATCCCATTAATCAACATTTGATAAATCAAGGTCTAGATAGAGGTATTAAAACTTTTGTAGGTGGTAATTGTACTGTTAGTTTAATGTTGATGTCTTTAGGTGGTTTATTTGTTTCTAATTTAGTTGAATGGATTTCAGTATCTACCTATCAGGCTGTTTCTGGTGCTGGCGCTAAATTTGTACGTGAATTATTAATGCAAATAGGTGATATACATAACTCAATAAGTGATTTATTGCTAAATTCTGATATATCTATTTTAGAAATTGAAGGCCTTGTAACTAAATTGTTAAATGATAATTTAATATTAAATAATTATGATAGTGTGCCTTTAGCATGTAATTTAGTGCCATGGATTGATAGGTTATTAGATAATGGTCAAACCAGAGAAGAATGGAAGAGTCAAGTTGAGACTAATAAAATACTAGGCCTTAAGGAAGTAGTTCCAATTGATGGTTTATGCGTGCGCATTAGTTCTTTACGTTGTCATAGTCAATCTTTTGTTATAAAGTTAAAAGAAAATGTTTCTTTAAAAGAAATTGAATTTTTGCTTGCAGCACATAATGAGTGGGTAGTTGTGGTACCAAATGATTATAGTTGCTCATTACATCAACTTACACCAGCAGTTGTTACTGGTACTTTGAATATTCCAATTGGTAGATTACGCAAATTAAATATGGGTCCACGTTATCTTTCAGCTTTTACTGTAGGTGATCAGTTGTTATGGGGAGCTGCTGAGCCATTGCGAAGAATGTTATGTAAGTTAATTTAATTTAATTGTTGTTTTGTGTAGTGTGTATTTTATTTGTTTTATGTTTTATATTAAGATAGGATTTGAAATTATCAGAGATAATATATATTATTTTTCGTAATTTTTGTTTTACTGTTTAGAATAACTATTGGAAAAGTATCAGATTTCTTTATAATATACTTCGTGGATTAAGTATATTTAATTTCCACATGTTATATTTTTAAGGAATTTTTAATTTTTTTTCCTGTTTTCACATTTTAATAAAAAGAATGTTTTCCGTGTTGATGTTCAGTCAGATCACAGATTTTTTTTAGTTCTGGAAATTTTTGTAGTAATTCCTTTTCAATACTTTCTTTTAAAGTAAGATTTACCATAGAGCAACCATTACAACCGCCACTAAATTGGATAATTGCTGACATATCTTTTGTTATTTCTATGAGTTTTACAGATCCTCCGTGTTGCGCAAGTACTGGATTAATTTTTGATTGTAAAATATATTCAATTTTTTTATCAAGTGGTGCATCATCATTAGGTTGACACATTCTGGCATTTGGCGCTTTAATTGTTAGTTGAGATTCTGTTTGGTTAAAAATTAAATCAATTTCAGTATCTTTTAAATAAGGTAGATTAGTTTTGTTTATATATACTGAAAATGATTTGAATCTAATTTTTATATCTGAAGGATTAATATTTTCAGCAAAGCAATAAGATATACCACATTCTGCATTATATGTTCCAGGTTCTATGACAAATATGCGTATTTGGGTTCCGGGTTTTTGTTGTGATAATAATTTTGTTAAGTGTTCTTGAGCAATATTAGTAATATCTATCATATTGTAATATATTTTGCTTATTAAATAATATTATTCTAATGTTAATTTTAGGATATTACAAGTTTTGTATCATTTTAAGATTTGTATGCGTTGAGTGATTAAAATAATTATATTGATTTTATTTGATTTTTATTGAATAGAATTAATTCTAAATTCAGAATTCTGTATGAAGGTTCTTATCAGAAATTTTAAAAATTGTAATGTGATGTTACGGTTTTATATTTATTTATTAAGTTGTGTTTTAATATTTTAAATGATGATCAGTTTAGATATGGGATTCTAATTTGTAAAATGTAATGTAGTCGTTTATTTTATTTTTGATATTATTTATTTGCATTTGTTATATGTGTATAAATATTGAACTTTTTTATGATTGTTTTCAAAATTTAGGACAAATGAATTAGAGTTATTTAGATTTTTTGTACTAGTTTGTTAGTTTTATTTAATAGATTATTTGAATTAATTATATTTAGATATTTTGTTTATTGTGTTAGTGTTTATTGAATATATTTTGGTAAAATTAATATATTAAGTGTCTATTTTGTGTATGTTGATATACTTGTGTTTGTTTTATATAAAGTAATATGTTAAATTGACGAAAGTTTTTGATTTTCTTTTGTTTTGCGTTAAATAATTCAATTATTATCCAATAATAATCATAGGATTTTTACTTTGGGGATGATTTAATTAATAAGTAAATTTTAATTTTGATATTTAAATTTTTGGAATTGTTATGAGTTTTATTTGTTTATGTTGGTTTCAGTTTAAGAATGTTGAATACGTGAGATGTGGTTTTTGTACATATTTTATAAAATGTTTAGTATGAATTATAATATGTTTTAGTAAGATTATTGAATTATAGACTTTATTTTCATGGGTGTGTTGTTATTTTATTCATTTTGTAATTTGCAAATGCCATGATTTATGTTTTAGAATGTTTTAAGTTATTTAAAATATTCAAAGCTGCTGATTATAGCAGAACGGTTTATTTTGTTCCAGTTCTAATTTGTTTTTATTTGTTTTTAATTTGCAATTTATTATGCTTAATAAAGTGGTTTTATAATTAAGATATGGTAGAGAAACGTAATATTTTCTTAATTGGTCCTATGGGTGCGGGGAAAAGTACTATTGGTCGTCAATTAGCACAATATTTAAATATGGAATTTTTTGATTCTGATCAAGAGATTGAGCGTCGTACAGGAGCCAATATAAGTTGGGTATTTGATGTAGAGGGTGAAGATGGTTTTCGTTTTCGAGAAGAAAAGGTTATTAATGAATTGACTGATAAAAATGGAATTGTATTAGCTACTGGAGGAGGTTCGATTAAATCACGTGAAAATCGCAATCGGCTTTCTTCCAGAGGTTTTGTTATTTATTTAGAGACTACTATTGAGAAACAATTAGTTCGTACTCAGAGAGATAAAAAACGTCCTTTATTAAAAACTAATAATGCATCACAAAAAATATTAGAAGCTTTAGCTATTGAACGAGAGCCATTGTATCAAGAAATTGCAGATATTACTGTTCGTACGGACGAACAGAGTGTTAGAATGGTTATTAATAGAATTATTGGTATATTGCAGTGATGTTGTTTCGTTTTTGAGATGTATTTTTTTTGGAATTTTTAATGAAGAAACTTTTTTTAAAATTAGAAAAATGTGGTTATCCTATTTTTATCGGTGATGGGCTATTAAAGAGAATTGATAATTACGGTTTGTTAGAGTTAAATAGGATTGCAGTTATAATAACAAATGATGTTATTGCACCTTTATATTTAGATCTAGTGTCTTCTAGATTAAGTCAAAATGGATTTATGTTTGATAAAGTAATTTTACCTAATGGAGAATCTCAGAAATCTTTGAGTGTAGTTGAACAAGTTATATCTTTATTGTTAAAACAAAATTATACGCGAGATATGGTTATTATTGCTCTTGGTGGGGGTGTTATTGGTGATTTAGCTGGTTTTGTTGCTTCTATTTATCAACGTGGTGTGTGTTTTGTGCAAATACCTACTACGTTATTAGCTCAAGTGGATGCTGCTATAGGAGGGAAAACTGCGGTCAATCATGTATTGGGTAAAAATATGATTGGTAGTTATCATCAACCTAGTTCGGTTATTATAGATTTGAATTGTTTAAGTACTTTATCACGTAGGGAATTTTGTTCTGGATTAGCAGAAGTTATTAAATATGCAGTGACTTTTGATTGTGATTTTTTTATTTGGTTAGAAAATCATTTGAATGATTTGTTATCTTTAAATTTACAATGTTTATCTTATTGTGTTTACCGTTGTTGTAGTTTGAAAATTAAGGTAGTTGAAAAAGATGAACGTGAATTTAATTTGCGGATGTTACTTAATCTTGGTCATACTTATGCTCATGCAATTGAAAGTTATTTTTGCTATAAAGGTAATTGGTTACATGGTGAAGCAGTTTCTGTGGGGATTATGATGGCTATGAGTTTTTCATTTTTTTTAGGTTGGTTTAGCAAATCAGATTTTGACCGTGTTCGAAAATTGTTAATACGCGCTAGTTTACCAATTTATGGTCCTTCAAAAATGCTTTTAGAAGATTATTTGCCATATATTATGCGTGATAAGAAAAATAAACTACATGGTTCGTGTTTAGTATTACCAGTTCAAATTGGTAAAGCGGTTGTTTATGATGATATTAGCGACGATCTTTTAAAACAATCTATTAGGAATTGCTTATTATAATTGAAATAACCAACAGTTCTTAAGGAATGTGAATCATTGAAAATTTATAGCAATATAAATTATAAGTGTGTTTTTATAACTTATATTGATAAAATAGTATAGTTTTGTTGTTATTGTTTTTAATTTTATTTATTCATAATAGTTTTGTGTGCATACCTTTATTTAAATTTAACTTCTTTATTTAATTTGATATATAAAGTTATGTCTGTTTGTTAAATTTTAATTTTGTAGTATTATTTTTATTTAATATGAACTTGAATTATGTTATGGACTTGATATTTGATTTTTATAAAATTATTTGCTTTGTTTTATTATTTTATAAGATATATTTAGTGAGAAATTATAGAGGCATGGCGATTTGAATGATGTCTTTAGGATTTTAAGTATATTTAATTATGACTATCGGTTGTTATATTAAATATTTAGTGTAATTTATTATAATGTTAGATATTTATTCTAGTATACTCCATATTTAGTTTTTCAAAATAATATTTAAGGAGTGGCAGAGGATAATTTTATGTTTATCAATATAGATTGGCAGAATTAGATTTGGAGAGATGAAATTGAAAAATTTTTTAATTGTTCCATCAATTTTATCAGCTAATTTTGCTTGTTTAGGTGAAGATATTAGTAAAGTGATTTCGGCTGGTATTAAAATGATTCATTTTGATGTTATGGATAATCATTATGTTCCGAATTTAAGTGTAGGACCATTAGTATTAAAGGCATTACGTGACTATGGTGTTACTATTTCTATTGATGTACATTTAATGGCTAGACCTGTAGATCGTTTGATTTTAGATTGTGTTTATGCTGGAGCTAGTTCTATAAGTTTTCATCCTGAAAGCACAGATCATATTGACCGATCATTGGAGTTGATTAAGGAAAATGGCTGTAAAGCAGGTTTAGTATTTAATCCTGGTACTGCATTAGGTTGTTTAGAATATATAATTAATAAGCTTGATTTTATTTTATTAATGTCTGTCAATCCTGGTTTTTCTGGACAATCTTTTATACCAATTGTTTTAAATAAAATATGTCAAGTGTCAAATTTGATTAAAAATAGTGGCTTTAATATCAGATTAGCAGTAGATGGAGGTATCAATATTAGGAATATTTCTGTAATTGCAGAGGCTGGAGCTGATACTTTCATTATTGGTTCAACAATTTTTACTGCATCTAATTATCGTCAAGTTATTAATGATTTGTATTGTGAAATAAATAAATAATTATATCTAAATAAATAATATTATAATGGAAATTTTAAATCTTTGATTATTTTTTAAAATTTGTTTAGTTTATGTTTGTTATAAGGTTGTTTTTATAAAAGAGATTTTAAGGTGGATTTAGTATGACTAAACTTACCGCTTTTAGTGGTATTCAGCCGTCAGGAGATTTAACTCTTGGTAATTATATCGGTGCGATACGTCAATGGGTTAAAATTCAGTATGATTATCGTTGTATATATTGTATAGTTGATTTACATGCTATCACTATGTGCCAAAATGCTACTCAATTAGGTAAAAGATCATTGGATGTGTTAGCTTTGTTGTTATCATGCGGGTTAGATCCAGATAATGTTATTATATTTATTCAGTCTCATGTTCCACAACATGTTCAGTTAAGTTGGTTATTAAGTTGTTATAGTTATTTTGGCGAACTTAGACGTATGACTCAGTTTAAAGATAAGTCAACTAACTTTTTAAATAATTCAAACAATATTAATGTTGGTTTGTTTAATTACCCTATATTAATGGCTTCAGATATTCTTTTGTATCAAACTAGTTTAGTTCCTATTGGTGATGATCAAAAACAACATTTGGAATTAAGTCGTAGAATTGCTGATAGATTTAATTCATTGTATGGTAGGATATTTACTGTTCCAGATTTTTATGTTCCTAAATTTGGTTCTCGTATCATGTCTTTATTAGAACCTTGTAAGAAGATGTCTAAATCTGATTTTAATCAAAAAAATGTTATTTTTCTTTTAGAAGATATTGATTCTGTAGTAAATAAATTAAATTGTTCTATTACCGATTCTGATGATCCGCCAGTAATTTCGTATGATAAAATTAATAAACCAGGAATTTCCAATCTTTTAAGTATTTTATCTGGACTTAGTGAGGTTGGTATTTATGATTTAGAATTGTCTTTTAAAGGTAAAAAATATATTCAATTAAAGAATAAAATTATAGAGTTAGTGACATATAAATTGAAAAAATTACAGAAGCGTTATTTTCTTTTACGTAGAGAAGAAGATTATTTATATGAAATTTTGTCTCGAGGTGCTGAAAAGGCTCGTTCTGAAGCTGATGTTACTTTATCAAAGGTGTATGATGTTATTGGTTTATTAAAATCTAATACTGGATTTAAATATTAGAAGAATATGTAAAATATTAGTTTGTATGATAGAATATGTTTTCTATTTTTGACATTTTGTTTATTAGTATTTTGTATTTTTGTTTTATGTTGGGTGGGTTTTGTTTATTTCTTATTTAAATAAAGTTATTTGTTATGATAACGTAGATATTTGGTTATTTGATTTTGGTTAAGGTATTACTAATCGATAATTATGATTCTTTTACTTGGAATATTTATCAATATTTTAGTAAAATTGGTGCAGAAGTAAAAGTGGTGCGTAATGATGTTTGTAGTTTATTAGATATTGAACAATTTTCCCCTCATAAGTTAGTTATTTCTCCTGGGCCTGGTACACCGGGAGATGCGGGTATCTCTTTATCTGTAATCTCTTATTTTGCTAATAAATTACCAATTCTTGGTATATGTCTTGGTCATCAAGTTATTGCACAATTTTTTGGGGCGAAGATAGTTAGATCAAAACAAGCGATGCATGGAAAGCAATCTGTGATTTATCATGATTGTAAAGGAATATTTGCGAATTTATCTCAATTTCTTAAAGTAGTTCGTTACAATTCTTTAGTGGTAGATATTTATAGTCTACCATCTTGTTTAGAGGTATCAGCGTGGAGTGTATTAAATGATGGTAAGTATGATGAGATTATGGCAATTCGTCATCGTAACTTGAGGCTGGAAGGTATTCAGTTTCATCCTGAAAGTATATTAAGTGAGCAAGGATATGAAATGTTAGTTAATTTTATACATTGTTAGTTTTAGATAATTTTAATTATTTTGACTTATTTATTATAAAATTTTGAATAAGCAAGTACAATGACTAAAGTTTAATCTTATATTATATATGAATCATAGTTTAGTTTATATATAATTTGTATTTTGAATTTTTATTCTATATTTAGTTATTTTATGTATTATATATTTACAGATCTAATAATAGATAATCAGATTAATAATATTATTTTAGAATTGTAATTAATGTTGTTTATTTGTGTTATTTGGATAGTTATGAAATCAATAGTCGTTAAGTTAATTCTGTTTATTGTTATATTATCTATTGTTTTAAGTGGGATGTTTAGAATTTGATGGTACAATTGTACTTTAAGTATACTTGTCATCATAATTTCAGTTTATTATTGCTAGTATTTATGTTTTATTTAGGATCTAAATTTTTAATTTATTTTTTGAGTGTTAGAAATTTTTATTTTTAAATCTTATAAAGAGGATATTTTTGTTTATTTGTTTCTTTTGTTTATTTTAATTGTTTATCTATTATTTTGTGTTTTAAATAATACCTCATGTATTATTATTTGTAGTTGATGGAAATATCAAGTTGTTATTGATATCAGATGTTGATTATTTTATTTTAAAATTTTTATTTATAGTATTAAATTTGTCTTTGTTTTGTTTGTATATTATATTAAATAATTATTAATGTTTGAGTTATCTTATGGTTAGTTTAAGTTATGTATTGTTTGTGAATGTTTCTGCATATGGGAAACAGGTTGCTATTGTCTCTTTACAATTTGCGCGTGCATTATTGAAATATAATCATCGGTTGGTTATGGTTTTTTTTTATCAAGATGGTGTTTCTAATGCTAATAGTTTAATTTTGAATGATGATGACGAGATTAATTTGGTGAATTTATGGCAGGATTTTTCCAATATTCATTCTGTTGAATTACATGTCTGTATTGCGGCTGCTTTACGTAGAGGTCTTGTAGACAGGGATCGTGTTACTGCCTTTCACTTTTCTGATAGTAATTTACAGAAAGCATTTAAGTTAAGTAGTTTGGGTGCTTTAATACAAGCTATGGTGAATTGCGATAGATTTATTCAATTTTAGTTATAATATATGAAAAAACGTATTGCTTTTGTTTTTACTCAAACTCCTTATGGAAGCTCTTCTGTAAGAGAAGGTTTAGATGTTTTATTATCTTTATTTGCTTTCGAAATAAAGATAGGTGTATTTTTTATTTCTGATGGTATTTTCATATTATTATCTAATCAAAAACCAGAATTAATTTTGGTAAAAAATTTTATTGCAACTTTTGGTACATTGTTAATGTATGATGCATTAAATATTTATATGTGTTCTTATTCTGTGAAAGAACGTGGTTTTAAAAAAATAGATTTTTTATATTGGTTGGGTAAAATAGTATGGTTATCTCCTGTGAGATGGAGTGAAAAATTAATAAATTATGATAGTATATTAACTTTTTAAATTGTTTATATGTTATACACTTTAAGTAGTTCTCCGTATAAGAAGGATTTATTTTTACTGTCAAAAATAATTCGGCCTTTCGATGAGTTATTGTTATTGTCTGATGGTATTATAGCAGGATTGGTAGATTCTGTTGCCTTTGATGTTTTAAATAAAATAGAATCCAATATATATGGCTTAAAAGATGATATCTTGTCTCGTGGTTTACTATTTTATTTTTCAAAAGAAATTATCATTATTGATTACCTTGGTTTTGTTCAATTAACTGAGCGACATTCTCAACAAATGGTTTGGTAATATTATATATAATTTTTGTATCTATCTTGACTTTTGGTTTAAATAAAGGTAGTATTCCATATTTAAAATGTGGTATGGGTTATTCATTTTTTATGTTGCTTAGCCATTTAGGAGCTTAGTTTATGTCAACAATTAATCAACTTGTTCGGAATCCTCGGTTGGTTAAATTAGTGAAAAGTAACGTGCCCGCATTGGAGTCTTGTCCTCAAAAACGTGGTGTTTGCACTAGAGTATATACTACTACTCCTAAAAAACCTAATTCTGCTTTACGTAAAGTTTGTCGTGTGCGTTTGACTAATGGTTTTGAAGTTACTTCTTATATTGGCGGAGAGGGTCATAATTTACAGGAACATTCTGTTATTTTAATTCGTGGTGGTCGTGTAAAAGATTTACCTGGAGTACGTTATCATATAGTTCGTGGTGCACTTGATTGTTCTGGAGTTCGTGATCGCAAACAAGGTAGATCCAAATATGGTGTAAAAAAACCTAAAGATTAATTAGCAAATATTTTATGTATTGTTTAAAAAATTTCGAATTTTGTGCTGTGTTATTTTGATTTCCTGAAAATGGAGTTTTTTTGTTATGCCTCGTCGTCATGTTATTGATCAACGTAAAGTGTTACCTGATTTAAAGTTTGGGTCAAAGCTTTTAGCTAAGTTTATTAATATAGTTATGGTGCATGGCAAGAAGTCTGTTGCAGAAAAGATTGTTTATCAGGCTCTCGATATTCTTTTAAAGCGATCATCTAAGGTTCAGGTACACTTGGAAGCTTTCGATCTAGCCATTGATAATGTGCGACCAATAGTAGAGGTTAAATCAAGAAGAGTTGGCGGATCTACTTATCAGGTTCCTGTTGAAGTGCGTCCTATGAGACGTGATACTTTAGCTATGCGTTGGATCGTAGCTGCCGCTAGAAAAAGAATAGATAGGTCTATGGTTTTGCGTTTGGCTAATGAATTATGTGATGCTGTAGAAAATAAAGGTAATGCTGTTAAGAAGCGAGAAGAAATACATCGTATAGCAGAAGCTAATAAAGCTTTTGCTCATTACCGTTGGTAATGATACATCATGAGTTATAAATCTTAACTAATAATTTTTATCTCTTGAATATTCATATGTATAATTTATGTATCAGTATTCAAGCAAATGTGGGTCTTTGTAAGTTTATGGAGAAGGATAGATGGGTCGGGTAACGCCTATTATACATTATCGTAATATTGGTATTAGCGCACATATAGATGCTGGTAAGACTACCACTACTGAGCGTATTTTATTTTATACAGGAGTAAATCATAAGCTTGGAGAAGTTCATAATGGTTCTGCTACTATGGATTGGATGGCTCAAGAACAAGAGCGAGGTATTACGATTACATCTGCTGCTACTACTTGTTTTTGGTCTGGTATGTCTAAACAGTTTCAAATTCATCGTATTAATATTATAGATACTCCAGGTCATGTAGATTTTACTATAGAAGTAGAACGTTCTATGAGAATATTAGATGGCGTTGTGATGGTTTATTGCGCTGTTGGAGGCGTGCAGCCTCAATCAGAGACTGTATGGCGTCAGGCAAATAAGTATAGGGTTCCACGTATTGCTTTTATAAATAAAATGGACCGTATGGGTGCTAATTATTTACGTGTTGTAGATCAGCTTAAAACTAGATTATCTGCTAATCCTGTACCTATTCAGTTAGCTGTTGGTGCAGAGGATAAATTTACTGGCGTAATTGATTTAGTTAAGATGAAAGTTATTTATTGGAATGAAATAGATCAGGGTGTTAGTGTGCGTTATGAGGAAATACCGGATCATTTAAATATTTTAGCCGAAGAATGGCATCAGTTTTTATTAGAATCTGTAGCTGAAAGTTCTGATGATTTAATGGATAAATATTTATCCGGTAAAATTTTGACAGAAGAAGAAATAAAATCTGGTTTACGACGTCGTGTTTTAAACAATGAAATTACTTTAGTAACTTGTGGTTCAGCTTTTAAAAATAAGGGCGTGCAAGCTATGTTAGATGCTGTCATTGAATATTTACCTTCTCCTGTGGATATTGTATCTGTAAAAGGAGTTATGGAAGATCGTTCAACTAACACAGAACGACGTTCTAGTGATGATGAACCGTTTGCAGCCTTGGCTTTTAAAATCGCTAATGATCCTTTTGTAGGTAATTTAACTTTTTTCCGTGTGTATTCAGGAAAGATTAATACCGGAGATATTGTTTTAAATCCTTTAAAGGAAAAACGTGAGAGACTTGGTCGTATTGTACAGATGCATGCTAATAAACGTGAGGAAATAAAGGCTGTTTGTTCTGGAGATATTGCTGCAGTAATTGGTTTGAAAGATATATCTACAGGGGATACATTATGTGATCCTTCTGCACCGATTATTCTTGAGCGCATGGATTTTCCGGACCCGGTTATTTCTGTTACAGTGGAACCTAAAACTAAAGTTGATCAAGAGAGAATGAGCCTGTCATTGAATAAGTTAGCTCAAGAGGATCCTTCTTTTCGCGTGTTAGTTGACAGAGAATCTGGTCAAACTATTATTGCGGGTATGGGAGAATTGCATCTTGATATTTTAGTAGATCGCATGCGTAGAGAGTTTAATGTTGATGCCAGTGTAGGTAAACCTCAAGTGGCATATCGTGAAACTATTCGTTCTACTGTTATACAAGAAGGTAAATTTATTCGACAATCTGGTGGTCGAGGGCAATTTGGACATGTATTATTGCGTATAGAACCTATGGAATTAAGTGGCAAAGGATATGAATTTTTAAATGAAATAGTAGGGGGAGCAGTTCCTAAAGAATACATACCTGCTGTTAATAAAGGTGTTCAAGAGCAGATAAGTAATGGTATTCTGGCAGGATATCCTATTATAGGTGTTCGTGTAGCTATTATTGATGGCTCTTATCATGAAGTTGATTCGTCGGAGATAGCGTTCAAGATCGCAGGATCCATAGCGTTTAAGGAAGCTTTTATGAAAGCTCAACCAGTTCTTTTAGAACCTATCATGAAGGTTGAGGTTGAAACTCCTGGTTGTTATATGGGAGATGTAATTGGTGATTTAAATAAACGTCGCGGTATAATTAGTGACGTAGAGAATATTAATGCGAATACGGTAGTTTATGCTAAAGTGCCTTTATCTGAAATGTTTGGTTATGCAACTAAATTGCGTTCTCAAACTCAGGGTCGTGCTTCTTATTCCATGGAATTTTTTAAGTATAATGAGGCACCATATGGCATAACTCAGGGTATTGTGGAATCGCGGAAAGTTCAGTAATAATTTGGATCTTGATTTTGGCTTGAATATTTTAAATTTTAATATATAAATAATATATAAATTGGGGGTGTATTCGTGTCTAAAGAAAAATTTCAACGTACAAAATTTCATGTTAATGTTGGTACTATTGGTCATGTTGATCATGGAAAAACGACTTTGACCTCAGCTATTACGACTGTTTTAGCTAAAGCTTATGGCGGTAATGCACGTGCTTTTGACCAAATCGACAATGCGCCAGAAGAAAAAGCTCGTGGGATTACTATCAATACTTCACATGTTGAGTATGATACTCCTAGTCGTCATTATGCACATGTTGATTGTCCTGGACACGCTGATTATGTTAAAAACATGATTACTGGTGCTGCACAAATGGATGGAGCTATATTAGTTGTTGCTGCTACTGATGGACCTATGCCTCAAACCAGAGAACATATTTTGTTAGCTCGTCAAGTGGGTGTACCTTACATTATTGTTTTTATGAATAAGTGTGATATGGTGGATGATAGTGAGTTGTTAGAGTTAGTTGAAATGGAAGTACGAGAACTTTTATCTCAATATGATTTTCCTGGTGATGATACTCCAATTATTCGTGGTTCTGCACTTAAAGCGTTGGAAGGAGATAAAGTATGGGAGGAAAAGATTTTTGAATTATCTAAGGCCCTCGACGATTATATACCTGATCCACAAAGGCTTATTGATAAGCCGTTTCTTTTGCCTATAGAAGATGTATTTTCAATTTCTGGCAGAGGGACTGTGGTTACTGGGAGAGTGGAAAGTGGTATTATTAAAGTTGGTGAAGAAATAGAAATAGTTGGCATTAGAGATACAGTTAAGACTATTTGCACTGGAGTAGAGATGTTTCGTAAATTATTGGACGAAGGACGTGCTGGCGAAAATATTGGTGTCTTGTTGCGCGGCACTAAACGTGATGATGTTGAGAGAGGGCAAGTGTTAGCAAAACCAGGTTCAATAAAACCTCATTCTCAATTTGAATCTGAAGTTTATATTCTAGATAAAGAAGAAGGTGGTAGACATACCCCATTTTTTAAAGGATATCGTCCTCAGTTTTATTTTCGTACTACAGATGTTACTGGAACAATTGAGTTGCCTGGTGGTGTAGAAATGGTGATGCCTGGTGATAATATTAGAATGATGGTCCATTTAATTGCTCCAATTGCTATGAATGATGGGTTACGTTTTGCTATACGTGAAGGTGGTCGAACTGTTGGCGCTGGAGTGGTGTCTAAAATAATTTTATGAGATATTTATGGTGTAAAACAATAATATTTATTTAGTTCTTATGAATACTTGACATTTAGTGCTTTTTGCTTTTTATCAGAAAATTTTGAATGGATGTATTGGTTTAAATTTTTTATTCCTTTTCTTCCGCGGATAAAGGGGTTGGTATATTAAAAGTTGCGTAGAATTTATTTATGAATAAATATAGAAATTTTAGAAAAATGCTTTATTTAAAAATAATCAGTTGGTCAAGTGTTTTATCATTATTTATATTAGTGCTTTTGTGTAATTATTTTTTTATTAATTTTGTTTCTTTGTTAGTCGTATTAGATATTTTATATATTATTGTATTTTTTATTTTTTTCTTTCAAAGAACAGCAAAAGGTTTGGAGTTTATTTCATTTGTGCGTGCTGCTAAGATGGAATTAGATAAGGTTGTTTGGCCAACAAAGCGAGAAACTATACAAACTACTTTAGTGGTAGCTGTTGTTACTGTTATAGTATCTTTGTTATTGTGGGGATTAGATAGTGTTTTGGTTCGTTTTATTTCATTAACTTTAAGGTTGTAAGATGGTTGACGTTGCATCTAAAAAACGGTGGTATGTAGTGCAGGTTTATTCTGGTTTTGAAGGTCGTGTAGCTCGTTCATTACGTGAATATATTAAATTGAGTAATATGAATGATCTATTTGGTGAAGTTATGGTTCCAACTGAAGAAGTTGTTGAAATACGTAGTGGTCAACGACGCAAAAGTGAAAGGAAATTTTTTCCTGGGTATGTTTTAGTTCAAATGATTATGAATGAATCTAGTTGGCATTTTATAAAAAAAATACCGCGTGTTATGGGCTTTATTGGTGGCGCTCCCGATCGGCCATCTCCTATTGGTGATAAAGAACTTCATTCTATCATGAATAAGTTGCAACAAGCTGGAGAAAAACCCAGACCAAAGACATTATTTGAACCAGGGGAGTTAGTTCGCGTTAATGATGGTCCTTTTGCTGATTTTCACGGTGTAGTAGAACATGTAGATTATGAAAAGAGTCGTTTAAAGGTATCTGTATCAATTTTTGGTCGTTCTACTCCTGTAGAACTAGATTTTGTTCAAGTTGAAAAATGTTAATCCATTTTAGTTTTATGTTGTTGATATTAATTATAGGATTTTGACATTTTATTATTAGGAATTAAAGAATAAAGTAAAGTAGTTTTGATTTTTTGTTTTACTTTTTAAGCAAAATGAGGTCTTATGTCTAAAAAAATACAGGCTTTTGTGAAATTGCAAATTGGAGCGGGTGCAGCAAACCCAAGTCCTCCTATTGGACCCGCTTTGGGACAACATGGCGTTAATATTATGGAATTTTGTAAAGTTTTTAATAAAAAGACAGAACATATAGAATTAGGTCTTCCTATTCCTGTTGTTGTTACTGTTTATTCTGATCGTTCTTTTGTTTTTATTATTAAAAGTCCACCGGCGTCTATTTTGTTGAAAAAAGCTGCTGGTATTAAATCCGGTGCTAGTACGCATAAAGATGGTAAGGTTGCTGGTACAGTTACTATTAATCAGGTTCATGAGATTGCGAAAATTAAGTCAATTGATATGACAGGATCAGATTTGAATGCTGTATCACGATCTATCATGGGAACCGCTCGTTCTATGGGTTTATTAATAGAGAATTAGTATAATGATTAAATTAAGTAAACGGATGAAACATTTACGTAGTAGATTTAGTTCGTTAAGTGATTATGATTTAATGACAGTTATTGGCTTTCAACAAAAAATGTCCAGTATCAATTTTGTAGAAAGTGTCGATGTAGCTGTAAACTTAGGTATTGATGCTCGTAAGTCAGAACAAAATGTTCGTGGATTTGTTCTATTACCACACGGTAGTGGTCGTAACGTGCGTATTGCTGTATTTACTCAGGATGTTGATATAGAGCATCGTGTTAAGATTGCTGGGGCTGACGAAGTAGGCATGTTCGATTTAGCTGATAGAATTAAAAATAAGAATTGTCAGTTTGATGTGATAGTTGCTTCTCCAGCTGCAATGCCTTTAGTGGGTAAATTAGCTCCAATATTAGGTCCTAGAGGGTTAATGCCTAATATTAGAAATGGTACTATTTCTCAAAATATAGTTGAAAGTGTTAAGAATATTAAAATGGGACAAATATGTTATCGTAATGATAAAAGTGGTATTATTCATGTTACTATAGGTAAAATTAGTTTTACTCCTGAACAATTAAGAGAGAATTTAGAAGCTTTAATCATTGCATTGAAAAAGAATAAACCAATTCAATCTAAGGGAGTTTTTATTAAAAAAGTTACTCTTTCTAGTACTATGGGTATAGGAATAGCTATAGATAAAAGTAGTTTACCTATTATAACCAATTGATTTATTGTTTATTTTGTATATTGCCTTTTATTTTTATAGAATGAATTCATAAAATGTTAGTTTGTTAGGAGAAGTTACGTTTTTAAAAATTATTTTGTTCAGTTTAATCATGTGAGGTTGTTTGTTATTATGTTTGAGTTTTGTTGTTTTTTAATTTATTTTAAGTGAAATTTTATGATATTAAGTATTCCAGATAAACAAAGGATTGTTTCTGAAGTTCGTGAAATAGCAAGAGTTGCTGTGTCTGCTGTTTTAGCAGATCCTAGTGGTTTGAAAAATAATGAATTGGTTGAATTGCGTCAAGAAAGTCGAAAAAAGAATGTTTATATACGTGTAATTCGTAATTCTTTATTATCTAAAATAGTACATGAAACTTCTTTTGAATGCTTAAAAGATTTTTTTTCTGGTCCTACTTTAATTGGTTTCTCTGTTAGAGAAGCAAGTGATGTTGCTCGTCTTTTTCAAGATTTTAGTAAACTTCACGAAAATTTTAAAATTAAAGTTGCAGTTTTTGAAAAAAATATTATTGATGCATCTCATATTGATATCTTATCTAGCTTACCTACTTATTTGGAAGGAATTACTAGATTAATATTTTTTATTAAGGAATCGACTATTGTTAAGTTAATTCGTGTATTATCCTTAATTGCAGAACAAAAAAAGTAATTATTTTTTACGATTTTGATTGATATTATAAATTTTTATCCAAATGTTTAATTTTTTTTAGGAATTATTTATGTCTCTTACTAAAGAAGAAATTTTAGATGCTGTTTCCGAAATGTCCGTGATGGATGTTGTTAAATTGATTTCTATGATGGAGGAGAAGTTTGGTGTTTCAGCTACTTCTTTTACGTTACCTACTGCTCCTGTAGTCGAAGAAGTTGTTGAAGAAAAAACTGAATTTGATGTTGTATTGACTGCTATTGGTTCTAACAAAATTGCTGTTATTAAGGCTGTACGCGGTGCTATTGGTTTAGGGTTAAAAGAGGCTAAAGATTTAGTTGAATCTTATCCTGTTATCCTTAAACAAGGGATAAATAGTAGTGATGCAGATATTTTAAAAAAAAACTTGGAAGTAGTCGGTGCTTCTGTTGAAATAAAGTAATATCAAACTAATGTAATTTTGTTTGTTGTTATTGTCTTTAGGTAATGGTTCTGGGTGTTTTGTTTCGTTGTTGTTTTTAAATGTATTTATTTATTAATATTTGTCCGTTTTGTTCTAATGGTACAAATTTAGAATTAGTTTATTGTTAGGTATTAAATGTTTTAAAATATGATTCCTAATTTTATTTGATTTTACAGATTGATGAGGAAGGGCATGGTTTATTCTTATACTGAGAAGAAACGTATACGTAAAGATTTTGGAAAACGTCCCCAAGTTTTAGATATTCCTTATCTTCTTTCTGTTCAGTTAGATTCTTTTCAAAAATTTATTGAGCGAGATTCAGAAGGTCAACATGGGTTAGAGGCCGTTTTTCATTCTGTTTTTCCTATATGTAGTTATAATGGTAATGCTGAATTACAATACATTAGTTACCGTTTAGATGAACCAGTGTTTGATGTTAAAGAATGTCAAACTCGCGGTATTACTTTTGCAGCTGCCCTTCGCGTAAATATTCGTTTAGTTGTTTTTGAACGTGAAGTTTCATTAAATCAAGGTAAGAATATTAAAGAACAAGAAGTGTATATGGGAGATATCCCGCTTATGACAGACAATGGGACTTTTATTATAAATGGTATTGAACGCGTAGTTGTATCTCAATTACATCGTAGTCCTGGTGTATTTTTTGATAGTGATAAAGGAAAAACACATTCTTCAGGCAAAGTTTTATATAATGCACGTGTTATACCTTATCGTGGTTCGTGGTTGGACTTTGAATTTGATCCTAAAGATAATCTTTTTGTTCGCATTGATCGTAGAAGAAAATTGCCAGTAACTGTTCTTCTACGTGCATTAGGTTATAGTACTCAACAGATTCTGGATATATTTTTTAATAGAGTTGTATATGAATTAAATGGTGATGATTCTGTTTATATGGAGCTACTTCCTGATAGGTTACTTGGTGATACTGCATCGTTTGATATTGAGTGTAATGGAATAATTTATGTTAGTAAAGGTCGCCGTATTATCTCTCGACATATTAGAGAACTTAAAAAAGATAATATTAAAAAAATTAAGGTGCCTGTTGAATATGTTGTTGACAAAGTTGTTATTAAGGATTACGTGAATCCAATTTCTGGCGAACATATTATTTCTGCTAATACATCTATATCATTAGAAGCAATATCTAAATTAAAGCATGCAGGATTTAGAAGATTAGAAACTATTTTTACTAATGATTTAGATCATGGTGATTATATTTCTAAAACTTTGCGTATTGATTCTACTCATGATCGCTTGAGTGCATTGATAGAAATTTATCGTATGATGCGTCCAGGCGAGCCTCCTACACGTGAAGCAGCAGAATCTTTATTTGAGAATTTATTTTTTTTGGAAGAACGTTATGATCTTTCTGTGGTTGGCCGTATGAAATTTAATAGGTCGTTACAAAGAGATACTATTGAAGGCAAAGGTGTTTTAAGTGAAAACGATATCGTTGATGTAATTAAAAAACTTATTAATATTCGTAACGGTAAAGGTGAGGTAGATGATATTGATCATCTTGGTAACAGACGTATACGTTCTGTAGGTGAGATGGCAGAAAATCAATTTCGTATTGGTTTAATTCGAGTCGAACGTACAGTAAAAGAACGTTTATCATTAGGTGATTTAGATTCTTTAATGCCTCAAGATATGATAAATGCTAAACCGATTTCTGCCGTTGTAAAGGAATTTTTTGGTTCTAGTCAATTATCTCAGTTTATGGATCAGAATAATCCCTTATCGGAAATAACTCATAAACGTAGAATTTCTGCATTAGGTCCTGGTGGATTAACTAGGGAGCGTGCTGGTTTTGAGGTACGTGATGTACATCCTACTCATTATGGACGCGTTTGTCCTATTGAAACTCCTGAAGGACCAAATATTGGACTAATTAATTCATTATCTGTATATGCGCGAGCTAATGAATATGGGTTTTTGGAAACTCCATATCGTTTAGTTTATAATGGGATTGTTACTGATGAGATAGAATATTTGTCTGCTATTGAAGAAGGAAAATTTGTTATTGCACAGGCTAATGCTAATCTTGATCAAAGTGGTCGTTTTACTGATGAATTAGTAACTTGTCGTCATAAAGGTGAATCTGGTTTGTTTAGAACAGATCAGATTGATTATATGGATGTCTCTACTCAGCAGGTGGTTTCGGTAGGTGCATCTTTAATACCTTTTCTTGAACATGATGATGCTAACAGAGCTCTTATGGGTGCTAATATGCAACGACAGGCAGTTCCTACTTTACGTTCTGAAAAACCATTGGTAGGTACTGGTATGGAGCGCGCTGTTGCTGTAGATTCTGGAGTTACTGTAGTAGCTAAAAGGGGTGGTTGTATTCAGTATATGGATGCATCACGTATTGTTGTGAATGTTAATTCTGATGAAATTTGTTCCGATGAATCAGGTATTGATATTTATAATTTGGTTAAATATGTTCGCTCTAATCAGAATACTTGTATTAACCAGACACCTTGTGTTCAATTAGGCGAGTTTGTAGAACGAGGAGATGTATTGGCAGATGGTTCCTCTACTGATTTAGGTGAGTTAGCGTTAGGTCAAAATATGCGTATTGCTTTTATGCCATGGAATGGTTATAACTTTGAAGATTCTATGTTAATATCAGAGCGTGTAGTGCAAGAAGATCGTTTTACGACAATTCATATTCAAGAATTATCTTGTATTTCTCGTGATACTAAATTAGGTTCAGAAGAAATTACTGCTGATATTCCTAATGTTGGTGAAGCTGCTCTTTCTAAATTAGATGAATCAGGTATTGTATATATTGGAGCGGAAGTAGTTGGTGGAGATATTTTAGTGGGTAAAGTTACTCCTAAAGGAGAAACTCAATTAACTCCAGAAGAAAAGTTGCTGCGTGCTATTTTTGGTGAAAAAGCTTCTGATGTTAAGGATTCTTCATTAAGGGTACCTAATGGTATGTGTGGTACTGTTATAGATATACAGATTTTTACTAGAGAAGGAGTAAAAAAAGATAAGCGCGCATTAGAAATTGAAGAAATGCAATTGAGGCAAATTCAAAAGGATTTAACTGAAGAATTAAAGATTATTGAAGATGGCTTGTTTTTTCGCATTTGTGAGATTTTGATTTCTATAGGTATAAGTAAAGATTATTTATTGAAAAAACCTCGCGCTGATTGGTTTAAGATACATATAGATGATGTAGAAAAAAATAAAAAATTTGTTGAATTAATAAAACAATATTTTGATTTACAAAGTGTTTTTAAACGTAAATTAGAGTTAAAACGTCGCAAGATTATTCAAGGAGATGATTTAGCTCCTGGTATATTAAAGATTGTAAAGGTGTATTTAGCTGTAAAACGTCAAATACAGCCAGGTGATAAAATGGCTGGTCGTCATGGTAATAAAGGTGTTATTTCTAAAATTAATCCAGTTGAAGATATGCCTTATGATATAAATGGCGTTCCAGTTGATATTGTGTTAAATCCACTAGGTGTTCCATCTAGAATGAATATTGGTCAAATCTTAGAGGCTCATCTTGGAATGGCTGCTCGAGGAATTGGTGATCAAATCAATAAATTGTTGCAACAGCACAAGGATATTGATCAATTAAGAAAGTTTATACAGCAAGCTTATAGTTTAGGTAAAGATTTACGTCAACATGTAGATCTTAGTCTTTTTTCTAATGATGAAGTAAGGATATTAGCAAAAAATTTAATAGGTGGTATGCCAATTGCTACCCCGGTGTTTGATGGTGCGCATGAAAATGAGATTAAGGATTTGTTAAAACTGGGTAATTTGCCAACTTCTGGACAAATAACTTTATTTGATGGTTGTACAGGAGAAAAGTTTGAACGTCAGGTTACTGTTGGCTATATGTATATGTTAAAACTTAATCATTTAGTTGATGATAAGATGCACGCTCGTTCAACTGGTTCTTATAGTTTAGTGACCCAGCAGCCATTAGGAGGTAAAGCTCAGTTTGGTGGTCAACGTTTTGGAGAAATGGAAGTATGGGCATTAGAAGCATATGGAGCTGCTTATACCTTACAGGAAATGCTTACTGTTAAATCAGATGATGTTAATGGTCGTACTAAAATGTACAAAAATATTGTTGATGCAAATCATATAATGGAGCCTGGTATGCCAGAATCTTTTAATGTTTTATTAAAAGAGATACGTTCATTGGGTATTAATATTGAATTAGAAGATTAATTTATGTTCATATGTTTTAATAAATTTACAGGTTAGGTATTATAATATTTAAATAGGTTGTATTTTATAGGAAGTGTTTGTGAAAAATTTATTTAATTTTTTTAAATATCAGAATAAATCAGAAGAATTTAATGTGATAAAAATTTCTTTAGCTTCACCAGATATGATTAGATCATGGTCTTTTGGTGAAGTTAAAAAGCCTGAAACTATTAATTATCGTACTTTTAAACCTGAAAGAGATGGTTTATTTTGTGCACGAATTTTTGGTCCAATTAAAGATTATGAATGTTTATGTGGTAAATATAAAAGACTTAAACATCGAGGCGTAGTATGCGAGAAGTGTGGAGTGGAAGTTACTCAGAGTAAAGTGCGTCGGGAGCGCATGGGGCACATTGAATTAGCTTCTCCAGCTGCTCATATTTGGTTTTTGAAATCATTGCCATCCCGTATTGGTTTGCTTTTGGATATGCCGTTACGTGATATTGAGCGTGTTTTATATTTTGAGTCTTATGTTGTAGTAGAAAGTGGTATGACTAGTCTTGAACGTTGCCAAATTCTTACTGAAGATCAATATTTAGATGCATTGGAAGAATTTGGAGATGAATTTGAAGCAAAAATGGGAGCGGAGGCTATTCAATATTTATTGAGAAATATGAATTTGGACAGCGAGTGTGAGGAGATACGTGAGGAATTAAGTTCGACTAATTCTGATGCCAAACGAAAGAAATTAACTAAACGCATTAAATTGCTTGAATCTTTTTTACAATCTGAAAATAAACCAGAATGGATGATTCTTAATGTTTTACCAGTATTACCTCCAGATTTAAGGCCTTTAGTACCATTGGATGGAGGTCGTTTTGCTACTTCTGATTTGAATGATTTATATCGTCGAGTGATTAATCGTAACAATAGATTAAAACGTTTATTAGACCTTGTTGCTCCAGATATTATAGTACGTAATGAAAAACGTATGTTACAGGAAGCAGTGGATGCCCTGTTGGATAATGGTCGTCGAGGTAGAGCTATCACAGGTTCCAATAAGCGTCCTTTGAAATCTTTGTCTGATATGATCAAAGGTAAACAAGGTAGATTTCGTCAAAATTTATTGGGTAAACGAGTCGATTATTCTGGTCGTTCAGTAATCACTGTTGGTCCATATTTACGATTACATCAATGTGGTTTGCCGAAAAAAATGGCTCTTGAATTGTTCAAACCGTTTATTTATGGGAAGTTGGAAATAGGTGGATTTGCTAGTACCATTAAAACAGCTAAGAAGATGGTGGAAAGAGAGGAAGCTATAGTATGGGATATGCTTGATGAGGTTATTCGTGAGCATCCGGTAATGTTAAATAGGGCTCCTACATTACATCGTTTGGGTATTCAAGCTTTTGAACCCATTTTAATTGAAGGTAAAGCTATTCAATTACATCCTTTGGTTTGTGCTGCTTATAATGCAGATTTTGATGGTGATCAAATGGCGGTGCATGTTCCATTAACGCTCGAGGCTCAATTAGAAGCTCGTGCATTAATGATGTCTACTAATAATATTTTATCTCCAGCTAATGGAGAGCCTATTATTGTTCCTTCTCAAGATGTTGTTTTAGGTTTGTATTATATGACTAGGGATTGTGTTAATAGTAGGGGAGAAGGTATGTTATTGTCTGGCCCTCAAGAAGCTGAACGTGTTTATCGTTTAGGTTTGGCGGATTTGCACGCATGTGTTAAAGTGCGTATTACTGAGTATGAACGACTTGAACATGGTGAGTGGTCAACATATACTAGTCTTGTAAATACTACTATCGGTCGTTCTATTTTTTGGATGATTGTGCCAAAGGGACTTCCTTTTAACTTAGTTAATCAGGTATTAGGAAAGAAAGCTATATCAAAAATGCTCAATGTTTGTTATCGTATTTTAGGTTTGGAGTCAACTGTTATTTTTGCTGATCAGATTATGTATACAGGTTTTGCTTATGCTGCTCGTTCTGGTGCATCTGTGGGTATTGATGATATGATGATACCTACAAAAAAAGCTGAAATTATTAGTGAAGCAGAAAGTGAAGTTGCTGATATTCAAGAACAATTTCAGTCTGGTTTAGTGACTGCAGGTGAACGTTATAATAAAGTAATAGATATTTGGGCTGCTGCAAATGAGCGAGTTGCTAAGGCAATGATGGATAATTTATCTATTGAATCTGTTTTTAATCGTTATGGTAAAAAAGAATTTCAAACTTCTTTTAATAATATTTTTATGATGGCTGATTCTGGCGCACGTGGATCTGCAGCTCAAATTCGTCAGCTTGCTGGTATGCGTGGTCTCATGGCTAAGCCAGATGGTTCAATAATTGAAACTCCTATTACAGCAAATTTTCGTGAAGGTTTAAATGTTCTTCAATATTTTATTTCTACTCATGGAGCTCGTAAAGGATTAGCTGATACCGCTTTAAAAACTGCTAATTCTGGTTATTTAACTCGTCGTTTAGTAGATGTTGCTCAAGATTTAGTAATAACTGAAAGTGATTGTGGTACTTTTTCTGGTATTACCATGACTTCTTTAATTGAAGGTGGAGATGTAAAAGAGGCGTTGCGCGAACGTGTATTAGGTCGTTTAACAGCAGAGGATGTGTTAAGACCTGGTACTTTAGATATCTTAATTAATCGTAATGTCCTTTTAGATGAAGATTATTGTGATATTTTAGAGAAAAATTCAATAGATTATATTAAAGTTCGTTCAGTCGTGACTTGCGACACTAGCTTTGGTGTTTGCGCTTTTTGTTATGGTCGTGATTTGGCTCGTGGTCAGCTTGTAAATGAAGGGGAAGCTATTGGTGTAATTGCTGCACAATCTATTGGTGAACCAGGAACTCAGTTAACAATGCGTACTTTTCATATTGGAGGCGCCGCGTTTCGTGCCGCAACGGAATCAAGTATTCAGGTAAAGAATAATGGCATTATTCGTTTGAAAAATGTTAAATTTGTTATTAATGATTCTGGTAAATTTGTGATTACTTCCCGTAATACTGAATTAACGGTTATTGATGAATTTTTGCGAACTAAGGAAAGCTATAAAGTACCTTATGGATCTATGTTAACTAAAGGAGATGGAGAATATGTTGTAGGTGGTGAAATAATTGCATATTGGGATCCACATACTATGCCTGTGATTACAGAATTTAGTGGTTTTGTTAGATTTACTAATATGATTGATGGTCAGACTATTATTCGACAAACCGATGAGTTTACGGGATTGTCCTCTATTATTGTATTAGATACTGCTGAACGTTCCGTTGGAGGTAGGGATTTTCGTCCTGCACTAAAAGTTGTTGATAGGCATGGTTGTGATTTATTATTTCCTGGCACTGATATGCCAGTTCAGTATTTTTTGCCTAGCCGAACCGTAGTACAACTTGAAGATGGTTCAAAAGTTGTTTGTGGTGATGTTTTAGCAAGATTGCCTCATGAGAGTAGTGGAACTAAGGATATTACAGGAGGTTTGCCTCGTGTTGCTGATTTATTTGAAGCACGTTGTCCTAAAGAAGCTGCTATTTTAGCAGAAATTAGTGGTATTGTATCTTTTGGTAAAGAAACTAAAGGTAAACGTCGTTTAATTATATCTTCAATTGAAGGCAATAACGTTGCTTATGAAGAAATGATTCCTAAATGGCGACAGCTTAATGTATTTGAAGGTGAGTTTGTAGAACGAGGAGATATCATTTCAGACGGTCCTGAATCGCCTCATGATATTTTGCGTTTACGTGGTGTTCATGCAGTTACTAGTTATATTATTAATGAAGTACAAGAAGTTTATCGTTTGCAGGGCGTCAAGATAAATGATAAGCATATCGAGGTTATTATTAGACAAATGTTACGCAAGGTTACTATTGTTGATCCTGGAAGTTCTACTTTTTTAGAGGGAGAACAGATAGAATTTTCTCGTGTTAAGATAGTGAATCGTCAATTAAGTATTGAAGGCAAAAAGGAGATTGTTTTTATACGTGATTTATTAGGTATTACGAGAGCTTCTTTAGCTACAGAGTCGTTTATTTCCGCGGCTTCTTTCCAGGAGACTACACGGGTTTTGACCGAGGCTTCCGTATCTGGTAAACACGATGAGTTACGTGGTTTGAAGGAAAATGTTATTGTTGGGCGATTAATTCCTGCTGGTACTGGTTATGCTTATCATCAGAATAAAGCTCTTTATCGAGATAAACAATATAGTGATAAATCTGAAATGCCTGTTTCTGTTGATGAAGCATCAGCTAATTTAACTGAGTTATTAAATGCTACTAAATTGGTCAATAATTAAATAATAATATTTAAATATATGCGATTGGTAAATTATTTTATCGGTTTTTTATTTTGTTGTTCAAATATTTTGCCTATACATATAATGAGCAAAATATAATTAAGGCTATTATTATATTGAAATTTTTTATTTTAGTTTGTTATATTAGATGTTAGGTAAATTTAGAATTGTAAAGTGTTATTGTTTTGATAGTTTAAATTTAATATATTAAGGATAGTGTATGAATAAAATACAAATTGTTAATGTTATTGCTAAGAAACATGATATTTCTAAAGTACAAGTGAAATTTATTTTAGAGAGTATTTTAGCGGAAATAGTAATGTCTCTTAAATTAGGTAATACAGTTAAATTAACAGGTTTTGGTGTATTTAAAGTTAAGTATCGTCATGCTCGTATTGGTCGTAATCCACAAACCGGCAAAGAAATCAGAATTTTAGCTAGTAAGATTCCCACATTTGTTTTTAGTAAATCTTTAAAAGGTGTTATGAATTGAATTATATGTAGTAATGTTTTTTACTTATTAAAGTGGTCTTTGTGAGCTATTCTTATTTAACTTTTCTAACCCTGTGAGGTTTTATGATTCAATTTGGGTAATTCATTTTGCTTACATGATGTTAATTGATATAAAATTTTAATGTTTAAAATGACGAGTATAAGTAAAAATCATTGCAATGTTATATCTATTAGCTGTTTTAATTATGTCTTCATCCTTTATTGATCCTCCTGGTTGGATAACGCAACTTATACCAAGCTCACCAGCTACTTCTATGCAATCGCAAAATGGCAAAAAAGCATCAGAGGCCATAGTTGCTCCATGCGTTTCTAATCCTTCATTTTTAGTTTTAATTGCAGCTATTTTTGCGGAGAATACTCTACTCATTTGTCCAGATCCAATGCCGATTGTTTGATTGTTTTTAGCATACACAATTGCATTGGATTTTACAAATTTTATAATTTTCCAACAGAAAATTGCATCATTTATTTCTTTCTTGGTAGGTGATCGTTTTGTAACTATATTCATTCTTTTAAAGTTTATTTTCTTTTTGTCGTGTTCTTGTACTAGCAAACCTCCATTGTTTATAATTTTTATGTCTATATTAGTTATTTCAATTAATTTATTTTTGTATGTTACTATTCTCATATTTTTTTTATTAGATAGTATATTTAAAGCATTTTTTTTAATAGATGGAGCTATTATTACTTCAGCGAATTGTTGTTGAAGAAGATTAGCTGTCTGAGCATCTATTGTCTGGTTTAATGCGATTATACCACCAAATGCTGATATAGGATCAGCTTGATAAGCTTTTTGGTAAGCTAATTGAATATTTTCAGAACTAGCTACTCCACATGGAGTATTATGTTTTATAATTATACAAGTTGGTTTAGTAAACATTTTGATACATTCTAGAGCCGTATCAATATCAACGATATTGTTGTAGGAAAGGCTTTTACCTTGTATTTTTTTTATTGTGCTATTTAAAGATTTATTAGCAAATCTTTCGTTTACGTAAAATGCAGCTTTTTGGTGATGATTTTCCCCATAATTAAGATCTTGTTCTTTTACAAATTTCTCATTAATAATATTTATGTTTTTGGGGAAATTGAGTATTGATTGTTTGTTTTTATTTCCATTGTTTTTTGTTTTTACATTTTGAAAGTAATTTGCGATGTTTCTATCGTATGTAGCGACATGTTCAAATGCTTTTGCTGCTAATTTAAATTTGGTTTGAATAGTGAGGGAATTATTATTATTATTCATTTCATGAATAATAGGTGCATAATCACAACTGTGGACCAGTACTGCTACTTTTTTATAATTTTTAGCTGCAGCTCTAACAATACTTGGACCACCTATATCAATGTTTGTTATTTGCTTTTCTTTTAAAATGTTTTTTTGTTTTCGCTTTATTTTTGAATTAAAAGGATATAAATTAACTATTACCATGTCAATGTGATCAATGTTAAATTCGTTCATGATCTTTTTGTCTAAATCAGGTCTCGCTAAGATTCCTCCATATATTTTCGGATGTAATGTTTTTATACGTCCATCCATTAATTCTGGAAAATTAATATAATCTGATATCTCTGTTGTTGTTAAACCTTCTTTTTTTAGAAAAGCAGCGGTACCTGCAGTAGATATTATTTGAATATTTTTTTCGTGTAGAAACTTAGAAAAATTCAAAATTCCAGTTTTATCATATACACTAATTAGTACTCGATAAATAGGATATAGACACTGCATGTTAAGCACCCTTTAGTTTTAATGAAACATTCCATTAAAACTTGTCATTATAAAATACCACGACTTGTTTAATTTATTTTTTCTGAACATTAGGTGAGCTGTTTGCATACTTTATTTATTTTAGATTTAAGGGATCTTTGAAAATTCTTATTCAGTTATTTAATTAGTATTTAGTATCACATAATATTAAAGTTTTGTTAAGATTTTTATCTGTGTTTTTGTAAGATTTTATGGATTATTATATAAAAAATTTAATATACTTGACTTTCAGTATTAAAGTTGTAAAATATACATTTATTTGTGAGTTTCAGGCTTGAAGTTTTCGCGCTTGCGATTCCTGTTTTTTTGCTCTTTAATAATTTATTAATCCAGATATGTAGGATGCTTCAAGATTGAGTCGATATGTATTGTTGTTAATTCTTAATTATAGATTTTTGTTTTGTTACTATATTAATTAAGTATTTAAATTTAAATTGAAGAGTTTGATCATGGCTCAGATTGAACGCTGGCGGCAGGCTTAACACATGCAAGTCGAGCGGCAAACGGGAAATAGTTTTATTTTTTTTGGCTATTTTGTCTGGCAAGCGGCGAACGGGTGAGTAAAATCTGGGGATCTGCCTAATGAAGGGGAATAACTATTGGAAACGGTAGCTAATGCCGCATAATGTCGTTTGACCAAAGTAAGGGACCTTTTGTAAGAAAGGCCTTACGTCATTAGATGAACCCAGATGGGATTAGCTAGTAGGTGTGGTAATGGCTCACCTAGGCTACGATCTCTAGCTGGTCTGAGAGGATGATCAGCCACACTGGAACTGAGATACGGTCCAGACTCCTACGGGAGGCAGCAGTGGGGAATATTGCACAATGGGGGAAACCCTGATGCAGCTATGTCGCGTGTGTGAAGAAGGCCTTCGGGTTGTAAAACACTTTTAATAGGGAAGAAGTTGATAATATTAAAAGTATTGTCAATTGACGTTACCTATAGAATAAGCACCGGCTAACTCCGTGCCAGCAGCCGCGGTAATACGGAGGGTGCAAGCGTTAATCGGAATTACTGGGCGTAAAGAGTACGTAGGCGGTTTATTAAGTCAGATGTGAAATCCCCGGGCTTAACCTGGGAACTGCATTTGAAACTGGTAAGCTAGAGTTTTGTAGAGGGGGGTAGAATTCCAAGTGTAGCGGTGAAATGCGTAGAGATTTGGAGGAATACCAGTGGCGAAGGCGACCCCCTGGACAAAAACTGACGCTCAGGTACGAAAGCGTGGGGAGCAAACAGGATTAGATACCCTGGTAGTCCACGCCGTAAACGATGTCGATTTGAAGGTCGTGGTCTTTGAACTGTGGCTTTCGTAGCTAACGCGTTAAATTGACCGCCTGGGGAGTACGGCCGCAAGGTTAAAACTCAAATGAATTGACGGGGGCCCGCACAAGCGGTGGAGCATGTGGTTTAATTCGATGCAACGCGAAGAACCTTACCTACTCTTGACATCCAGAGAACTATGTAGAGATATGTAGGTGCCTTCGGGAGCTCTGAGACAGGTGCTGCATGGCTGTCGTCAGCTCGTGTTGTGAAATGTTGGGTTAAGTCCCGCAACGAGCGCAACCCTTATCCTTTGTTGCCAGCGATTAGGTCGGGAACTCAAAGGAGACTGCCGATGATAAATCGGAGGAAGGTGAGGATGACGTCAAGTCATCATGGCCCTTACGAGTAGGGCTACAAACGTGCTACAATGGCATATACAAAGAGAAGCAATCTTGTAAAAGTTAGCAAATCTCATAAAGTATGTCTAAGTCCGGATTGGAGTCTGCAACTCGACTCTATGAAGTCGGAATCGCTAGTAATCGTGTATCAGAATGTCACGGTGAATACGTTCCCGGGCCTTGTACACACCGCCCGTCACACCATGGGAGTGGGTTGCAAAAGAAGTGAGTAGTTTAACCTTAAATTTGAGGAGGGCGCTTACCACTTTGTGATTCATGACTGGGGTGAAGTCGTAACAAGGTAACCGTAGGGGAACCTGTGGTTGGATCACCTCCTTACTAAACGATAGATTTTGTGGCATACCTACATAGTATTTATTTGTTTGTATTTGGTATTCTAATTATCAAATGTTTGCTATCTTGTCATTGCTATGTGATTAGATGTGATTGGTTTAGTATGTTATTTTTTTTTTGATTTATGAATAAACAAATTAATTTTCCTTTGTTTATTCATGTTTGTTCTTGGTTTGGGAATTTTGGTCCCCTTCGTCTAGTGGTTTAGGACACTGCCCTTTCATGGCAGTAACAGGGGTTCGAATCCCCTAGGGGACGGACACTGATTTATTTAGGTTGACTTTTTCTTTTTTTTGTTCTTTAACAATTTGGTGTAATATAGAATTGGTAAAATGTACTATCGGGGTTTTTTATTTTTTGTTAATATTAGCCTAGAAGTATGTTTTGTTTTTATATTTGATTTTTTTTGAATTTGTGTTCAAAATTATTTGAAATAAAATATCTAAGGTATTGTGGGGTTAAGTAATTAAAGCGTATACGGCGGATGCCTTGGCAGTTAGAGGCGATGAAGGACGTGCTAATCTGCGATAAGCGTCGGTTAGCTGATTGTGAAGCGTTAACAGCCGGCGATTTCCTAATGGGGAAACCTGATATATTTATTATATCGTCATTAAGTAAATGCATAGCTTAATGAAGCGAACCAGAGGAACTGAAACATCTTAGTACTCTGAGGAAAAGAAATCAATTGAGATTCCCTTAGTAGTGGCGAGCGAACCGGGAGTAGCCCAGAGTCTGTATAGTATGCATATTAGAAGAATAATTCTGGAAAGATTAACAATATAGGGTGATAGTCCCGTATTTGAAAATATGTTTATTTGTGGACTCAATGAGTAAAATGGGACACGTGGTATCCTGTTTGAAGATAGGGGGACCATCCTCTAAGGCTAAATACTACTAACTGACCGATAGTGAACTAGTACCGTGAGGGAAAGGTGAAAAGAACCCCGGATAGGGGAGTGAAATAGAACCTGAAACCGTATACGTACAAGCAGTAGAAGCATTGTTTAATGTGACTGCGTACCTTTTGTATAATGGGTCAGCGACTTATATTTTGTAGCGAGGTTAACTGTTTAAGGTAGCCGGAGGGAAACCGAGTCTTAATTGGGCGTTAAGTTGCAAGATATAGACCCGAAACCCGGTGATCTAACCATGAACAGGTTGAAGGTTGGGTAACACCAATTGGAGGACCGAACCGACTAATGTTGAAAAATTAGCGGATGATTTGTGGTTAGGGGTGAAAGGCCAATCAAACCGGGAGATAGCTGGTTCTCCCCGAAAGCTATTTAGGTAGCGTCTTATGAATCATCTTCGGGGGTAGAGCTCTGTTTCGGTAAGGGATCTATCCCAGATTACCAATCCGATGCAAACTGCGAATACCGAAGAATGAAATCATGGGAAACACACAGCGAGTGCTAACATTCGTTGTGGAAAGGGAAACAACCCAGATCGCCAGCTAAGGCCCCTAAATTATGATTAAGTGGTAAACGAAGTGAGAAGGCATAGACAGCCAGGATGTTGGCTTAGAAGCAGCCATCATTTAAAGAAAGCGTAATAGCTCACTGGTCGAGTCATCTTGCGCGGAAGATGTAACGGGGCTTAAATCATGTGCCGAAGCTGCGACAATAATATATGAATTTTGTATATTTATTGGGTAGGGGAGCGTTCTGTAAGCCATTGAAGATATATCGTGAGGTATATTGGAGGTATCAGAAGTGCGAATGCTGACATAAGTAACGATAAAGTAGGTGAAAAACCTACTCGCCGAAAAACTAAGGTTTCCTGTCCAACGTTAATCGGGGCAGGGTAAGTCGACCCCTAAGGTGAGGCCAAAGGCGTAATCGATGGGAAACAGGTTAATATTCCTGTACTAGATATAACTGCGAAGGGGGGACGGAGAAAGCTAGGTTCGCCGAGTGACGGTTATCTCGGTTTAAGCGTGAAGATGGAAAAAATAGGTAAATCCGTTTTTTTAACATTTAGGCGTGATGACGAATCATTAAGTTGGTGAAGGAATCGATGCTACGCTTCCAAGAAAAGCCTCTAAGCATTCAGGTTATATTTAATCGTACTCTAAACCGACACAGGTGGTTAGGTAGAGAATACTAAGGCGCTTGAGAAAACTCGGGTGAAGGAACTAGGCAAAATGGTGCCGTAACTTCGGGAGAAGGCACGCTGACGTGTAAGTAAAAGAAGTACTTCTGGAGCTGAAGTCAGTCGAAGATACCAGCTGGCTGCAACTGTTTATTAAAAACACAGCACTGTGCAAACACGAAAGTGGAAGTATACGGTGTGACGCCTGCCCGGTGCCGGAAGGTTAATTGATAAGGTTATCCTATTGTATATTTATACTTGAGGAGAAGCTTTTGATCGAAGCCTCGGTAAACGGCGGCCGTAACTATAACGGTCCTAAGGTAGCGAAATTCCTTGTCGGGTAAGTTCCGACCTGCACGAATGGCGTAATGATGGCCAGACTGTCTCCATCCGAGACTCAGTGAAATTGAAATCGCCGTGAAGATGCGGTGTACCCGCGGCAAGACGGAAAGACCCCGTGAACCTTTACTATAGCTTGATATTGAATATTGAATGTTAATGTGTAGGATAGGTGGGAGGCTGTGAAGTAAAGACGCTAGTCTTTATGGAGCCGTCCTTGAAATACCACCCTTTAATATTGGATATTCTAACTTTGGTCCGTGATCCGGATTGAGGACAGTGTCTGGTGGGTAGTTTGACTGGGGCGGTCTCCTCCTAAAGAGTAACGGAGGAGTACAAAGGTTAGCTAATCACGGTCAGATATCGTGAGGTTAGTGCAAAGGCAAAAGCTAGCTTGACTGCGAGAATGACGGTTCGAGCAGGTGCGAAAGCAGGTCTTAGTGATCCGGTGGTTCTGAATGGAAGGGCCATCGCTCAACGGATAAAAGGTACTCCGGGGATAACAGGCTAATACCGCCCAAGAGTTCGTATCGACGGCGGTGTTTGGCACCTCGATGTCGGCTCATCACATCCTGGGGCTGAAGCAGGTCCCAAGGGTATGGCTGTTCGCCATTTAAAGTGGTACGCGAGCTGGGTTTAGAACGTCGTGAGACAGTTCGGTCCCTATCTGTCGTGGGCGTTGGAAGATTGAGAGGGGCTGCTCCTAGTACGAGAGGATCGGAGTGGACGCATCTCTGGTGTTCGGGTTGTCATGCCAATGGCATTGCCCGGTAGCTATATGCGGAAAAGATAACCGCTGAAAGCATCTAAGCGGGAAGCTTGCCTCAAGATGAGTCTTCCCTGAGAAAAGATTTTTATATTCATTTTCTCCTAAAGGAACGTTAAAGACTATGACGTTGATAGGTCGGGTGTGTAAGCATTGTGAGATGTTGAGCTAACCGATACTAATGATCCGTGAGAACTTAACCTCACAATACCTTAGATATTTTTTAATTTTTAATAGTTTAAAGTATTTTATTTATTAAGTAATCAAAGTGAATGCGACGTAATCTAATGATTAGTTTTCTTATTTTATCTGGATAATCATCGATATCTTGTATTAAAGTATAATGATTTATATTTTTTGTATGTGTTCGTATAAGATTTAATTCATGTGTTGTGTGTTTCTTGAGTTTTTCCTGTGGATCATGTATTAATAATGCATTTTCTAAATCTAGTTTCCATGCTCTTGGATTGAAATTATTGCCTGTTAATAATTGGTACTTGTTGTCTATCCATATGCCTTTTAAATGGAAACCATTGTCGCTATCTTTCCATAATTTTACCTTCATTTGTCCATTATCTAGGTAAAATTGAAATTTATTAATAAAATGTCTTAAGTTTATTTCGTATAGATAAGGTAGTGCGCTAATTATTTTGAATGGTTGATTTTCAGGAATAAAAAAATCATTAGCAGTTTTATCTCCAACTATAAGTTCTATTTTTTTCCCTTGTTTCAATACGTTTATCAAATTATGTAATATTGGATTTGGTAAATTAAAATATGGAGTACATAACGTTAGTTTTGTTTTTGTTGAACATATTAAATGATATATTGTTTTGTTTAGATTATTTTGTTTTCCTAAACCTACTAGCGGAGTTATTGCTAATTTATTTCTATCATATTGTTTATTTTGGTACATGTAAGATGTATTTTTCAATGATTTTCTAAGTAGTTTTATTTTATTTTTGATTTTTAAGACATTAAGTTTTTTTGGTATATCTAATCTGTGGACTGCCGGTGCTTTTATAAGTTGTTGATCAATATAACCCATCATTGTTTTAGCTAATAATTTATTTTTGATAACATAATATCTGTCATATCTATATTTCTCTTTTTGATGTAGATATGTGTTATTGAGACTTGCTCCGCTGTAAATTACTAGTTCGTCTATTATAAGTCCTTTTAGATGTAATACTCCAAATGCTTCACGATTGTGAATTGGTACCCCGTATATTGGTATATCAATATTTGGGTGTGTTTTTGACATGTAACGGTACCATTCAATGTTAGTTTTGTTTGTTGTTGTACCTAAACGGCTACGCTGTGCTCTATGCCAATCTACTAAAATTGCGATTTTTAGTTGTGGTTTGTTTTTTTTTATTTGAAATAGAGTTTCAAGTATTTTATACCCTCCTTGATCTTGTTCTAAGTATAAAGTAACAAGAAAGATATGTTTTTTAGCTTTAGTTATTGTAGATAATAAAGTATGGTAAAATTCTTTGGGGCTATATAATATTTTTATATTTTTTATTTTTTGGTTAATTCTTGGCAGTTCTATAAGATATTGTTGATGTTTATTTAACATAAATTGTTTGGTATTTTATTTGTAATTTTACTATGTTATTACATTTTGATTAATTATTTCAGATTATAAGAACTAAAATAATCAAGTAGATTAGAATTATTTATTATTTAAATTAATTAATGAACGAAAAATAAATCAATTAATTTATTTTATATTTTAATTTTATCTATAGCAAGCTAATAAAGAAATTTCTATTTCGTCTTTATATTTAAATATAAAATTATATTTAAAATTAATTAAATTTATGTTTTAAATAGTTATTATCTAATATTTAATCTGGAATAAGGAATTCTATTTTATGGTTGTTAATTTATATAATTATTTTTGTTGAATAGAATATATTTAATTATTTTAAAGTTTGAGTTTTATTTTATTTTTGATTTCGACATTAATGACCGGAAGATTCAGAAAATATATTTATTAGTATAATTCCTATTATAATTAAAGCTATTCCTATAATTGCAAATCCATCTAATTTTTGATCATAAAAGATGTAACCTGTTATCGTAATAAGTACTATCCCTAATCCTGCCCAACTTGAATAAGTAATACTTATGGGTAAAGTTTTTAATACTAATGAAAGTAAAATGAAAGATATAATGTAACCAATTATTACTATAATGGAAGGAAGTAATTTACTGAATCCTGCTGAAGCTTTAAGTGACACAGTAGCTATTACTTCTGAAAGAATAGCAATAAATAAATATAGATAAGTCATAAAAATAGATTCTAAAATTTTAATTTATCAGGGAACAATTTTTAAGGATAAAGTTCAAAAATTGGTTTTTTTGTGGGAATGTTTTTATTAATTGGAGGATCATGTGTTAAGTATATTTTTGAATTGTTTAAAGATTTATATTAGTATATATGATGTGTTTTTGTTTTGAATTTTTATAATGTGATGACATTTGATTTCCTTGAGTTTTATAAGAATTTCATTCTGATTTAAGATTTATTTAATTTGAAAATGTAAAGAGAGTGGGATTAAATATTATCTATTACAAGCTTTTAAAGTAAACGTAACGAAAATAACTCATTTGGAGTTGGCGGGATTCGAACCCGCGTCCGAAGAATTCTAGGATTTATGGATCCTACATGCTTAGTTCAGTTAGAATTTCACCGATAGCAAAACTAAACAAACTGTCGATCAGTTTACCCTGAATTAAATCAAGATTACCACAATTCAGGGATGTGATAACTTTTCTCTAATTTTTGATTAACTTCTTATAAATTTCTAATCTTAAGAGAACAAGATCAGAGAGAGAAGGAACCTTCAGTTTTATCTGATTAAGCTGCTAGTGCAACAGGTTCATGTTTAACATTATTTGCAACTTTACTTTAAGGTTTTTTTACGAGGCCAACCTTACCTCGGCATGCACCTCAAAATCTTATTTATACTTCGTCTAATCCAAGTCAACCCCACATAATTCAAGCAATGATAACATAAATTTTAAAAAAAACAATATATTTAATATTATTAATGTATTTTATAATGTATGTTTTTTTATTTTCCATTCTTTGTCTTTAATTTTATTCCTTTTGTCATACTTTTTTCTTTTGACTATTCCAATATTAAGTTTTAACCAAGTATTTTTCCAATATAAATCTAATGGAATTGCTTTGTATTCTTTGCATTGTATTTTGTTGAATAGTAAACAAAGTTGGTTTTTTTTTAGTAAGATTTTGCGATTTCGTAGAGAATTATACTCTGAGCTTGAAGAATTATAATATTTTGCTGATGTTCCGAAATTTGCAGCAGAGAGATAAGCTTCTTTATTCTTAAAAGTAATATATCCATTATCAATGACAATGTTTTTATTTCTTGCTGATTTAACTTCCCATCCTAATAATGATAGTCCAGCTTCTATTTCTTGTTCGATATAATATTTAAATCTAGCTTTTTTGTTTCTTATTATATTATTTATTTCTTTTTTGTATGACATATGATTTCATCTTGAATGTTTAAAATAAGTTGTGTATTCTAATACTAGTTGATGATTGTATCAGATTATTTCGTTTATTTTTAAAAATATGTTTGTTTTTGATCGTTCTTTATGTGTTCCTTATAGAGTAGATCAGATGTTTGAGCTAGTGAATGATATTGCTTCTTACTCAAAGTTTATTACAGGATGTATTTCAAGTAAAATTTTAGAAAGGTATTTTGGTGAGTTAATTGCTGAAATGAGTATTCGTAAATTTGGGATAAGTGTTGTGTTAATTACTCGTAATATTATAACGGAAGATAAGAGTATTATTTTGCAATTAGTATCTGGTCCTTTTAGATATTTATTTGGTTATTGGTGTTTTTCCCCGATGGATAAGGATCATAGTATAGTAAGGTTGTATCTTAAATTTGAATTTTCTACCAAAATTTTTGGTGTATCTTATAATTTTCTCTTAAAAGAGAAAATTAGTGATATTGTCGAATCGTTCTTACGTAGAGCTGAAGTGATTTATGATAGATAATTTCCTTTTTATATTTTGTGTTTTTTGTAGTGTTGTTCTTAATTAGTTTGGTTTATATGGAGGATTTTGGTATTATCAGTTTAATTAGTAGTTTTTGTAAAGTTTTTTAAAATATTGAGTTATACTGTACTTTGTATTATTTTAGTTATTGTTTTGTTTGTGGTTGACGTTTATTAAAATGTTATTTTCATTAAATGAAAGAATGAGACTTTGTTTTATTATTTTATTATTTTTGTTTATCTTATAATAAATATAATATAGGTTATTTGAGTTAAATGTATTTGTTAATATTGGATTTCCTAATAAATTGATTATTTGTTGTTTGCTTTGTCCTATTTTAATTTTTTTAATATCATGTGAATTTAAGTAATTGCCTTGATTGATTTCAGGTTTAGTTATGATTGTCATTAAATTTGAGCATCCAGATAATAAAATTATTAGAATTATTATTTTTTTAAAAACAATATTGATGTTCATTATTTAATTTTTATTTAATAAGTTTTAGTAATTTTTAAAGTAACATATTTTGGAAAATACATATTTGATTTATATCATTTGATTTGTTTATTTGTGTTTATTTTAAGCTTGAATGTAATATTCTTATTTTTCATTTCTAAATTTTAGTTAATTTAAATAAATGGTATAAATTGTTTCTATTCTAACTAAATTATCGTATTATAACAATGTTTTATTATAGATTGAAGCTAAGATAAGTTTGAAGTTCTTTGATTTAATAGCATATTTTAAAGAAAATAGTTTTGGTTTTTTAATTTTTAATTTTGAATTTTTGAGTTATTTTTTTGACCAGCCCAATTTGAGGTTTAATTTTTTAAAATAATTATAACTGTTAGGATGAATTAAATTAAGATAATAATTACTACGTTTTATATAAATTTCATTTTTATTATTTATAGAAATTGGAATTTGATTGTCACAATGTATTTTTAAATTTTCATTTAATTGAGAGAACTGTAATTTTATAGTATCATTACTATTGATTATAATTGGACGAGCTGATAGTGTATGCGGTAGTACTGGAACTAAAATAATGGCGTCTACTGTTGGACTTAGTATAGGTCCTCCTGCGGATAGTGCATATGCAGTAGATCCAGTTGGGGTAGCTATAATTAAGCCGTCAGAATTTTGAGCAAAAGTAAAATTATTATTTATATATACTTTAAATTTAATCATATGTGACATTTTTTCTGAATGCAAAAATACCTCGTTCATAGCAAAAACTCTTTTGTTACATGCATTGTGTTTATATATTTCTGCTTTTAATAAAAAACGTTTTTCACTTAAGAAGTTTCCTTTTAGGATATGTGCTAATTCTTTTAGTGCAGAGGGAGGGTCTAGATCCGTCAAAAATCCAAGATTTCCTCTATTTATTCCAATTACTTTAATATCAAAATGTGCTAATACATTAGCAGCTCTAAGCATGTTACCATCTCCACCGATTATAATAGCTAAATCAGCTTTTTTAGCTATGTCAGTCAAATTTCCAATTTGAACTTTTTTGATACTAAGAAAAGAGGCTGTTTCTTTTTCTATAATTACGGATATTCCTCTTTTTTTTAACCAATTATATAATGTTTTGTGTGTTATTAGATTACTTCGATGTTGAGAACATCCTATAATACCGATTGTGCGGAAAGCATAATTCATTTTGTTAGTAGCCCTTAGCAGCTTTTGTGAATTTTATCAGCTTATTATTATCTCTTGAATCCTTTATTTTTTACTCCATAATAACTAAAATAGTGATAAATTGCTGAAATTAAGGAGAAATACATAATGAATAATAAAGATCAAAATGTTTTAGACGATCTTGATTTGCAAAAGAATGATATAGAGAAAGATAATAAAAATATGATAGAGAGTTGTAAATCCACAGATGATATTTTGGATCTACAAAAAGAGAAGATAATAAACTTAAAAAAAGAATTATTACAAATACAAGAGCGTGAACATGATTCTTTGTTAAGAGCTCAAGCTGAGATAGAAAATATTCGTCGCCGTAGTGAACAGAATATAGAAAAAGCTCATAAGTTTGCTTTAGAATTTTTTATAAGCGAACTTTTACCAGTAATTGATAATTTGGAACGTACATTAGAAATGTTAGATAAATCTAATGATAGTCTTGCAGCTATTATCAAAGGTATTCAATTAACTTATAAATCTTTTTTAGATGTTATGTATAAGTTTGGTATTAAGATTATTGATGATGTTAATGTCCCGTTTGATCCAGAATTGCATCAAGCGATGTCTATTTCTGAATCTGATAAATTTGATTCTAATAAGGTAATTACAGTTATACAAAAAGGCTATCGTCTTCATGAAAGGTTGATTCGTCCCGCAATGGTTATAGTATCTAAATAAAAATTTGGTTACTTTAGGTTGTTTGGGCATTAAGAATGTATCTAATGATGGAAGTAGTATTATGTTTTAATTTTGTTTTAAAATATATGTATATTTAATTATTGAATTTTTTAAAGTATTTTATTTTGATATGTTTTATTTTAGGGCGTTGCGTATGTAATGTTTATAGAATTTTAAATTTTAAGTTAACATAATATTATAGATTAAAGTTGCCAATTTATGGGTTTAGACGTATTTTTAGATAACAATCCATTAGTTTTAGAAAAGTGTTGACATCCAAAGAAGCCTAAATTAGCTGATAATGGCGAGGGGTGTGATGTTTCTAAGATATAGTGTTTATTTTGATCGATTATGTTTCTTTTTCTTCTTGCATATGCACCCCAAAGGAGAAATATGGTTTTTGTGCGATATAAATTAATTAATTTTACGACTTTGTTTGTAAAAATTTCCCAGCCTAAATTAGAATGAGAACCGGCCTTTCCTTGTTCGACGGTTAAGATACAATTTAGTAGGAACACTCCTTGTAAAGCCCAATTTTGTAAACATCCATGATTAGGTATTTTAAAATCAGGAATATCCGATAGGAGTTCTTTATATATATTTATAAGCGTGGGAGGTATGTTAATTCCTGGTGGCACGGAGAAGCAAAAACCATGTGCTTGTTTTGGTTGATGATAAGGATCTTGTCCAATTATTACTACTTTAATTTTGTTAAAGGCAGTATAACGAAATGCGTTAAATATATCTTTTTTATCTGGATAAATAGTTTTCCCTTCAGATTTTTGTTTTTTTAAATATTTAAAAATATTTTGAAAATATATTAGTTTTTTTTCTTGTTCAAATAAACTTTCCCAGGTAATACATTTAGTCATATAGGTATTAGTAGATCTAAAAGAAATAATTATTTAAGATTTAATGATCATATCATGAGTTATTGAATATAAAGCATATATGAATTTTAATAAAATAAGAATACTTTATTTTAGTTTAAATTATTATTATATAAATTTAATTATTTTTGATTATTCTAGTATTTGAAGATGAAATTATATTTGATAATTGTACTACTTTAGATGTCAGCTTATTTTTTATTTTGATATTTAAGCGTGCAACATTACTTTCTGGTATTATAGTATAAAATGTTATTTATTAAAACATTCATTGTTTTAATAAAGTATGTGAAGTTTGGTATTCTCAAATTTACAGTTGTTAATATTTTACATAGTATACAAGATACTATTTTGTTGAATAAGCATTTGTATTTGAACTTATTATTATTTTTTTGTTAAAATTACTAATTTAATAATTGTGTTATTTATTGAATTTTTATTTAGTTATTAAGATAATATTCGTGAGCTTTAAATAAAATAAATTTAATAATGAATAATATACGTAATTTTTCTATTATTGCTCATGTTGATCATGGAAAATCAACATTGTCGGATCGTTTGATTCAAATCTGTGGTGGTTTAGATTATCGTGAAATGGGATCTCAGGTTCTTGATTCTATGGAGTTAGAAAGAGAACGTGGTATTACTATTAAAGCCCAAAGTGTTACCTTACATTATAGATCTTTTAACGGAGAACTTTATCAGTTAAATTTTATTGATACTCCTGGGCATGTTGATTTTTCTTACGAAGTTTCTCGTTCTTTAGCTGCTTGTGAAGGTGTTTTATTGGTAATAGATACAACTCAGGGAATAGGAGCTCAAACTATTTCACATTTTCGTGTTGCTCAATCTATGAATTTAGAAATTATTTTAGTTTTAAATAAAATTGATTTGCCGATAGCTAATCCAGATTTTGTATTACAAGATGTAAAGAATATTTTAAATATTGATAATAAAAATGCGATCCTATGTTCTGCAAAGACTGGTTTTGGAATTTTAGAATTATTAGAGCATCTAGTATTAAAAATTCCCCCTCCAAAGGGTAAGATTGCTAATCCATTGCAGGCATTAATTATTGATTCTTGGTTTGATAATTATTTAGGAGTTGTTTGTTTGATTTGCGTTAAAAATGGTATTTTACGTTTAGGTGATAAAATCAAATCAATGGGTACAGGAAAAAATTATTTTGTTAATCAATTAGGTATATTTACTCCTAAAAAAATTAATTGCAAAGTATTATCTTGTGGTGAAGTAGGATGGTTGGTATGTGCGATTAAAGACATAACTAATATTCCTGTTGGAGATACTTTAACTTTGTTTTCTCACCCATCATCACAATCATTATGTAGTTTCAAAAAAATAAAACCTCATGTATATGCTACCATTTTTTCTCTTAATTTAAATTCTTATAAATTTTTTCGTGATGCTTTAGTCAAATTAAGTTTGAATGATGCTTCTTTATCTTATGAACCTGTAGTGTCTTCAATTTTTGGTGGAGGTTTTAGATGTGGTTTTCTTGGTTTATTACATATGGATATTGTTAAGGAACGATTAGAACGAGAGTATGCTCTAAATATCATTATTACAGTTCCTACAGTTAATTATGAAATTTTAACTACTTCTGATGAAATAGTTTATATAGATAATCCTTCAAAATTGTTACATATCAATCCATATATTAAAGAAATACGAGAACCTATTGTTGAATGTAGTATTTTATTGCCTAAACAATTTTTTGGAAATATCTCATCTATATGTGCAAAAAATAGGGGAGTACAAAGAAATATCACTTATCATGGTAACTATGTTAATTTTATTTATGATATACCTATGATTGAAGTATTACTTAATTTATTTGATCAAATTAAGTCCGAATCACGTGGTTATGCCTCTTTTGAATATGAGTTTAAATGTTTTTCTCCTGCGGATATAGTATGCGTTAAATTTTTAATTAATAAAGTTTGTATTGATGAATTATCATTAATTATTCACAGAAAATTTGTTGTTTATCGTTGTCGGGAATTGATTAATAAATTGAAGAAATTGATACCTCGTCAACAATTTGTTGTTGTTATTCAAGCAATTATTGGTAAACGCGTTCTTGTCAGTTCTACTATTAAACAATTACGTAAGGATGTAACGGAAAAATGTTATGGAGGCGGGGATATAGATAGAAAGAAAAAGTTATTACAAAAACAAAAAAAAGGTAAAAGATATATGAAAAAATTAGGTAATATTGTACTGCCAAAGAGTGTTTTTTCAGCCATTTTTGATATTAAAAATAGCAAATACTAAATATTTATAAAAGATATTATGATTGATACATTTTATTTAGTTTTATTAATTGTTATATTTGTTACAGGTTTTTTGTGGTGTTGTAAGTGCCTGAAGTTATTTTCTTATTTTGGTTATTTTATCAAAAAAAAATACTATAATTTTTATGATTCAAACAAAGAAAGAAATATCTGGATTAAGAGAATAATTGTTTTTTTTTCTAATTTTTTAAAAGTAAGCGTTGAAATATTTCCTGTATTGTTGTTTGTATTTGTATTTCGTTCATTTTTTTTTGAACCTTTTCAAATACCGTCCGGGTCAATGATGCCAACCCTTTTAATCGGGGATTTTATTTTAGTTAAAAAATTTTCGTATGGTATAAAAAATCCTGTTAATCAAAATATCTTGTTTTCTATTGTGCAGCCTAAACGTGGAGACATAGTAGTTTTTAAATATCCGTTAAATCCAAAGTTAAATTATATTAAAAGAGTAATCGGTTTGCCAGGTGATAAAATTATTTATAATACATTCACTAAACATGTTACTGTTTATCCCAATTGTGCTGTTCAATCTGCTTGTTCGTTTATGTTTCCTGCTGTATATACTAATATTTTATTCAGTGAATTTGTTCAAGTTTTTCATGCTACTGGTTCTGGAGGAATTCGTAGTAATTTTTTTAGAGTGCCTATGGGTCAATCTTTGGTTAATGGAATTAGATTAATTCAAAGTATAGAATCGTTAGATAATGTTAGTTATAATATTCTAACTATGACAGTACCTAATAATCAAGGATCAAGTATAAATGATAAGAAGAATTATAATGATAATGTTTTATGTGAATGGTACGTCCCTGAAGGTAAATATTTTATGATGGGAGATAATCGTGATAATAGCGCAGATAGTCGTTATTGGGGTTTTGTTCCAGAAAAAAATATAATAGGTAAGGCTGTAGTTATATGGATGAGTTTTGAAAAACAAGAAGATAAATGGCCTACTGGTATACGATTGCATCGTATTGGTGCCATTCATTAACTTGTGTTAACAGTATTTTAACTAAGTTTATTCTATATCTATAGATGAGATTAATATGATTATTATAGCTCATGCATATTAGAGTGAGTTTTAAATTTTGTGGATATTATATTTAACATTTTACTTCTAAATTAATAATTTGAAATATATAAATTATATGTTAATTAATAAACTTCAAGAAAAAATAGGTTATATTTTTAATAGTCGTGAAATTTTGATTCAAGCATTAACTCATCGTAGTGCTAGTCAAAGTCATAATGAAAGATTAGAATTTTTAGGGGATTCCATATTAAGTTATGCGATATCTAATGCTTTATATCATAAATTTCCTTATGTTGATGAGGGTGTGCTGAGCAGAATACGAGCAACTTTAGTAAGAAAAAATACTTTAGCAGAGATAGCACAGGAATTTAATTTAGGACAGTACCTTCGTTTAGGGTTAGGTGAATTAAAAAATGGTGGATTTTTGCGTGAATCTATTTTAGCTAATGCTATTGAAGCATTGATGGGTAGTATTTTTTTGGATAGTAATATTCAAATAACAGAAAAGTTAATTCTAAAATGGTATGATAGACGTTTGAGAAGAATAAATTTAGATAATAAACATAAAGATCCGAAAACTTGTTTACAAGAATTTATGCAAGGTCTTCATTTACCATTGCCTGTCTATTCAGTAATTCAGGTCACCGGTGAATCTCATAATCAAAAGTTTACTATACATTGTCAAATTAAAAATTTAAATTACCCAATTATTGGTAATGGTTTTAGCCGTCAAAAGGCAGAACAAGATGCAGCAAACAAAGCGTTAAGGATATTAGAATTTTGAATGATTAAAAAAAATACTTATTGTGGTTTAGTAGAAATAATTGGGCGTTCAAATGTTGGTAAGTCCACTTTGTTTAATAAATTAATTGGTAAGAAATTATCAATAGTTTCACATAAATTGCGAACTACATGGCATCCTATCATTGGAGTTTATACATCGGGAGAATATCAAATTATTTATAAAGATAATCCTGGAATAGTTAGTAACTCCAAAAGATATTTATTCCATGAATTATCAAATAGGAATCCGAATTTTTTTTTGAGAAAACAAAGTGCTACATTAATTATTTTTGTATTGGAAAATATAATCTGGAATTATACAGATCAAATAGTATTGGATAAATTAAAATTACAGAATTTTCAACTCCCTGTTTTGTTATTAATTAATAAAATAGATGAGCTTTGTGATAAAAAGGTTTTATTGCCTTATATACGAGCTCTTAGTAAATTAATGGATTTTTATGATGTTTTACCCATGAGCGCTAAGGATCCTGATGATTTAATTAAGTTAATCAATATTATCAAAAATGTTTTGCCTGTATCTGAACATCAAGTACATAGTGATTTTGTTACTGATTGTTCTGAACGTTTTTTAGTTTCAGAAGTTATACGTGAAAAATTACTTTGGTTTTTAGATAAAGAATTACCTTATTTTATTAAAATTAATGTAGAACAATTTATTAAATATCCATCACATGGTTATGAAATTTTTGTATTTGTTTTTGTGAAACGTGATTCTCAAAAAAGAATACTTATTGGCAAAAAAGGTTGTAAAATAAAAAAGATTGGTATTTCTGCTAGAAAAAATTTAGAATATATATTTAAAACAGAAGTTCATCTTAATTTATGGGTCAAAACTAAACCTGAGGAGTTTTGTAATGATGCGATGTTTTTTGTACCTAATACTTTAGATGGCATAAGCAAAATTTAACGGTTATTTATATAATTTTCTACTAAATAAGTATTTGAATTAAATTTGTATATAAACATATTTACTATTGTTTTTTATAGATTTATTATACTCAATTTGTTATGTGGTTTATTCAGTTTATTATTTTAAAATTGTTTAAGTTGTGATTTTGGCATTTGCAGGATATTTTCTCATGAAACCTGTTGTAAGATTAGGCGTAAATATAGATCATGTTGCTACAATTCGTCAGGCACGAGGTGTAAGTTGGCCAGATCCGATTCAGGCAGCTTTTATAGCTGAACAGTCTGGAGCTGATAGTATTACAGTGCATTTACGTGAAGATCGTAGACATATTAATGATCGGGATGTGTATTTGTTGCGTAAAACTATACAAACTTTTATGAATTTAGAAATGTCTGCAACAGAGGAGATGGTGAATTTTGCTTGTCAGTTAAAGCCTTATTCTTGTTGTTTAGTTCCTGAAAAACGTGAAGAGATTACTACTGAAAATGGTTTGGACGTAATTTCTAATAAATATAAATTACGTCAAGCACTTGTTAAGTTGGGTGACTCCGGTATTAAGCCTTCATTATTTATTAATTCAGATTATGAACAAATTGCTGCCGCTATTGATATAGGTGCTTCTTGTATAGAAATACATACTGGTGTCTATTCTAGGTGTATAGATGAATATGAACGTATTTCAGAATTTGAACGTATTAAAAATGGAGTGCTTTATGCTTCAAAGCATGGTCTTAGAGTTAATGCTGGACATGGTCTTGATTATCATAATGTGGGATTGATTGCATCATTATCGTTCATTAGAGAGTTAAATATAGGTCATGCTATTATTAGTAGATCAATTTTCTGCGGCCTATCCCAAGCAGTAAAAGATATGAAAAATTTGATTTTAGAAGCTCAAAAAAAATGACTATTTATGGAATGGGTATTGATATTATTGAAATTAATCGTATTAAATTAATAGTTGCTCGTACAGGTGATCGTTTAGCTAGTCGTATTCTTACTAAGATAGAGTGGCAAAAATATAAGAGTAGTAAATTTCCAATTCGTTTTTTAGCAAAGCGTTTTGCTGCAAAAGAAGCGGCGGCCAAGGCTTTTGGTTATGGTGTGAGTTATGGGTTAGCATATAATCAATTTGAAATAATAAATGATAAATTTGGCAAACCAATGTTACATTTTTTTTTAAATGCAGCAATTTTAATTGAAAATTTATGTATTTTAAAGATGCACATTTCTCTTACTGATGACAAATGTTATGCTTGTGCAGTAGTGATTTTTGAGAAATAGCATTTTGATCATGTGTTTTATCTTGGGTTATATTGATTTGTTAATTGGGTTTTGTGTGTTCATTTTTTGTATCTTTTTAGTATTTTATCTTTGATTAATGTTTTTGTTATTATCATTTTAATCTTATTTATAAGTTGATATGACTAAATATATTAGTTGTATTTAAAACACATTCTCATGAATTCCTCGTTATTATTTTATTAATTATTTGTGACTCAAATTCCTTAAACTGAAATTATTAGATAATAATATGAAGAGTAGATGTATGAAAATTGATGATGATTTCTGGATGTTTTATGCATTGTCTTTAGCAAAATTTGCTGGTAGTATAGGTGAGGTCGCAATTGGCGCTGTTTTGGTATTAAATAATAAAGTAGTTGGAGAAGGGTACAATAATCCTATAGGAGCTCAAGATCCTACAGCACATGCGGAAATTGTGGCGTTGCGTAGAGGAAGTAACGTATTAAAAAATTATCGATTATTACGTACAACACTTTATGTAACATTGGAACCTTGTATTATGTGTGTTGGAGCAATAATAAATGCTCGTATTAGTCGATTAGTATTTGGAGCTAAAAATAATAAGAAATTTAGTGCTGTGGATTCTTTGTTATCCGATCCTAAAGTTAAGCATCGTGTTGTAATTACTTCTGGTGTTTTGAGTAACTTATGTTCCAAGGAGATTATTAATTTTTTTAAAAATCGTCGGAGAACACAAAATGTATATTCTGGTGAATTTTTATAGTTTTCTTACATACAAGTTTTATTATTAATATTAATATTAATAATATATTAATATTTATGTTATTAATTGCTATTACTTTATCTAGATTAATGTTTTATTTCGTGATGAGGATTATAAAATAATGTTATTTAATAAAATGAGTATTATGGATTATGATATTGAATTATGGGGAATTATGAAAAAAGAAATTTCTCGTCAAAATCAACATATTGAATTAATTGCATCTGAAAATTATGCTAGTGTTTCTGTAATGCAAGCGCAAGGATCGTTATTAACTAATAAATATGCTGAAGGATATCCTGGTCATCGTTATTATGGTGGTTGCGAATTTGTTGATGAAATAGAACAATTAGGTATTGATCGTGCAAAAATCTTATTTAGAGCTGATTATGCTAACTTACAGCCACATTCTGGATCCCAAGCCAACTATGCTGTTTATTCTGCTTTATTACAACCAGGAGATATAATTTTGGGAATGAAATTATCTCATGGGGGACATTTGACTCATGGTTCTTCTGCAAATTTTTCTGGAAAATTATACAAAGCAATTTCATATGGAGTAGATGATCGCGGTTGTATTGATTATTTATTATTGTCTAATTTGGCTAAGAATTATCATCCTAAATTAATTGTAGCTGGTTTTTCAGCTTATTCAGGAATAATTGATTGGATAAAAATGAGAGAAATTGCTGATAGTGTAGGATCTTATCTATTTGTAGATATGGCGCATATAGCAGGCCTTGTTGCTGCTGATCTTTATCCTAATCCAATTCCCTACGCTCATGTGGTTACTGCTACTACACATAAAACTCTAGCCGGTCCACGCGGTGGTTTAATTCTAGCTTTTGGTGGAACTAAAGAATTTTATAAAAAGTTAGATGCTTCAGTATTTCCCGGTAGTCAGGGTGGTCCATTAATGCATGTTATTGCTGCAAAAGCAATTGCTTTTAAAGAAGCAATGCAGCCTTCTTTCAAAAAGTATCAGCGTCAGGTTATTAATAATGCTAAAGCAATGTCAGGTGTTTTTATTCAGCGTGGGTTGAAAGTAGTTTCTGGCGGCACTAATAATCATCTTTTTTTAGTTGATTTGATTAATAAGAATCTTACTGGGTTGAAAGTTAGTGAAACTTTAGTTAAAGCTAATATTGTTGTAAATAAAAATAGTATTCCTAATGATTTGATAAGCCCGTTTATTTCTTCTGGTATACGAATAGGAACTCCAGCGGTAACGCGTCGTGGTTTTAATGAGTGTGATGTACGTGAAGTAGCGAATTGGATTTGTGATATTTTAGATGATATTGATGATTGTTCGATGATTTATTCTGTTAAAGATAAAGCTTTAGATCTTTGCTCTCGTTATCCTTTGTATGTTTGATTAATTTTTATTTATAATGTTTCATTTTTTTGAGATAGTATGAAATTAATCGGTAATCATATATATCTTAAATGTTGTTTTATATTTTATTTTAAAATGTTATTTTTATTAAGAATTTGATCTTGATTTGCGTTGTTTATGTTTTTATTTTTAGGTTTTTGTTTTTGAGTTTAATTTTTTTGTTGAATGATTAGTATTTGAATTTAAGTTACTTCAGTATATAGTTGATAGTTTTCTGTACTGAATAGAAATTGAGTATGATCATAATGCTTAAATGATGTTTATGAAAATGGTGTTTTATTAATTTAAATAAATTCGAGTAAATGAAATAATTTCTTTTGTTATTTTTGTATTACCTGCGATTACATTTCCGGATTTTAAATAATTTTGATCACCAATTAAATCACTAATTAATCCTCCTGATTCTTTAATTATCAAGGATCCTCCAGCTAAATTATATGGGTGTATACCAGTTGCTAATAAACCGTCTACACGTCCAACTGCAACGTATGCTAGATCTAATAGAGGGGAACCAGTATATCGAAAATCTTTACATTTAACGTACAATTTCTTTAAAAGATCATCAGGGATTTGTTTTTTTATTTTTTTATTTAAAAAAATTGCTAATATAGCGTTATTTAATTTTGTATTCATGCTACATCTTGATCTATAACTATTTAATTGTGCTCCACGCCCCCTACTTGCACTAAATATTTCGTTGCGTATAGGATCATAAGTTACAACAATTTCTATTTGTCCTTTTATCCTAATAGTAATAGATATTGCAAAATGAGGAAATTGTTTGATAAAATTATCTACACTATTTAAAGGATCAATGATCCATTCTATACTATTGTTTGCTTGAGTAAAATCACAATTATCTTTGTTGGTAATAAAGATGTGAGCGGGATATGATTCGCGAATTGTTTTAATTATTATTCTTTCTGTTGTTTTTTTAATATTTAGAATGTTATTTTTGTGTATATTTATCTTATGGCTTAAAGTATCTAATATTTCGTATTGTTTAATTATAAAATTTCCGGCTTTTCTTATAGCACGTGTGGCAATGTTAAGCATTGGGTGCATCGAAATAATCCATGTAGTTTTATAGACGATTGACTTTGTCAGTATAACAGAATGAAAGTAGAAAGCCTATTTTAATTATTATTTATTAATGAAGTTTTATTTGTTAGATTGTTTTATTTGTTATTTTCATTATAAAATATTGTTTTATTTCTTATCTGTAGTTGTTTAAATACAAACTGGATTCAGTTTGTATTTAATATTACGAAAGAATAATTATTTGCTATATAATGTCGGTTATATTTGTTTTATTAAAATTTCTAAAGATTTTTATGTAAATCAGTCGTTATTATGTTTTATCTAGATTATTTCTTTTTAGTTATATGTATTATATTTTAGATTTGATATATGTTAATAGATGCATTTGATGTTTTATTTACAAAAATTGTTTTTTATTTAATTAGTTTAAGATTAATTTATTGGGTTCAATAGGTTATATTTTGTTGTATGTAGAATTTTATTTTTATATACATAGTGGAGTTAATAATGAAATTACCAATATATTTTGATTATGCTGCTACCACTCCAATGGATGGCAGAGTATTGGAAAAAATGAAAAAATATTTTACATTAGATGGTGTTTTTGGTAATCCAGCATCTAGGTCACATTATTATGGTTGGCAAGCCGAGGAATCTGTTGATTTTGCGCGTAATCAGGTAGCCACCTTAATAGGTGCGGATTCACGTGAGATTATTTTTACTTCAGGAGCAACTGAATCAAATAATTTGGCAATTAAAGGGGTATCCGAGATTTTTTATAAGGATAAGAAGAAAAAATGTCACATCATCACCAGTCTAACTGAACATAAATCAGTTTTGGATACTTGTCAATATTTAGAAAATCAAGGTGTTAAAATTACACGTTTGATCCCGCAAAAAGATGGTTTGATATCTTTGAAAGATTTACATAATGCTTTTCGCGATGAGACTATCTTGGTATCAATTATGCATGTGAATAATGAAATTGGCGTTATTCAAAATATTAAGGAGATTGGTAATTTATGTCATCGTTATAATATTTTATTCCACGTGGATGCTGCTCAAAGCGTTGGTAAATTATTTATTAATTTGGCATTTTTACCGGTGGATTTAATGTCTTTTAGCGCTCATAAAATTTATGGACCGAAGGGTATAGGTTGTTTGTATATACGCAGGAATTCAGCTGTTGTTGTTCGAACGCAAATACATGGTGGAGGACATGAGCGTGGCATGCGATCTGGTACTTTGCCTGTACATCAGATTATAGGCATGGGTGAAGCATGCCATATTTTATTGAATGAAATGATGGTTGAGACAACTCGTTTGCGTAAATTACAAAATTGTTTATGGAAAGAGCTTCGAAAAATTGATGGTATAACATTGAACGGGAATTTACAGTATATGATTCCGACTTTATTAAATATTAGTTTTTCTCAGTTTGATGGTCATTCATTAATTGCAACTTTGAAAGATATTGCAGTCTCGTCTGGTTCTGCTTGTATTTCTAGTAACCTTGAACCTTCTTATGTATTAAAAGCATTAGGATTAAGCGATAGTTTAGCTTCTAGTTCAATTAGAATTTCGTTAGGAAGATTTACTACAAAAGAAGATATAGATTATGCAATCCAACATATAAAAAATGCTGTTGCTAGTTTACGTGAAGTTAATAGTTTAAATTTATTTATTTAAAATTATTATGTAAGATAATTTTAAATAAATTTTTTTTGATTTGTTAAATAACTGAATGTTTAAGTTTTAGTTATTTAATATGATTTTAATTGTAGTTAGTTCTTGACTGATATATATGTATTGGCCAAACTATCTATTTGGATTGTTATGTTTTTGAATATTTATTTTAATTTAAAACTAGTCATCCTTTAATATAATAGTTTTATTCGTTAAAGATTAGTAATAGATTATAAATATTGAATTTGGCTATATTATGAGTGTTATTTTGGAATTATTAGAATTGTTTATTATGATTTAGTTATTTTAGACAAGAGTATGTTTAATTAAAATGCAATATTTATTTTTTGTAGTTTTGAGTGTTTAAATGAGGTATGTAGATGAATATGAAAATAGAACGTACTTTTTCTATTATTAAACCTGATGCATTTTCTAAAAACATTGTTGGTAAGATCATTAGTCGTTTAGAAGATAATAATTTTGTCATTGTTGCTTTTAAAATGATATGGCTAACTTTAAAACAGGCTGAATATTTTTACTTCGAACATAAATATAAGAGTTTTTTCAATAATTTAATTAATTTTATGATTTCTGGTCCGTTACTGGTACAAGTTTTAGAAGGAGAAGATATTATAAGTCGTTATCGAAAGATAATAGGTAATACAGATCCAGCTAATGCATCTCTTGGTACTTTGCGTGCTGATTTTGCTGATAATATAATGCGAAACATAGTGCATGGTTCTGATTCTAAAGATTCTGCTGTACGAGAAATTTCTTATTTTTTTAGTGACATTGAAATTTATACTCGTAATTGATAGTAAAATATATTAATTGGTTAATTTTAAAGTTTATTTTAATGATTTTTATTAAAAAAAAAGTTAATTTACTTGATTTGAATCGTGAAAAGTTACATTCTTTTTTAGTGACTTTAGGAGAACAATCTTTTCGAGTTAATCAAATAATGAAATGGATTTACCATTATTATTGTGATGATTTTGATATAATGATTAATATCAAAAAATCTTTACGTGATAAATTAAAAATGATTGCTGAAATTCGTCCTCCTGATGTTATTGAGGGATATTGTTCTTCTGATGGAACTTTGAAATGGATAATGCGAGTTGGAACGCAACAAGTTGAGACGGTTTTAATTCCTGAAGTTAATCGTTTAACTCTGTGTATTTCTTCTCAAGTTGGATGTAAATTGCGATGTAGTTTTTGTTCTACAGGTAAACAAGGGTTCAATCGTAATTTGCTTGTATCAGAAATTGTTGGTCAATTATGGAATATAGGTAAGATGATTAAGGATAAGAAAATTATTTGTCGTTCTTCTATAACTAATGTAGTTTTTATGGGTATGGGAGAGCCTTTATTAAATATTAATAATGTTGCTTCAGCTATAGAAATTATGTTAGATGCTTTTGGCTTTGGTTTATCTAAGAGACATGTAGTTGTTTCTACTTCTGGTGTAGTATCTGGGTTGGACAAATTTATTAATATGATTGATGTAGCTTTAGCTATTTCTCTTCATGCACCTAATGACGTGATACGTAGTAAACTTATGCCTGTTAATGATAAATACAACATTAATGATCTTTTGTTATCTGTTCGTCGTTATTTATTTAAATCTAAAGCTGCTCATGGTAAAATTATGATAGAATATGTTATGTTAAATCGCGTTAACGATTGCGTGAAACATGCGCATGAATTGGCGAATCGTTTATTAAATATTCCTTGTAAAATTAATTTGATCCCATGGAATAATGTTCCAGGCATTTCTTATACGTGTAGTTCTATTTCGCGTATTAATCGTTTTGCTAAAATTTTGATTGGATATGGTTTAGTTGCTGTTATTCGTAAGATTAGAGGCATTGATATTAATGCAGCTTGTGGGCAATTGACAGGAAAGTTACGTATGATTCCGGTGTATCAGATTGTAAATATTATTAGTTATTATTTTTTAGTATTTGTTTCTGTAATAGTAGTTTTTGTTGATTTTATTTCGTTTTTGTAAAATTGCGTTGTAATTAAATAGTTATTTTATTTAGCTATTGTAAATCTAGTTGTAGGTTACTTATTTTGAAGTATTTTATTTCATAAAAATTATTTTTTTGTTGCTACAATCAGGTAATAATTAATAGAGTAGTTGATGCAGTACGATAATAATCAAAAACAGGAAATAATTAATGTAGGAGAACGTTTACGAAATGCTCGTGAGAGTATGGGTCTAAGTCAGCAGGCTGTTGCTGATAGATTGTATTTAAAGATTTCTACTATTAGAGGAATTGAGAAAAATTATGTTCATCCAAATGTTGCATTAATATTTTTTCATGGATATATTCGTTCCTATGCTAAATTAGTGCATATTTCTGAAAAAGAGATAATGTGTATGTTATCTCATCAGAAAACACCGATTATGTCTTTAAAGCTGATGAAGCATCGTATTGTTTCTTCAGAAAAAATAGGTTTGTTCAAATATCGTTGGTTAATACGGATTATTTGGTCTATTTTTTTTATATTTATTGGATTGGTATTTATTTATTTATGGCATATTTATCAGGTAAATCAACAGAATAATATTATTAATAATCATGAGCAATTTTTTGATTATTTTAAGAATAATAAAGAATAATAAGTAAATATTTATAGGTAATTTGTTGTCATTTGAGAGGAAGTTTGAGTTCTTTTGTTTGAGATCGCATGAATGTTATTTTAATTAATTAATGTGAATAAATAATGCAGAAATTTTTAAATATTGCTCGAAGGAAATCAAAACGAATTTATGTTGGTAAAGTTCCAATTGGTGGTGGAGCTCCTATAACTGTACAATCAATGTTGAATACTTGTACTACAGATATTGAATCTACTATAAGACAGATTCGTACGTTAGAAAGTTTAGGAGTTGATATTGTACGCATTGCAGTACCTACTTTGGAGGCGGCAGAAGCCTTTAAAATTATTAAACAACAAGTTACGGTACCTTTGATAGCGGATATTCATTTTGATTATCGTATTGCATTAAAAGTAGCTGAATATGGAGCGGATTGTTTGCGAATTAATCCGGGTAATATTGGTAATATAACTCGTATTAGTTCGGTAGTAGAATCTGCAAAAGATAGAAATATTCCAATACGTATTGGTGTAAATGCTGGTTCACTTGAAAGAGATTTGCAAAAAAAATTTGCAGGACCTACATTAGATGCTTTATTGGCATCTGCTATGCGTCATGTTGATATTTTAGATAAATTAAATTTTGATCAATTTAAGGTAAGTATTAAGTCAACTGATGTGTTTTTGACTATAGAAGCGTATAGAAGGTTAGCTACTGAAATTGATCAGCCACTGCATTTAGGATTAACTGAGGCGGGCGGTTTTCGTAGTGGAACTGTGAAATCTTCAATTGCTTTAGGATTATTATTAATGGAGGGTATCGGAGATACTTTAAGAATATCATTAGCTGCTGATCCTATGGAAGAAGTAAAGGTTGCTTATGATATACTTAGATCATTACGTATTCGTTCACGAGGTATTAATTTTATTGCATGTCCAACTTGTTCTCGTCAAGAATTTGATGTTATAAAGACAGTGAATGTTCTTGAAGAAAAATTGCAAGATGTTATAACTCCAATGGATATTTCAATTATTGGTTGTGTTGTTAATGGTCCTGGAGAAGCAATGCTTTCTACTATTGGGGTGGCAGGTGGTCGTGATACTAGTGCTTTTTATGAAGATGGGGTGCGACAAAAGCAACGTTTTGATAATGCATCCTTAATTGATCAACTAGAGATTCAAATTCGAAAAAAAGCAAAGTTAATAGAAGAACGGAATATTATTAAAACTCGTGTAATAGAATAATATCTTGAATATAAGAAATGTGCAAATATGATAACTAATGACATAATTAGATCGATACGAGGAATGTATGATTGTTTACCAAAAGATACGTTTTTATGGCGATATATTGAGGATACTATTAAAGATATTTTAATTACTTATGGTTATAACGAAATTAGGTTACCTATTTTAGAGCAGACTTCTTTATTTAATCGTGCTATAGGTGAAGGAACGGATGTAGTAACAAAGGAAATGTATAGTTTTTTAGACCGTAATGGTATTAGTTTAACATTACGTCCTGAAGGAACAGCTGGGTGTGTACGTGCGGGAATAGAGCATGGTTTATTTTTAAATAGAGAACAGCGTCTGTGGTATATAGGTCCAATGTTTCGATATGAACGTCCGCAATTGGGGCGTTATCGTCAATTCCATCAATTAAATGTTGAAGTTTTTGGCCAACAAGGACCTGATATTGATTTTGAATTGATTATGATGACTTATCGTTGGTGGCGTATATTAGGGATTGATGATCATGTATCTTTAGAGTTAAATTCTATTGGTTCTTTAAAAACTAGATTTTTTTATCGTAAGCTATTAGTTGATTTTTTGACGCCATATTTAAATAATCTTGATAGTGATGCTTTGCGTTGTTTTTATTCTAATCCTATACGTTTATTAGATACGAAAAATATTAATTTACGAAATTTACTTAATGATGCTCCATCACTTTTAGATTATTTAGATGAAAATTCGCGGATTCATTTTTCTAAATTATGTCAATTATTAGATTTCACTGATATAAAATATAAAATTAATCCTCGTTTGGTGCGTGGTTTAGATTATTATAATAATACAGTTTTTGAATGGATTACTGATAGTTTAGGTTCTCATGAAACTGTATGTGCAGGAGGGCGTTATGATGCTTTAGTAGAACAGTTAGGTGGTAAAAAAACTCCTGCTATAGGTTTTGCTTTAGGATTGGAAAGGCTATTTTTATTACTAAGTAAGGTTAAGGCCATTCCCGTCATGAATGTATTTTCTCGATTAGATATATATTTAATGTCTCTGAATGAATTAATGAAAGTTAAAGTAATATTGTTAGCTGAAAGTATTAGGGATACTTTGCCTTCTTTACGCATAATAGTTAATCATGGTGGAGGAAGTTTAAAGAAACAATTTAGTCGTGCTAATAAATTGGGAGCTCGTGTTGCTTTGGTTGTAGGTGAAAAGGAATGTTTGATTAATAGTATTCTTATTAAGAATTTAGATTCTGGCGAGCAAGAAATATTAGAAGAAAATGATCTTATGATACGTTTAAGATCAATATTTAAATTATAAATTTTGAGTAGTTGACATAATTTTGAATGGTTTATTAAATGAAATGGATGTGTAATTGTTTATTTTTTTATATTTGACATTGTATTTAGTGTTTTTTTTTTCTGGGGATTGTCTATCTTGTATTCGTGAACAAGGTATGATAGAGACATTTCCACAAACTGTAGATCATCAGTTAAAATTGACCAAATTGTGGGAAATGTCACCAGATTTTAATTTTGTTAAACATTGTTCTGATTTATATTTTATTTCGCAGGATGCAAATCTTTTTGTAGCTAGTCGTCGTGGTATAATAAAAAAAATAAATATTTATAATGGACATGTTATTTGGTCGATTAATTTATCAGTTTCCAAAAAAATGCAATTATGTAATTTTTCTGTTTTGTTGTCTGGAGGTTTAATAATTTCAGATGATATTCTTTATATCGGAAGTGAATTATCTCGAATATATGCAATATGTGCAAAAACTGGTAAAGTTCTTTGGGAGGTGAGAGTTGCTGGAGGGGTTTTATCTTCACCAGTTATTAGTGGAGATCTATTATTAATTAATACTTGTGTCGGTATATTGCAAGCATTAAATAAATATGATGGTTCTATTAGATGGAGTATAAGTTTCAGTCTTCCTTTGTTTAGTTTTCGAAGTAAAGCTAACCCTATTATAGTATCTGATGTTGCTATAATTGCTAATGATAATGGTATAATCAATGCTATATTAGTTAATGAAGGTAAAATACTTTGGGAACAAAAAATTTTCGATATATATAAGTCAAAAGAATTTTTTTTCTTAAATGCTATTCAATTAACGCCTATAGTAATTGGTAATACTATTTATGCCCAGGCTTACAATAGTAGATTAGTTGCATTAGATGTTGATTCTGGTCAAATAATTTGGCGTTCTAAAATAGATGGAATAAAAAATATCATAACAATTGGTTATATATTATATATAATAGATCAAGATGATCAAGTTATTGCTGTTGATGCACATAATGGTAAAATTTTATGGAAACAGGATTTTTTTCTATATAAACATTTAACTGCTCCAGTAGTATATAATGATAATTATTTGTTTGTGGGAGATAGAAAAGGTTTTGTGTATTTAATAAATATGAACAATGGTAATATTGCTTTTCAGAAAAAAATTAGTTCTTTTAGAAAAAGTAGTCGTCTTGTGCTTGTTGCAGATAATATATTAATAGTGCTATTAAAAAATTGTAGAATTTCTGTGTTTTTGTATATGGTTACAGATAATTTTGATTAAATTTTATATTGAGTTTATGTCATTAAATAATATACGTGATTTGATGTAGTTATGACTTTTCTTATACCGTTAATTGGTCGATTAAATGTTGGTAAATCTTTATTATTTAATCGTTTAACACGTACGCAGGATGCATTAGTTGCAGATTATTTTGGTTTAACTCGTGATCTTAAGTATGGTGATGTCAAGTGGTGTGGATATCATTTTATTTTTGTTGATACTGGAGGTATTAGTAAAAAATCAAGTTGTAAGATTAGTTCTTGTATAGTTGAACAATCATTTATGGTTGTTAAAGAAGCACATTTAATTTTGTTTATTGTAGATTTTTATACAGGATTGATAGATGAAGATAGAAATATTGTTAAGTATCTATGTCAATTTAAAAAATATATAATTTTAGTTATTAATAAAGTAGATCATGTTAATGACAGTTTTGTTATAGATAGTTTTCGTGGTCTTGGTATTGCACAGATTGTTCCTGTGTCTGCTTCTTCTGGTTTTGGTATTAAAAATTTATTAAAACAGATAATATCTGTTATAAATATTAATTTTTCTTATACTAAAATTAAGTCAAAGATTATTTATAATAAAGAAAGAAAAGAAGTTATATCAAACAATAAAGAGTTGTTTTTAAGATCTCATCTCCTTCCAATTAAATTAGCTATTGTTGGTAGACCTAATGTTGGTAAATCTACCCTTGTAAATTGTATTTTAAATAAAAAAAGAATGTTAGTATGTGATATTCCAGGTACTACACGCGATTGTGTACATACATCTATGATTTATAATGGTTGTCATTACATTTTAGTTGATACTCCTGGGGTGCGTAAAAGAAGTAAAATATTAGATAAAATGGAGAAGTTTTTTATTAGAAGAACTTTACAAGTTATTAAAAATGTTAACGTTATATTATTTATTTTAGACGCTAACGATGGAATTGTTGATCAAGATTTATCTTTATTGCGTTTTATTCTTAATCAAAATAAGTCATTAGTGATTGTTGTAAACAAATGGGACTCTATATTAGTTGGCATGCGAGAAAAAATAAAGAATATTATAAATCATCGTATTAACTTTATTAATTTTGTTCAAATACATTTTATTTCTGCATTAAATAATATTGGTATTGATGATGTCATGTGTTCTGTTTTTGATGTATATCAATCTTCTTTTAAACATATCGGTACTGCTTATTTGAATAAGTTAATGCAAAATGCTGTTGATATACATAAACCTCCATTAGTACGCGGTAAACCTATTCAATTAAAATATGTTCATATGGGTGGTCGCGACCCTCTTATTATAGTGATTCATGGTATTAGAGTTAAATATTTAACCCATCATTATAAACGTTATGTAATTAATTATTTTATTCGTTTATTACGTATAAAGGGTGCAGCTATTAAAATTATATTTAATGAAATAGATCGTTCTTCTTCTTTGGGGAAATTACATTAAATTTGAGAATATAAATTTTACAAATAGTTGATTTTATTTGCTATCATTTAAATTTATTTTGATATTTGTTAGTTCTAAAATAGAACACACATACTGACGTATTTCATTTGTTAGAATTTCATTACCGTCAAGTTTTTGATTATAGGAGGGTATGATTATTTTTAATTTATTGTTCCATGATGTGGTATTTGTAGATTGTTGAAACATTTTGTTAATTATTTCTAACGATATAGATGCTGCAGTAGACGCTCCTGGGGAAGCTCCAAGTAATGCAATTAAAGTATTATCCGAAGAACTAATTAATTCAGTACCAAATTGTAAGGAGGCTCTTTTATTTTTGTTTTTTTTAATTATTTGTACACGTTGTCCAGCTTGTATTAATTTCCAATCTTTCAATTCAGCTTTTGGATAAAATTCTTTAAGAGCATTAATTTTATCCTTTTTGGTCATCATTAATTGATTAATCAGGTATTTAATTAATTTAAAATTATCGTACCCTGCTTCTAATAATGGTAGCAAATTATATCGGTTTAAAGAATAAAATAGATCCAACCAGGAACCATATTTAAGAAATTTACTGTTAAAAGTAGCAAATGGTCCGAATAGTAGCATTTTTTCCCCATTAATGATTCTTGTATCCATATGAGGTGCTGACATTGGAGGAGTGTTTGTAGGAGATTGAGTATATACTTTTGCTAAATGTTTATGTACAATCGTTTGGTTATTTGTAACTAAAAATTGACCTCCTACAGGAAAACCTGCATATTTGTTAATTTTTTTTATTCCTGTTGTTTGTAAAAGTTTTAAAGAAGCTCCTCCCGCTCCAATAAATATATAACGCGCATGTATTTTTTTGTGTTTATTATTACTTGTACTTAAAGTCCAGGTGTCATTATTATCTTTTTTTATTTTGGTTATTTTATTTTTATAATAGATTTTAACGTTGTTATATCCTTGTAATTTATTTAATATTTGTTGAGTAATTTCTTCAAAATTTACATCAGTACCTGTTTTCATATAGGTTGCGGCTATTTTTTGATTGGGATTGCGTCCATTTATAATTAACGGAGCCCATTCGTTGATTTTTTGGTGTTTTTCTGAATAATACATTCCTTTAAATAAGATGCTATTTTGTAGTTTTTGAAATCTATTTTGTAAAAAATTAATATTCTTTTTACCCCAAACTATACTCATGTGTGGTATATTGTTGATAAAAGATTTAGGGTTATTAAGAATTTTTTGTTTTACTAGATATGCCCAAAATTGTCGAGATATTTCAAACGATTCACTTATTTCTATTGCTTTATCAATATCTATTGATCCGTCTTCTTTTTCTTTTGTGTAGTTTAATTCGCAAAAAGCCGCATGACCGGTTCCCGCATTATTCCATACGTTGGAACTTTCCTGTGCTCCTTTTGCTAATTTTTCGTATATTTTAATAGTAAATTTTGGTTCAAGTATTTTTAAAAAAATACCTAATGTTGCGCTCATTATTCCTGCTCCAATTAACACGATATCTGTTGGGATATTGATATCGCATAATACTTGTTTTGATGTATTATTGGACACATCAAATTCTGAGTGATAACATTTATCCATAGATTTTCCTGTTTAATTAATAATTTTATTTTATACAATACGACGATAGTATCATTATGTTTCTATTTCCTATTTTGGTAATAGACAAAAGGTACCGTAAATATTTTTAGTAAAAATAAAATAATAATATTGGCTAATTTGTTTATTAGATTTATTTTATATTTATACTGCTATCTTGAATGTTATTTTAGTCAGTTAAAATATTTGTGCTATTTTTAAATATGTCAGTTTGTTGATTATAACTAAAATTTATAATTCTTAAATTACATGTTCATTTAAAATGTACATATGTTGTTAGTTGTTAGTACCTAATAATATTCTATAATTTAATGTAATTACAGTCTATTATTGTTAAAATATTAAATGTTGTAGTTATTTAAGCTTTATTTGATTAAATTTATTCAATTTACATCATATTATACAATATCCTGTCATGTAATATTTTATTTTATAATATTTATTAAGAAATTTAAATTATGTTTTGTGAATATACAACCTAATATTTTAGGTTAGAATTATATATAGATTTTTTTGTTTTGAATCCTAGTGCTACAAACTGTAGATTTGTTTTTTTTAGATTAAGTGTTATAATCTAAAATTGTATTTTCATCATAATTTTATTAATCGAGTAAAATTTGTAATTATTTTAATAAATTTTAATTATGTCGCGTATCTTAAAAGAAGCTTTAACTTTTGATGATGTACTGCTTGTACCTAGATCTTCTGCTGTATTACCTAGTATGGTAAATCTTAGCAGTCGATTAACTAAAAAGATTGTTCTTAATATTCCCGTGTTATCTTCAGCTATGGATACAGTTACTGAATCTCATTTAGCTATTGCTTTAGCGCAAGAAGGGGGTATTGGTTTTATTCATAAAAATATGTCTGTTGAACGTCAAGTTAAAGAAGTTATTCGTGTGAAACGTTATGAAAGTGGTATAGTTACTAATCCTCAATGTGTCAGTCCTAATACTACATTACTACAAGTAAAAGAATTAACTCTTCGTAATGGATTTGGTGGATATCCAGTGATAATTGGAAAAAAACAATTGGTAGGTATTATAACCGGTCGTGATATTCGTTTTATAAATAATTTAAATATGTTAGTATCAGAGGCGATGACTACTAAAGATAAGTTAGTGACCGTTCAAGAAGGAGAATCTCGTGAAGTTGTTATAAATAAAATGCATGAAAAACGTGTAGAAAAAGCATTGATAGTAGATAATAATTTTCATTTAGTAGGTATGGTTACAGCTAAGGATTTTGAGAAGGCTGAACGTAAACCTAATGCCTGTAAGGATATGGAAGGTAGGTTATGTGTCGGAGCAGCAGTTGGTGTAAATGTTGCTACTACTGAGTATCAAATCGATAAATTAGTTGCAGCTGATGTTGATGTATTGTTAATTGATTCCTCTCATGGTCATTCTAAGTTAGTATTACAGTTTGTTAAAGATATTCGTATCAAATATCCTAATTTACCTATCATAGGTGGTAATGTAGTAACTGGTAAAGGAGCTCTTGCATTAGTAAGAGCTGGTGTAGATGCCGTCAAGGTAGGTATTGGTCCTGGCTCGATTTGTACCACCCGTATTGTTACGGGAGTTGGTATTCCTCAAATTACTGCTATTTTAGATGTAGCAGAAGCTTTGAAGGATATCGATATTCCAATTATTGCAGATGGAGGTATTAGATTTTCTGGAGATATTGCTAAAGCTATAGGTGCCGGTGCAGCTTGTGTGATGTTAGGTTCGTTATTTGCTGGTACTAAAGAATCTCCAGGACAAATGGAGTTTTATCAGGGTAGGTCTTTTAAAACTTATAGAGGCATGGGTTCTTTATCTGCTATGTCTGATGGTTATGTAGATAGATATTTTAGTAGTAATGAATCTGTACGTAAATTAGTACCAGAGGGTATTGAAGGTAGAGTACCATATACAGGATCTTTAAAAGAGGTGGTTCATCAACTTATGGGAGGCGTGCGTTCTTGTATGGGCTTAATGGGTTGTAAGACTATTGATGATCTTCGTGCCAAAAGTAAATTTGTTCGTATTAGTAATGCTGGTATTAGAGAGAGTCATGTTCATGATGTTGTTATTACAAAAGAATCACCTAATTATCGTCTTGGATAGACAAGATAAAATATATTTATATAACTGAGTTTAGATCGTTATTATTTAGATATGTGTAATTTTAATTTTTATAAGGGTCGTATTTTGATCCTAGATTTTGGTTCACAATATGTTCGTTTGATAGCTAAAATAATTCGGGAGCTTGGTGTATATTGTGAAATATGGCCATGGAATGTGACTGAATTGCAAATAAAGAATTTTCATCCTAGCGGTATTATTCTTTCAGGAGGGCCGGAAACAGCTATGTACGTACATAGTTCAAGAGCTCCCGCGTGTGTGTTTTGTCATAATATTCCAGTATTAGGAATATGTTATGGAATGCAAACAATGGTTGTTCAACTAGGAGGTAAAGTTCAAACAAATAATTTACAACGTGAATTTGGTTCTATAAAAGTTAATATAATTAAAAATGATAATTTATTGATTAATAACATTTTTGATCTTATAGATAAAAAAGGTAATCCAATATTAGAAGTATGGATGAGTCATAATGATACGGTATCTGTTCTTCCACCAGATTTTATTATTCTTGCTGCCACTACGAATTGTCCTACAGCAATTATAGTTGATGAGCAGCGTTCTTTGTATGGAGTTCAATTTCATCCAGAAGTTACCCATACTATACAGGGACGTCGTATCTTAAAAAGATTTGTTATTGATATCTGTCAATGTAAACCTACATTAAAATTGAATTTAGTTGTAGAAGATATACTTTTGAATATACGTAAATTGGTAGGTTATGATCAAGTTGTTCTTGGATGGTCTGGTGGTGTTGATTCTTCAGTTACTGCTTTATTATTGCATCGTGCAATTGGGGAAAAATTGATTTGTTTATTTGTTGATAATGGGCTGTTGCGTTTAGACGAAGAATATGAAATTATTAAGATGTTTTGCAAGGATTATAATATAAATATTATTTGTCTTTCAGAAGCAGAAAGATTTTTCAATGCTCTTGTTGGTGTATTAGATCCAGAAGAAAAGCGTAAAATTATTGGAAGAGTATTCATAGAAATTTTTAAAGAGCAAATGCAATTTTTAGGCAATGTAAAGTGGTTGGCTCAAGGCACTATTTGTTCAGATGTTATTGAATCTACTCAATCAAATAATATTCAAATTTCTAATATCAAATCACATCATAATGTTATCGGTTTACCTAAAGATATGACATTTGGATTAATTGAACCTATAAAGTATTTTTTTAAAGATGAAGTTCGGGATATAGGATTAAAAATTGGTTTGCCTGATTATGTGCTTTATAGGCATCCTTTTCCTGGACCAGGATTTGGTGTTAGAATAATAGGTGAGGTAAAGAAAGAATATTGTGATTTGTTACGTCAAGCCGATTCAATTTTTATTGAGGAATTGAAGAAATCAAATTTATATTATAAAGTTAGTCAAGCTTTTGCTGTTTTTTTATCAGTACGTTCAGTAGGAATAATGGGTGATAATCGTCAATATGGATGGGTAATTGCTTTAAGGGCTGTGAATAGTATTGATTTTATGACTTCACAGTATACTTATTTGCCTAATGATTTCCTTACTGTAGTTTCTAATAGAATTATCAATGAAATTAAAGGTATTTCTCGTGTAGTTTATGATATTTCTAGTAAACCTCCATCTACTATTGAATGGGAATAATAAAGCATTTGAAATTATATAAAATTTATATGTTATTATTGTAATTAATGTTGTTGTTTTTATTTAATAAAATTGGAGTACATCATGAAATATGTGATGGTTTTGTTTTAGACATATTTAAAAATAAAATTAAATATGATTTGTAGAAATTGTTTGAAAATATATTAATACCTTTGTATTTTATTAGTAAATAGTTATAAGCATATGCGTGATTTTTCTGAATGGTTAGGTACATTAGAATTAGGTTTTGGTTTTTCTAATGGGCGAACGGTTCTTGTTAAATATAAACATTGTGGACCATTTTTGATACAAAGGCCGTTTTATCCTGAGGGTGATAGTCTTCCACATGTTTATTTATTGCATCCTCCCGGAGGATTAGTTGGAGGTGATAGATTGGTTCTTGATGTTAATTTGTTTTCTTCTACAAGGGTACTCTTAACAATGCCAAGTGCTAATAAATTTTATCGAAGTGCGAAGTCACATGTTGTAATAAATCAACGTTTTATTATTGGTAGTAATAGTACATTGGAATGGCTACCTTCTTGTAGTATTTTTTTTCCTAAATCTAAAGTGATTATAAATACTATTTTCTTTTTGGCATACTCCTCTCGTCTTATTGGTTTTGATTCATTATGTTTTGGTTTTCCCGCATTACAAGAAGTTTTTGAGGGGTGTACGTTAATTAATAATTTATGTATTAATTTGCCTAATCATGTTGGTTTACGAGATAAATTAAAAATTAATCAGTATTCTTTAAAGAAATTAGGTGGACATCAGATAAGTTCTACATTTTTTGCTATACCGGTAAATCAATTTATGCTTGACGAAGTGAGATCTTATTTACAGAGTAGTAATATTAGTTTTTTTGGTGCCACTCTTTTAGATGATTTGTTGGTTGTAAGATTATTGGATAATGATAATCGTGTTGTAAATAGAATATTACGTTGTATGTGGGGTATAATACGTCCTTCAATTATTGGTTGTAAAGCTGTTCCTCCGCGTATTTGGTTAACTTGAAAAAGGATAGTTGGATTATTATGCATTTATTAGCACGTGAGAAAGATAAATTGTTATTATTTACAGCAGCAATTGTAGCTGAAAGACGTCGCGCACGAGGTTTAAAGTTAAATTATCCAGAAGCTATAGCTTTTATTAGTGCTGCTGTTTTAGAAGGTGCTCGTGATGGACAGAATGTTGCAGAACTGATGAGTTTAGGTAAACGTATATTAACCAGGGAAGAAGTTCTGGAAGGAGTGCCAGAGATGATTAAGTTTATACAAATAGAAGCTACTTTTTGTGATGGAACAAAGTTAATTACTATACATCAACCAATTATTTAAATGGATTTATAATATAAATGAGAATTGAATAATGATTCCTGGTGAAATGCATCTTCTTGAGGGAAATATAATGTTGAATATGAAACATAATCGTATTTCGATTACAGTAGCAAATCATGGAGATCGTTCGATTCAAGTTGGTTCTCATTTTCATTTTTATGAAGTTAATTCTGCTTTAAAGTTTAATCGTGTAGTTACTATTGGTTTTAGATTAGATATACCCTCAGGAACATCAGTGCGTTTTGAACCAGGACAATTAAGAGATGTGTATCTTGTGAATTATACAGGCAGGCGTAAAGTATATGGTTTTTGTGGTTTAATAATGGGTAAATTATTATAAAGGAGTAATAAATGTGAGTATAATGACTCGTCGTGCATATGCTGAAATGTTTGGGCCTACTGTAGGAGACAGTGTGAGATTAGCTGATACTGATTTATGGGTGCAAGTTGAAAAAGATTTTACTTGTTACGGGGAAGAAGTAAAATTTGGTGGAGGCAAAGTTATTCGCGATGGAATGGGGCAGAGTCAAATGGTATCTGGTAAGTGTGTTGATTTAGTATTAACTAATGCATTAATTATTGATTATTGGGGTATAGTAAAAGCTGATATAGGTATTAAAGATTCTCGTATTTTTCTTATTGGTAAAGCTGGAAATCCAAATATACAGTCAAATGTTACTATTCCGATTGGTCCATGTACTGAGGTTGTAGCTGCAGAAGGTAAAATTATTACAGCTGGAGGTGTTGATTCTCATGTACATTTTATTTGTCCTCAGCAAATAGATGAAGCAATTTGTTCTGGGATTACTACTATGATTGGTGGAGGTACTGGTCCTGCTACAGGAACTAATGCGACAACTTGTACTCCCGGACCTTGGTATTTGAAACGTATGTTGCAAGCTGCTGATGTGCTGCCAGTGAATATTGGATTTTTGGGTAAAGGTAGTTCTTCTCTACCACTTGGATTAGAAGAACAGGTATATCATGGAGCTATTGGGTTAAAGTTACATGAGGACTGGGGTGCTACTCCAGCAGCAATTGATTGTTGCTTGGATGTTGCAGATCGTTTTGATATTCAAGTAGCAATTCATACAGATACTTTGAATGAATCTGGATTTATCGAAGATACACTTGCTGCTATTAAAGGTAGAACTATACACGCTTATCACGCTGAAGGAGCTGGAGGTGGTCATTCTCCGGATATTATTAAAGTTTGTGGTGTTGAAAATATTTTACCTTCATCAACTACTCCTACTATGCCTTATACTATTAATACAATTGATGAACATCTAGATATGTTAATGGCTTGCCACCATCTTGATTCTAGTCTTCCAGAAGATGTAGCGTTTGCAGAGTCTCGTATTCGAAGAGAAACTATTGCGGCTGAGGATATATTACATGATTTAGGGGCTTTTTCTATGCTATCTTCTGATTCACAAGCTATGGGTCGAGTTGGTGAGGTGATAATGCGTACCTGGCAAACAGCTCATAAAATGAAATTACAGCGTGGGTTTTTAGAACAGGATATCGCTTTTAATGATAATTTTCGTGTAAAACGTTATATTGCTAAGTATACTATTAATCCTGCTATTTCTCATGGTATTTCCCATGAGGTTGGTTCTATTGAAGTAGGTAAATTAGCAGATTTAGTATTATGGTCTCCAGAGTTTTTTGGGGTAAAACCAGATTTGGTTATTAAGGGAGGCATAATTATTTCTTCTTTGATAGGAGATCCTAATGCTTCTATTTCTGTATCTCAACCATTGTGTTATCAGTTAATGTTTGGAGGATTAGGTAAAGCCAAACAGTCGGTACGTATGACTTTTTTATCTCAAATAGCCTACAGTAATGGTGATTTAGTTGATAATCTTAAGTTAAACAGTTTAATTGGAAAAGCATATTGCTGTCGCTCTATAAACAAGAATAGTATGATTCATAATAATTGCCAACCGTTTATTGAAGTTGATTCTCAAACCTATGAAGTTCGTGCAGATGGTAAGTTATTAACTTGTGATCCATCAATTACATTACCTATGACGCAACGTTATTTCATTTTTTAATTTTATTATGCTGTGTATCCTAAATTGTTTTTACTTAAATTTTTTTAATTTTATAGTATTTTAATGCTTTAAGTATCCGTTTATATAACATTTTATATTTGAAAGATAGATTAATTAGTATTTTAACAAAATTTTATGAATAAAATTGATAATTGTTCTTTATTACATTTAATGCAGTTAACTAGCTCTTTCTTTCCTTCTGGAGGTTTTGCATATTCTCAAGGATTAGAGTCTGCAGTTAAACTTGGTTGGTTAAATTCTACAAGTGAATTTGAATTCTGGCAAACTTGTATTATTAATGAACAATTAACTTATTTAGATTGGCCGATGCTTAAACGTATGTATTTTTGTATTCAAAATAATGATCATAGGCGATTATTATTTTATGTTGATCAACTTTTATCATTTCGTGAAACTTTTGAATTACGTATGGAAGAAAAAGAAAGGGGACGAGCTTTAGTCAGATTGATTACTCATTTATCATTTGAATTAGAGGAGTGTTGGTTATTATCGTGTCAAAATAGTATTCTTGCTTCCATATCTTGGCTAGGATGTAGATGGAAGATTCCTTTGAATGCATTAGCTATGGGTTACGCTTATGTTTTTATAGAAAATCTAGTTACAGCTGGATTAAAATTAATTCCATTTGGCCAGGTTAGTGCTCAAAAATTTTTAATGAATTCTTTCAAATTGTTACCTGATGCATGGCAAAATGCAAATTTATTGACGGATGATGAGTTAGGTAGTAGTTTTCCATTACAGTCTATTGCTTCTTCTTATCATGAAATTCAAAAATTTCGTTTGTTTCGTTCTTAATTTTAATTTTATTTTTATGTGTATAATGAGGGTTATTTTGAAATTGATTAGACATTATAACAATCCGTTTCGTGTGGGTATTAGTGGTCCTGTTGGCTCTGGGAAAACTGCTTTGCTTGAGGTATTATGTAGATCTATGCGTGATTTTTATCAATTAGCAGTAATTACTAATGATATTTATTCCAAAGAAGATCAACAGATTTTAATTAAAGCTGGTGCTTTAGACGAAAATCGTATTATTGGTATTGAAACCGGTTGTTGTCCACATACTGCTATTCGTGAAGATGCTTCAATGAATTTTACAGCTATTGAAGAATTAATACGTAAATTTGAAAATTTGGATATTATTTTTATAGAGAGTGGAGGTGATAATCTTAGTGCTAGTTTCAGTCCTGAATTAGTAGACTTAAATATATGTGTTATTGATGTATCTGGGGGTGAAAAAATTCCTCGTAAAGGAGGTCCAGGTATTACTTGTTCTGATTTTTTAGTTATCAATAAAATTGATTTGGCTGATCATGTAGGAGCATCTTTAAAGATTATGGCGAGAGATACTAATAAGATGCGTTCTAATCTCCCTTGGATATTTACTAATTTGAAATTAAGTGAAGGATTTCATCCATTAATTGATTTTTTAATCAAAAAAATGCATTGTGGATAATAGTTTCTTTTATTAAAATTAGGATAGTTTTATTTAAATATTAGAGTGAAGTTTAATACAATTAAAATATTAATTAGTTTATATGTAATGCATATTTTTAGGTTTATTACAGTAATTATAAAATAAGAGCTAGATTTTAGGTTATATTTTGTATAAACTTTATTAAAATAAATTTCTGAAGTTATTTTATGGCTATTTCATTTATTTATTGTTTTTAATTTTTATTTTTGTAGATAACTTTTAAAATAGAATGTTAAATTCATATAATTTATAATTTTGAATATTTGTTGTTTTATGAAAATTCGTTTGTGTTTTTATTTATACATTAATAATGTATTGTATAAAGATTAATGTAAATTGTTCAATTGTTAGTTGTGATCCAATTTTATTAGATTGTTATTTTTATGTTTTATTTAATAAGGTCATTTTATAATTTTTATCTTAAAATAAATTTTATATTTTAAAAAAAGAGATTTTAATCTCATAATTTTATTTGTTAATATTTAAGTTTGAGAAGGTTGATGTGAAAATTTTTGAGATTGATCATCCATTGGTGAAACATAAATTAGGTTTAATGAGAGTTCATGGAATTAGTACTAAACGTTTTCGAGAATTATCTTCAGAATTAGCTAGTTTGTTAACTTACGTTGCAACTTCTGATTTGGAAACTGAAACTGTAAGTATTATGGGTTGGTGTGGTATAGTTAAAATAGAAAGAATTAAAGGTAAAAAGATAACTGTAGTTCCTATTTTGCGGGCTGGATTAGGAATGATGGATGGAGTGTTGGAAAATTTACCTAGTGCTCGTATTAGTATATTAGGAATGTATAGAGATGAGTGTACTTTAAAGCCAGTTCCTTACTTTAAAAAAATAGTATCTAATATTGAAAAACGTATGGCTATGGTTGTAGATCCTATGTTAGCTACTGGAGGGTCAATGATTGCTGCTATTGATTTATTAAAGCAAGCTGGTTGCCAACATATAAAAATATTGGTATTAGTTGCTGCTCCTGAAGGTATTACAATGTTGGGAAAACAACACCCAGATGTTGAATTATATTTAGCTGCTATAGATCAAAAACTAGATAAAAATGGTTATATTATACCTGGTCTTGGAGATGCTGGTGATAAAATTTTTGGAACTAAATAAATATTTTAATAATTTAAATTAGAATGAAATTTTATGAAAATTTTGTTATTTTTTATCTTTAAATATTTAAAATTTTATGTTATTACAAAAGATATTTAATTTTCATTAGTATATTTAATGTTTGAAATGTATTAATAAGTTTTGTTGTTATTCTATTTTAAAACATATATTACGTATCATTTTTCTTTTTACAATAAATCTTGTGGTTGTTAATATTATTTATATGTATTTGTTATTTTCTTATTTTTATTTTGGTAATTTACTGACTGATCGTATATTTCGGTTGGTTAAATATTGTTCTTTAGTATATGATTTATAAAATTTAAGAGTTTCAGAAGTATAGATTATATATGATCTTTTATGAATATTGTGATTTTTTATTTTACATAAGTTGAAAATTTGCTTATTTTCTGAATTTTCATATTAATTTAGTAATGATTTTAAAATAATTGATAGTTTTATAGAATGGTCGTTATTTATTAGAAGTTAATATCAATGATAATCTATATTTTTTATTCTTTTATTAAAAAATTTTTATTTTCTACAATTTTAATATTGTTTATTTATTTAATTTACAGAATCGAGTTTTTAAGTAAAATAAATAGAAAATAAATGTAATATTATACATAATTTTTATTATGTTATTTAAAATTATTTTTTAATAAAATAATTTTGTGTTTGTTGTTCTATTTTTGATTTTGTGTAAAATTTTTTATTTTTAGTGTAATATTGTATTTTGTATATCTGGTTATATTTCACGAATATGTTAGTCTATTATTAAATTAAATATAGTTAAAGAAATTCTAATTTATTTGCAACTCTTGTCTATATTGAAAATGGTAAATATTATTATATTTAGTTATCAGTGTGCAGATAACTATATTAATATATTGTATGTATATTTATCTTAATTAAGATCTGTTTGATGGAGGAATGATCGATGTTTACGGGAAGTATAGTTGCATTAATTACCCCGATGGATTCAAAAGGTTCCATTGATCAAAATAGTTTAAAAAAATTAATTGACTATCACGTAGTTAACGGTACTAATGCGATTGTTGCAGTGGGTACTACAGGAGAAATGTCAGGTTTAACTAATGAAGAGCATATTGATGTTATAATGCGGATTCTTGACATGAGTGACGGCAGAATACCCATTATTGCGGGCACTGGAGCTAATTCTACTACTGAAGCTATATCGTTAACTCGTTGTTTTAACAATACTGATGTAATTGGATGTTTAAGTGTTACTCCATACTATAATAGGCCAAATCAAGAAGGATTATTTCAACATTTTAAAGCCATTGCTGAAAATACTGATTTGCCTCAAATTTTATATAATGTTCCTGTGCGTACTGGTTGTGATTTATTACCACATACAGTTGCTCGTTTATCCCAGATTAAAAATATTATAGGTATTAAAGAAGCTACAGGTAATTTGAATAGAGTTAGTCAAATACGTAACGCTGTTAATAATGATGATTTTATTTTGCTGAGTGGAGATGATATTACTGCATTAGATTTTATGCAATTAGGAGGAAAAGGTGTTGTTTCAGTGACGGCGAATGTTGCTGCGAATAAGATGGTACAGATTTGTAATTTAGCGTCTGAAGGTAAGTTTATAGATGCACGTCATGTTAATGATTGCTTGATATCATTACATAAAGCATTATTTATTGAAACTAATCCTATACCTGTAAAATGGGCTTGTAAAATTTTGGGATTGATTACACATGATAGTCTTAGATTACCCATGACTACTTTATCTTTTTCAAATAAAAAAATTGTACAGCAAGCTTTAATACAAGCTAATTTATTATAATATATTTAAATTTAAGTTATTAATATAATAGGTTGTGGTGTTTAGGTAGATTTTTTTGAGGATTTTTTGTGTTTTAATTATTAATTATATTTAATTAAATTTATATTATTATGATGTTAATGATTGTTTTATATATATAACAATTTTAAGTAGATTTAATAACTATCTATATATAATTTATAAAATATGTATATCGGTGATGTTGTTGTTTCATTAAATTATTAAAAGTTCCATAATTCTTTGGTATATCATACTAAGTGAATATAGGTCATTGACATTAACGCATTCATTTATTTTATGAATTGTTTTATTAATTAGGCCTAGTTCTACAATTTCAGTATTTTGCATTTGAGAAATAAATCTTCCATCAGAAGTTCCGCCTGATATTGAGATTTGTGGCGTAATTTTTTGGTAATATTTAATTGTTTTACTTACAGCATCTACTAAATCACCATTATGACTTAAATAAGGTTGAGCGGATAGATTCCAAAAAATATTAAAGTTTAAATTATATTTTTTTATGATCTCTTCTACTTGAAAACGCAGATTATTTTCATTAGTTTTATTGTTAAAACGAATATTTAGTTTTATTTTTAATTCTTTAGGTATTAGATTATTTGTTTTTGTTCCAGCATTTATATTGGTGATTTGCATCGTAGTAGGTGGAGATATTTTGTTATTTGCATCCCATGTTTGAGATATTAAATCATTTAAAATTGGTACTGTTAAATGTATGGGATTTTTGGCTAAATGTGGGTAGGCTACGTGTCCTTGTATACCATGTATTTGTATAGTTCCGTTTAATGAACCTCTTCGTCCATTTTTAATTGTGTCACCTATTTGGTAAATACTAGATGGTTCTCCAATCAAACAATAGTCAATGTGTTTTTTATTATTTATTAGGTATTGAATAATTTTTTTTGTACCGTTTTTTGCTATACCTTCTTCGTCAGATGTAATTAGAAAGAAGATTTTACCTTTATGATTAGGAAATTTATAAATAAATCTTTCAGTTGCTGTTATCATGGAGGCTATAGCTCCTTTCATATCTATTGATCCTCGTCCGTATAAAATATTTTTGTGCAATGATCCTCCAAAGGGTGGATGGGACCAATCTTTAATATTACCGCTTGGAACTACATCTGTATGCCCAGAAAATGCTAAAGTTTTTCCTTCTCCTTCTCCTCTCCATGCTAAAAAATTTGAAGTATCAGCGAAATTAATTTGTTTTATATTAAAATCTAAATTTTTTAATCGATTGATTAAAATAGATTGACAGCCGTTGTCATTTGGACTAATTGATTGTCGCTTAATTAATTGTATAGTTAATTTAATAATAGAATGTAACATTGTAATATATTTTGGGATAATGGTTTAATTTAAAACTAAATTTTAGATTTAAATTATTATTTCTTTAATAATTTATGTGCTTTTAATATTATATTTTCTACAGTAAAACCAAACAGTTCAAATAATTTTTTTGCTGGTGCAGATTTTCCAAAGGTTTTCATGCCAATTATTATTCCGTCTAACCCGACATATTTATACCAACAATCCGTACTTCCAGCTTCAATGGCAATGCGTGCTTTCACAGAGTCAGGTAGTATAGTTTTTTTATATATTTGGTCTTGTTGTTCAAAGATATACGTAGAAGGCATAGATACAACTCTTATATTAAATCCTTCATTTTTTAATTTTTGATAAGCTTCAACTGCTAATTCTACTTCCGATCCTGTAGCGATAAGAATAAGTTCAGGAAGAGTTTGACAATCTTTCAAAATATAACCACCACGGGAAATGTATTCTAATTGTTTTTCATTACGCATTTGTTGTTTTAGATTTTGTCTTGAAAGTATTAGGGCAGTTGGTCCTTTGCAATTTTCAATTGCGTTTTTCCATGCTATCGCAGTTTCTACTTGATCGCATGGTCTCCAACAATTGATATTAGGAGTCATTCTGAGAGATGCTAATTGCTCTATAGGTTGGTGAGTGGGCCCATCTTCTCCTACGCCGATGGAGTCATGTGTATAAATCATTATATGCCTACTTTTCATCAATGCAGCCATGCGTACAGCGTTACGTGCATAATCAATAAATGTTAAAAATGTTGCAGTATAAGGTATAAATCCCCCATAATTTGCAATGCCATTGCCTATAGCTGTCATTCCGAATTCTCTTACACCATAGTGTATATAGTTGCCTGCATGGTTATCAGTTATAGATACGGATTTAGACCAAGTGGTTAGATTACTTGGTGTTAAATCTGCTGATCCGCCAAGTAATTCTGGCAATATGGTACCAAGAATTTCCAACGTATTTTGCGAAGATTGTCGAGTAGCTATTGTTTTAGGATTATCTTGTAAAAATTTAATAAATTTTTTTATTTTTCTTTGCCAATCCTTAGGTAACTTTTTTTGTATTCGACGACATAATTCTTTTGCTAGAATTGGATATTTTTTTGCGTAGTTGTTAAATTGTAATTGCCAATTAAGTTCTTTTTCTTGTCCCTTTTTTTTAGCATCCCAGTGCTGATAAATATCATCTGGTATTATAAAGCTTTCTGATTTCCAATTTAAGGCAATACGAGTAGCAGCAATTTCTTCTTTTCCTAATGGAGCGCCATGTGCATTACTAGTGCCACTTTTTTTTGGGGACCCAAAAGCAATGATAGTTTTACAAATTATTAATGTTGGTTTATTTGTAACAGATCTAGCGTTTTCAATTGCAGCTTTGATATCGTTGCTATTGTGACCATTTATGTCGGATATTACCTGCCAACCGTATGCTTTAAAGCGCTTTTCTGTATCGTCTTTAAACCATCTGTTTATTTTTCCGTCGATAGAAATGCCATTGGAATCGTAGAACGCTATTAGTTTACCTAGTTTCATGGTTCCTGCTAGAGAACATGCCTCATGTGAAATACCTTCCATCATGCAACCATCACCTAAAAATACATAGGTATAATGATCTATTATGTTAAATTCATCACGATTGAATTGTGAAGATAAAATGTGTTCTCCAATAGCTAAACCTACAGCATTAGCTACTCCCTGACCTAACGGTCCAGTTGTTGTTTCAATTCCATCATCATGATTGAACTCTGGGTGTCCGGGTGTTTTAGAATTTAATTGTCTAAAATTTTTTAATTCTTCTATTGATAAATTGTATCCTGTTAGGTGCAGTATACTGTATAGTAACATAGATGCATGTCCATTAGAAAGTACAAAACGATCACGATTTAACCATAATGGGTTTTTAGGATTGTGGTTCATATAGTCTCGCCATAATACTTCTGCGATATCAGCCATACCCATTGGTGCGCCTGGATGTCCAGATTCTGCTTTTTGTATTGCGTCTATACTTAAAAAACGAATTGCATTAGCAAGTTTTTTTCTTAATTTCATCGAGATGTACTCCTATAATTGTTTCATAGTGCCTTATCCAAAAGCATTTCTAATTTTTCTTGATCTATTGTAAATAAACGTATTCCTTCAGATAGTTTTTCTACTGCCATTATATCTTTATTGTGTTTATGGTGGAATTCAGTTTCTGAAAGAAATATTGGTTTAATATTAGATATTGGGTTGATTGTAGGGAATAGTTTTTGTTGGATGTCTTGATTATTATTAATTAATATATTTAGAAAGAATGGAGAAATTGTTAATTTATCACATCCCGCTAAAGCTAGTATCTGTTCTATTTTGCGAAAACTAGCACCCATAATTACAGTTTGATAATGATGTTTTTTATAGTAGTCGTATATTTTTTTTATTGATTTCACTCCAGGGTCGTTATCGACTGAATATTGTATAAATGGTTTTTTTTGATTGTACCAATCATAGATGCGACCAACAAATGGAGAAATTAAAAATACTTCAGATTCTGCACAAGCACGTGCTTGTGCAAATGAGAAAATAAGTGTTAAATTGCAATTTATTTTTTCTTTTTTTAATTGTTCTGCAGTTTTTATACCTTCCCATGTTGCTGCGATTTTAATAAGAATACGTGATCTATTGATGTTTTGTTCTTCATATAATTTAATTATTTTTCTAGCTTTTTTTATAGTTTTTTCATAATCAAAAGAAAGTCGTGCATCTATTTCAGTCGAAATAAGACCTGGTATATATTCTAGTATATGTGATCCAATATTCACTATTAGTTTATCAGCAGCATTGGTTATTTGATAACGTTTGTCACCTCCTATTTTTTTTGCAAATTCTAATGCATTTTCTAAAAGTTTTTGATAGGATCCGCAATTAATTGTTTTTAAAATAAGAGACGGATTGGTGGTGACATCTTGTGGTTGAAATTTTTTGATTTCTTCTATATTTCCACTATCTACTACAATAGTACTGAATTGTTTTAGTTTTTCTAATTGATTCATTTCAACTCCTCAACTTACATAATAGTATGAAAATATTTCATTATTGAACTATGATTTATGCATATGAGAATAAGAATTGAATTTATTGGGTAATTTAAACATTTAATTAAAAATTAGAAATTTCATTTTATTTATTATTTTATTTTGTTTATTAATATACAATTAATCCATTATCCTTATCCTTATTCATTTCATGGTGGTATATATTGTGTTAATTCTAAATTCAATTATGAGATTTTAAATTAACAATCGGTATTGAATAATTTTAATTTTATTTTATATATAGTATACATGTAGCATATTTATATGTCACTGAATTATTTAAGAATTTGAATTAATAATTTATCAGGTTACAATTTATTTTAATTATTTATTATTTTATTAATTAGAAAATAATTTATTTATTAATAATTTATTATTTATTATTTTCATTGGTTACTTATTTTGAAAATTTATTATATGTTATTATATTAATATCTAAAATAAATAAATTATTGCTCAATTCAATTTTAATAACGTTTTAAATTATTTACTTATTTATTGTAATTTTGATTTTATTTTATTAATGGAATAAGAGATGTTATGTTATTTAATTATTACTTTGCCAAATTTAATTATTAAATTTTATGATTTATGTGTCTTATATAATTGAAATGGTAATATGGTATGTATTGATGTTAGTTTTCATATATGAATTTTATTTTTCTCAACAGATTTAGAACACGTTTTCCCAAAATTTACGTGATTTGAATTATTGAAATTTAATTTTTATTGATATTATGATAGTTTTGGATTTTTTTTGATATTTTATGTTAAATATTTTCGACATAAAATATTGTTATGTATGATTTTTATGTCATTTAATGTATATTTTAGATACTTAGTTAAATATTTTGCAATCTTGGTTATAAATTATTAGTTCTAAATTTGGCATCCTGTATTACTTTTAATGAATGTTGTTCTTAAAAGTATATTTAAGTTTATTATTAATATTTGTATTTAAATTAATAATTATAAGATGATTTAATAAATGTTTGGTAGCATATGTTTTTGAGATATTTCATATATAAATTTTTAAGACAATTTTTTATGGGTTGTTCATTCTGTATATGCGTTCAATTGGAAGCTACAGTATTATTAAATAGTTCTTATGATATCTCTCGAGAATTATTTACTGCACTTAATTCAGAATTTGTTGTAGAATGGCAACGCAAACATCCTAATGATAAATTGTTAATTCGTCAATCTCATGCTGCTTCAACTAAACAAGTTATGTCCGTTTTGCATGGTCTTCGTGCTGATGTAGTAACCTATAATCAGTTTATAGATGTACAAACTTTATATGAGCGTGGTCGTTTGATTCCTTTTGATTGGCAAAAACGATTACCTAACAACAGTTCTCCATTTTATTCTACTATGATTTTTTTAGTACGAAAAGGTAATCCTAAGAATATTAATGATTGGCATGATTTAGCACGTGATGGCATAAAATTAATTTTTTCTAATCCTAAGATATCTGGTAGTGGTCGTTATGCATATTTGGCTGCATGGGGGGTAATTTCTCAAAAATTTAAAGGAGATCAGAATAAAATTCGTTCTTGGATGTCTAAATTTCTTAAAAATGTTGAAGTATTTGATATTGGTGGACGTAATGCTACTACTACTTTTATTGAGCGCGGTCAAGGAGATGTTTTGATAAGTTTTGAATCAGAATTATGTAATATCATTAATCAATATAAGACCAATGATTATGAAGTTGTTATACCTAAAGTTAGTATTTTTGCTGAATTTCCAGTAACTTGGATAGATAAAAATGTCGATAAAAATGGCACTAGAGAAGTTGCTATTGACTATTTAAATTATCTTTATAGTAAATCTGCACAAGAAATCATTGTTAAATTTTATTATCGTGTACATTCAATTAATCTCATGCGTAAAAATATGAATAGATTTCCTGTAATTCGGATGTTTAAAGTCGAAGATTACTTTGGTAATTGGCAAACAGTTATGGATATTCATTTTAGTGTTGGTGGTGAGTTAGATCAATTATTGAAAAATGGGCGTTGTTATGCTTTTAATAACTAAATCTATATTTCCTTGTTTTAGAATAAGTTTTGGTAGTAGTTTGTTTTTTATTTGTTTAATTTTTTTATTACCTTTAAGTGCATTAGTAATGCAATTAGCTCAGATGAGTTTATCTCAATATTGGAAGATAATAACTGATCCAGAATTAGTGGTTGCTTATCAAGTAACTTTTTTATCTGCTACTATAGCGGCTTTATTTAATGCAGTATTCGGATTATTAATATCATGGATATTAATTCGTTATCGTTTTCCAGGAAAATTTTTATTGGATGCGTTAATAGATTTACCATTTGCTTTACCAACAGCTGTTGCAGGTTTGACTTTATCAACTTTATTTTCTGTAACAGGTTGGTATGGAGAATTTTTAGATAAATTAGGTATAAAAATTTCTTATACTTGGTTAGGTATAGTTATAGCTATGATCTTTACCAGCGTTTCTTTTGTAATACGTACTGTTGAACCAGTGTTGGATTCTCTTGATCAAGAATATGAAGAAGTTGCTGAAACACTTGGCGCAAATAATTGGCAGATTTTTTCTAAAATTATTTTCCCAGAAATAGCTCCAGCATTTTTAATGGGCATTATTTTATCTTTTATTCGTAGCTTAGGTGAGTTTGGTGCTGTAATTTTTATTTCTGGTAATATTGCTTGGAAGACTGAAGTTGTATCTTTGATGATTTTTATTAAATTGCAAGAATTTGATTATCCTGCAGCTAGTGCTATTGCTTCAGTAATTTTAGCATCCTCATTATTTTTATTGTTTATGGCAAATATAATGCAATCTTATTTTAGTATGAGGATAAGAAGTAATTGATGTTTAATTTTTTTACTTTAGATAGAAAATTTTTTTTCAAGTATGAATACCATAAGCTTTTATTGATTAGTTTAGGAATGGTTATTTCAGTGTTTTTATTATTAGTGCCCGTAATTTTTATTTTTTTGATTGCTTGTTCAGAAGGATGGATGATTTTATGGAATAATTTAAATAATTCAGATATGTTGCATGCAATTGAGTTAACATTATTTATTTCATTAATTAGTGTTCCAGTGAATTTAATTTTTGGTATTTTATTTTCTTGGTTAATTACTAGGTTTAATTTTTATGGTCGTCAATTATTATTGATATTAATTGATTTACCTTTTATTCTATCCCCAGTTATTGTTGGTTTATTGTATTTGTTATTTTATAATAATAGTAGTTTTATAGGTGATTTATTATATCAGTGTGATGTGAATATAGTGTTCGCATGGCCTGGAATGTTGTTAGTGACTATTTTTGTTACTTCTCCTTTTGTAATACATGAAGTTATGCCTTTGATGTTGAATCAAGGTAGTCAAGAAGATGAAGCGGCTATATTATTAGGTGCTTCATCTTGGCAAATGTTTCGTTTTGTTACTTTGCCTAATATTCGATTATCCTTGATTTATGGGGCAATTCTTACAAATGCACGTGCTATTGGAGAATTTGGTGCAGTATCTGTTATATCTGGTTTAATTAGGGGCGAAACTTGTACTTTGTCTTTACAAGTAGAATTATTATACCAAGATTATAACATTGTAGGTGCATTTGCAGCTGCTTCATTATTAGCAATAATTTCGATCTTTATATTGTTTTTTAAGAAAATTGTACAATGGCGTATTATGTGTAATTTATAATAATTTATATTTTAGAAGAGTTTTATGAGTATTGAAATTATCAATATAAATAAATTGTTTAATAAAATTCAAATTTTAAATAATATTTCATTAAAAGTTCATTCTGGCCAAATGGTAGCTTTATTGGGTCCGTCTGGTTCAGGAAAGACTACATTATTACGTATTATTGCAGGTTTGGAGGGTCATGATAGTGGTTCTATTATCTTTGCTGGCCAAGATGTTAGTAATGTTCATGTTCGTGACCGTAAGGTGGGTTTTGTCTTTCAGCATTATGCTTTGTTTCGTCATATGACAGTTTTTGATAATATTGCTTTTGGTATAAAAATATTGCCTCGCTCCAAAAGACCAAAAGGATTATCTATTAGTTGTAGGGTAAAGGAGTTATTAGAAATGGTACAGTTGGGAAATTTAGCTAATCGTTATCCATCTCAGTTATCTGGTGGCCAAAAACAGCGTGTTGCTTTAGCTCGTGCTCTTGCTGTTAATCCTAAAGTTTTGTTATTAGATGAACCATTTGGTGCTTTAGATGTACAGGTTCGTAAAGAATTACGCCGTTGGTTACGTTGCCTTCATAAAGAATTAGGGTTTACCGGTATTTTTGTTACTCATGATCAAGAAGAAGCTATGGAAATAGCAGATAGAATAATAATTATGAATTATGGTAATATTGAGCAAATTGGTACTCCTCAAGATGTTTGGTGTTTTCCAGCTAATAGATTTGTTTTAGAATTTTTAGGAGATACTAATAGATTAGTGGGAAAGATAAGTGGATCGAAATTGTTTATAGGTGATTATTATTTGCCGTTGTATTATATTCCTAGCTATCAGGGTGAAGTGGAGGTTTTTTTTCGTCCTTGGGAAATGAATATGAGTAAACATCCTAGTGTTCTCTATTTTTTACCTGTTCAAATTATTGATGTTAGTTTACGAGGGTACTATTATCAATTAAATGTACAACCCCTTGGTCGTTGGCATCAGGGTTTGTTAAGTGTAGTAGTAGTTAATGTTAATAGTAATCTAATTCCAAAACAAGGTGATCTTAGATATTTAAGTGGAGAAAATGCCCGATTATATATAGGTCAACAAGCTTTAATTTTGTGACATTGGATTACGTTTAATCAATAAAATTATTAACGTTTTGTTATTTTTATAATTTACGATGTTACAAGTAGTTTTAATTATTTTATGCATAAATTAATTAATGTTTAGTTGCTTTAGAAGCATAATCAGTTTTACTTAATAATTTTATTTTTCACAATCATTAATCAGATAATTTAAGTCTTTTGTAGTTGAATAATGTAATGCTTTTTCAGCTAAAGATTTTGCATCACTATATTTTGTATTACAAATAATTTTTTTTATTTTTGACATTGACGTAGCATTCATGCTGAATTTATCTAATCCCATTCCTAATAGTAAGGATGTGGTCTGTTCATTACTCGCCATTTCTCCGCACATACTAGTCCATTTACCTTCTGCATGAGAAGCGTCTATTATTTGTTTTATCAATAAAATTATAGATGGTGACAAAGGTTCGTATAGATGTGAGACAAGTTTGTTTCCTCTATCTACAGCTAAAGTATATTGTACTAAATCATTTGTACCAATGCTAAAAAAATCTACTTCTTTAGCTAAGTGATGAGCAATTATTGCTGCTGCTGGTGTCTCGATCATTATACCCACTTCAATTTTTTTATCAAACTCTTTTTTTTCTTTGCTTAATTGATCTTTAAGGAAATTTAATTCTAATTTTAGAGTTTGTATTTCTTCTACTGAGATGATCATAGGGTACATTATACTTAGTTTTCCAAAATAAGAAGCGCGTAAAATAGCACGTAATTGTGTATGTAATATTTCTTTATTATCTAAAACGATTCGAATTGCTCTCCATCCTAAAAATGGATTATCTTCTTTTGGCAATTTAAGGTAAGGCAAATTTTTGTCTCCTCCTATATCTAAAGTTCGTATGATAATACCATCAACAAAAGTCGATTCAGCTATATTTTTATAAGCTTGAAATTGTTCTTCTTCACTAGGAAATGTAGATCTATTCATAAATAAAAATTCTGTTCGATACAATCCAATACTTCTAGCTCCATTATTTTTGGCATTTTCAATATCGTGTATGGTGCCGATATTAGCACATATTTCTACTTTATGTTTATCTATAGTAATAGCTGGAAGATTTTTAAATTTTATTAATTCTTTTTTTTCACATAAATATTTGTTTTTTATTTTTTTTATTTCCTTAATAACTTTTTGGTCTGGATTGATATAAATTTTGTTGTTAATAGAATCTAAAATCAAGAAATCTTTATTGTGAACTTGTTTAGTAATGTTACCTGTTCCTACAATAGCTGGTAATTCTAAAGAACGAGCCATAATGGAGGTATGAGAAGTAATTCCACCATCGTCAGTAATAAATCCTAATATATTTTTTAGATCAAGTTGTACTGTTTCTGATGGTTTTAAATCCGCAGCTACAAGGATTATTTTTTTATTGAGATTATTTAAATCTACAATTGGTATATTTAGGACGTTTTTTAATAATCTATTCCCTATATCTCTTACGTCAGCAGCACGTTCTTTTAAATACTTATCATCAAGTTGTTCTAATGCTTTTGCTTGAGTTTCAATTACCATATTAATAGCTGCGTCAGCAGTAATTAATTCTTCTTTTATAAGTGTTATAATATCTTGTTTGAGTTCTTCATCCTCTAGTAACATTAAATATCCTTCAAATATCGCTTCTTTTTCTTTACCAAACGTTTTATTAGCTTTATTTTTTACTTCTTGTAGTTGTTGGGAAGTTTTTACTATTCCATTGAGAAAGCGATTGATTTCATTTTTGATGCAATTGTCAGATATTTTTTTTTGATTTATAAATATTTCTTCTTCTTTTATTACTAAGGCTTCACCTAAGGCAATGCCAGGTGATACTGAAATTCCTTCAATCATTATTTTTCCTTATTTAAATTTATTTTATTTTTAGATTTTATGTTTATTTAATTAAGTTTCGTAATTAATTTTACTAAATATTCGACTGCTTCTTGTTCATCTTCACCCGTTGCAATTATGTTAATAATTGATCCTTGTGTTAATCCAAGAGTTTGTATCTTAAAAAGACTTTTTGCGCTTGCACTTTTACCATTAGAGATAATAACAATTTCAGAATTGAAATTTTTTGCTTCTTTTACTAATTGAACTGCAGGTCTTGTATGTAATCCGTTAGGAGTAGTTATTACAACTTCTTGTTGATACATCTTTCCCTCCATTTTATTTTAGATAAGTTTATAAATTATTTATAGTTTTATTTTTTTTAGTTTTCAATATACTTCTAGGTTTTATGACTGTGAATACGAAAAATTTTGTTAATTTTGTTATTAACTACAAGCTATGTATTGAATTTTAATTGTTTCTGCATGTTATAGATTTTAAAACACTATAATATATTCGCGATTTCATAAATAAGAAATCTGTGTTTTCAATTAAATTTCGACAATATTTTAAAATTAGCTAAATATTGAAGTAAGTACAACAATAATTTATTATGTTAAGATGTATTACGTCAAGTATAAAATATTCTCCTTTTTATTTTTTCTTATATACCAGAGAACAAATCTGTACTAAAATAACGTTCAGCAGCAGAAGGAAGAATGACAACAATATTTTTATTTACGTATGTTTTATCTTCCTGTAACTTTATTGCTGCAGCCACTGCGGCTCCTGATGACAAACCCGCTAAAATTCCTTCTTTTTTCATTAAAAATTTGGCAGTATTAATAGCTTCATCGTCGTTAATTGTTACCACTTTATCTATTAATGACAAATCTAGATTTTTTGGTATAAATCCAGCTCCAATACCTTGAATTTTATGTACTCCCGGTTTAATTTCGTTGTTAGATAATTTTTGAGTTATTACCGGAGAGTTTTTTGGTTCTACTGCTACTATAAGAATTTTCTTTTTTTGGTTTTTTTTAAAGAATCTGCCTACACCTGTTATTGTGCCTCCAGTTCCAACGCCTGCAACGAATATATCTATTTTACCGTTTGTGTCTTTCCATATTTCTGGGCCAGTTGTTTTTTCATGAATTTCTGGATTAGCAGGATTGCTAAATTGTTGTAACATTATGTAACGTTTTGGATCATTAGCAACAATTTCTTCTGCTTTGGCTATAGCCCCTTTCATACCTTTATAACCTTCGGTAAGAATTAAATTAGCTCCCAAGATTTTAAGTAATTTACGTCTTTCGTCACTCATACTGTTTGGCATAGTTAGTGTTAATTTATAGTTTCGAGCTGCTGCAACATAAGCTAATGCAATGCCAGTATTACCACTTGTTGGTTCTATTATCTCAATATCTTTTTTCATTAAGTTATTTTTTTCTGCATTCCAAATCATGTTGGCACCTATACGGCATTTGACACTAAAACTTGGATTGCGTGATTCTATTTTTGCAAAAATTTTCCCGTTTCCAAGTTTGTTTAATTTAACAAGAGGTGTATTTCCTATTGTTGTAGAATTATCTTCGTATATTTTTGTCATGATTATTTTCCTATAAATTTGTTTTTAGATTATATATATTATATATGTTATTCATTTAGTTAGTTTTATCTGGTTCTTATCATATCGTACATGTAGATTAATTTTATTTTTCTTTAAGATAATATTTTGAAATAATATTTGTTTTGATATTTTAGATTTTTATATTTAGAATTATAACAAGAATTTGAAACAAAATTATGTAAAATTAGTTATTTTAAATAATAGTTAATTCGTCTTTATTTTTTATAATTATAAGTGTAAGTTTAGATTTTTGTTGTTTTTGTGATTTTGAGTGTTTCTTAATCAACATTTAGTTTTAATTTATTGATTCATATAATTTATGATTTGTGTATTTTTATGGTTTATAACGTAGAGTATGTTATTTTATTACGTAAATTATTATATCGTTGGAACTATTCATATTATGTAAAAAATGATCCAGAAGTGTCCGACTTAGTATATGATCAAACTTTGGAAAAATTACGAAGTTTAGAATTAAAGTATCCAGATTTAACTTCTATAGAATCCCCTACTAAAAAAATTGGAGTAACATTAGAAAGTGGTTTTAGTAAAATTCGTCATCTGACTCCAATGTTATCTTTGGAGAGTATTTTTAAGGTAAGTGAATTATTGTTATTTGATGAGCGTGTTCGAGATGTTTATTCTGATAAAAATGAAATTTTTTATTGTTGTGAATTAAAATTAGATGGATTAGCAGTTAACATATTATATAAACACGGTGTATTAGTATCTGCCGCTACTCGCGGTGATGGTGTCTTTGGAGAAGATGTTACTGCTAATGTACTTACTATTACTAGTATTCCGTTTAAGTTGAATAGAGTTGATGGCATGCCTAATTTATTAGAGATTAGGGGTGAAGTATTTATGTCAGATACAAATTTTGATCAATTAAACGAGTTTGTTAAACAACAAGGGAAAAAAGTTTTTAAAAATTCAAGAAATGCCGCATCAGGATCGTTGCGTCATTTAAACCCTCAAGTTACTGCTGACAGAAAACTAAATTTTTTTTGTTATGGTATAAGTTATGTGGAGGGAGGTTCTTTACCTAACAAACATTGGGAACGTTTGCAATATTGTAGATCTTTAGGTATACCTGTTGCTGACCATACACGTCTTTGTCATGGCAGTAATGCAGTTTTGCAATATTATAATGATGTACAAAAGATTCGTTCTATTTTAGGATTTAAAATTGATGGCGTTGTAGTTAAAGTGAATGATATATTGATACAAGAGCATTTAGGACGTTCATTTAAATTTCCTAGTTGGGCTATTGCCTATAAATTTCCTAGTAAAAAACAGTTGACTCAAATATGTGATGTAAGTTTCCAAGTTGGTCGTACTGGAATATTAACTCCAGTAGCTCGTCTTAACCCGGTCACATTATCTGGAGTTACCATATGTAATGTTAGTTTGTACAATATGGATGAAATTAAACGACTTGATGTAATGATTGGTGATATGGTGGTGATATGTAGAGCAGGTGATGTTATACCTAGAATTATAGAAGTAGTTAAACATTATCGCGTTTCAAATGTTGTTTCGTTAATAAAAGCCCCTAATTGTTGTCCAGTATGTGGTTCAAATATTGTAGAAAGGATTGAAACGTCAACAATGCTATTTTGTAATGCTGGTTTATTTTGTATCGCACAACTCAAAAAGTCTATACAACATTTTGTTTCTTGTAAAGCTATGGATGTTTCAGGTTTAGGTAATAGTATTATAGATAAACTAATTAAAAATAATTTAGTTCACAGTCCTGTTGATTTATTTAATTTAAATATTAATCAGCTAATATGTTTAGACAACATGGGTTTGAAATCTGCGAATAATTTATTAAATTCCATAAAAAGATCTAAAAGAACTACTTTTTCTCGTTTTTTGTATTCTTTAAGCATACCTAAAGTCGGAGAAGTTATTGCTGTTAACCTATCCGCTTTTTATAGTAGTATTTATGAATTAATGCAAGCAGATATTTCTTCTTTAATGATTGTACGTAATGTTGGTTATGTCGTAGCGCGTAATATATATCATTTTTTTAGAGAAGAGAATAATGTAAAAGTAATTAAACAATTGCTTAGTCCTTCAATTGGCGTGCATTGGACAATTTCTTCTGATTATGTTTTACAGTGTGAGGAAAATACATCAGATAATTGGTTTTTTAATAAAAATGTAGTATTTACAGGTCGTTTGACTGTTTTTTCTCGTGATGAAGCAAAAAGTAAGTTATTGTCATTTGGAGCTAATGTTTGTAACGTTATTTCTAGTAGAATTGATGTATTAATTGTTGGAATTTTTCCTGGTCGTAAATTACGTCAGGCTATACAGAAAAATGTTAAAATTATGAACGAAGTAGAAATGATAAATATATTCAAGAAATTATAGTTTGTATTTTTTTTGTAATTTATCGTACTTTGCTAAATTAAATTACGAATTGAAAATAAACTATAATTTTATAGATGTTTTTTGTATTATTTTATCAAGATAATGATAATTAACTTGTAATTATAGATTTTTATTTTGGTATAGAATGAGTATTTTATTTAGTATGGGCCGTACAGGATTCGAACCTGTGACCAATTGATTAAAAGTCAACTGCTCTACCGGACTGAGCTAACGACCCAATAACTTTTTAAGAGAAAGAATTCTTATAATTTTGTGATATAGGTGATGGCGGATTCGAACCGCCTACCCCCTCCTTGTAAGGGAGGTGCTCTACCACTTGAGCTAATCACCTTCATTAAATTCACTCTTATTATATGGAATATTTGGAAAATGAGTCAATATTTTTGTGAGCTTGTAATTTTAATTAAGTTTTATCAGCTTTATTTCTGGTAAGATAATGATCTAATTGTTTATTTTTTAATTGTTCTATATTTAGGTTATTTATGAAAATTAGAACTCGTTTTGCTCCTAGTCCAACTGGACAGTTACATATTGGCAGTATTCGTACAGCCCTCTATGCTTGGTTATTTGCTAAGCAGCAAGGTGGAAAATTTGTTCTTCGTATAGATGATTCTGACATAAGACGTTCTACACAAAAAAATGTTAAGGAAATAATTCAAATTATGTGTTGGTTGAATCTTGATTGGGATGAAGGTCCATATTTTCAATCAGAGCGATCTAGTCGTTATAACAGTGTAATTGACAAAATGCTTATTGAAGGGAAAGCATATAAGTGTTTTTGTTCACGAAAAAGGCTGGAACATTTACGTCAAGTACAATTAAGAAATAATATTAAACCTCGATATGACGGTCGTTGTCGGTATTCTTCACTTAATTATCAATCTTGTATAAAGAATAAATCTTATGTTGTTCGTTTTTGCAATCCTTGTGATGGAGAGGTAAAATTTTACGATGAGATTAAGGGATGGATAACGTTTAGTAATCAAGAATTAGATGATTTAATTATTTGTCGTGATGATGGTTCTCCTACATATAATTTTTGTGTCGTAATAGATGATATTGATATGAATATTACGCATGTAGTTCGAGGTAATGATCATGTAAATAATACTCCTCGTCAAATTAATATTTTCAAGTCATTAAATGTATTGCCACCAAAGTATGCTCATTTACCTATGGTGCTGGATGAGTTTGGTAAAAAATTTTCTAAAAGATCAGAAAATTTAGGGATTGTTAAATATCAAAAAGATGGCTTTCTTCCTGAAGCTATATTGAATTATTTAGTAAGATTAGGATGGTCTAGAGGTGATCAAGAAATTTTTAATGTAGAAGAAATGAAACGGTGTTTTAACTTTAATTCTATAAGTAGATCTCCTGGTTTTTTTGATATAAATAAGTTAGTTTGGTTGAATCATTATTATATTAATAATTTGCCAGTGACTTCCATTGCAGATTATTTGGAAAATTATATGAAACAGCAAAATCTTAATGTTAAAAATGGTCCGCCATTAATTGATATAGTTAAAGTATTTGGGCCTCGTTGTAAAACTTTAAAGGATATAATTGATTCTTCTTTTTTTTGTTATAAAGATTTTGATATCTTCAAGAATACTTTGTCTAGGAAATATCTACAACCAGAAGTTATAGAGCCTTTATTCATAATACGTAAAAAATTAACTTCCTTGAAGATTTGGAGTATGAATAAAATTCACGACTTAATTCTTGAAGTGGTGACTGAATTAAGCATACAAACAAATAAATTAGGTATGCCATTGAGAATAGCTTTAACTGGATTAGATAAATCACCTAATCTAGCTGATATTGTATATCTTATCGGTAAAGAGCGTTCGTTAAAACGTATTGACACGGCGTTATATTATATTTCTAAATTATAATTTAATTTTATTTATTAGAAAACTAAAATTTTGATTTTTATGTTTTATTATTGAATTTTTTAAAATTGATTTTAGGATTAAGATTAAGATATTCAACAATTTATATGTTAATATTCGATGTGATTAATAATTCAATACAAGTGTTATAGATACTATATAGATCATTTGTTTATTTTTGAATTTGTTAATGTCATATATCATATGAATTATATGTTAAAATACTTGTGATTTGTTATTTTATATAATCAAAGCAGCAACAGTTGTTGATAATAAATTAATTAGAGTGGAATTATAAATTAATTTTAGGCTGTATTGAGATAGTATATTTCCTTTTTCTTTATTTAAAAATTTTATAGTCCCTATAATGATACCAATGGACGAAAAATTAGCAAAAGATGTTAAGAATATAGATACTATTCCAATTGTATTAGTTGAAAGATTTTGTGAGATTTTTTGCAATTCTGTCATTGCTATAAATTCATTAGTTAATAATTTAATTGCCATTATTTTACTAACTTGTAGTGCTTCGTTTGTTGGTATGCCTATAATCCATACTATAGGTAAAAATAAGTATCCTAATATTTCTTGAAATGTAATGCCTAAAAATGATTTAAACATGGTATCAATAGCAGAAATTAAGGCAATAAATGCAATTAACATCGCGCTAATAATCATTACTATGTTGAAGCCTATTAATATGTATTCTCCTAATATTTCAAAGAAACTTTGTTTTTTATTTTGGAAGATATTAATTTTGATATCTTTTACGTCATTAATTTGATATGGATTTGAAATGGACAATATGATGAAAGTACTAAACATATTTAGTATCAAAGCTGCTATGACGTATTTTGTATCAAGCATTTTTGTATAAGCACCTATAACGGACAAGGATGCTGTAGACATCGCTGTTACAGCCATAGTATATATGCGGTTTTCCGAAATTTTTTTCAAAACATCTTTGTATAATATAAAATTTTCGGATTGCCCCAGTATTAGAGAACTAATGACATTAAACGATTCTAATTTACCCATGCCACTAATTTTGGCGAGTATACTGCCGAAGGTTATAACAATAAATGACAAAACCCGAACGTATTTTAAAACACCTATTATAGCAGATATTAAAATAATTGGACATAATACATTTAAGAAAAAATATGCTATTCCTTCTTTATTCATATTTCCAAATATAAAATTGGTACCTATTGTAGTAAAAATTAATATCTGGTCGAAAAAGAAAATTATATATTTTGTGAAATATAATCCAATTTGTGAATGTAAAAATAGATAAGCAAGAATGATTTCTATTATTAATAGTTGAATAATAAATTTTGGACGTATTTTGTTGAGGTTATTGTTTATTAAAAGCGATAAAATAGTTAACATAATTATTGATACAGTGAAGTGAAAGATTCGTAACATGATTTCTCCAGTATTGATTTTGTTATCAGAAAATTTATGGCAAATTTATGATATAAGATATACATTTTATTATGCTTTTTATGTATTGTCTGAGTTAATATTATATGTATAGTTGTATGTATCTATAAGTGTATTTTAGGTAAGACTTAAAGTAAAATATAAAAATTGTGTTATGTTTCTGTTAACATTGGCTAATATTTGATTGTTTAGAAGCAGTTATAGTTAGCAAGGCAATAAAACAAATTTAGCGACTCTCTATTGTTTTATGTGATATATTAAAAGAATGCATTCTTGTATATAAGATTATTCGTATGTTGAATAACAAAAATTCTGGTTTTTTTATTTGTTATGTAAAGAGAATTAAATTTAAGTTACTTGGTCCAGCTTTTGTGGCTGCAATTGGTTATATTGATCCTGGAAATTTTGCAACTAATATTCAAGCTGGTGCTAGTTTTGGTTATAAACTACTGTGGGTTGTAGTTTGGGCTAATTTAATGGCAATGCTTATTCAACTTCTTTCTGCTAAATTAGGAATTGCTACTGGAAAAAATTTAGCGGAACATATTCGTGATTATTTTCCTCAACCAGCAGTTTGGATATATTGGGTGCAAGCAGAAGTTATCGCTATGGCTACAGATTTAGCTGAGTTTATTGGAGCAGCAATTGGTTTTAAGATATTATTCAATATCTCTCTATTACAAGGAGCAATTTTAACTGGGTTAATTACTTTTTTGATTTTAATGTTACAAAATAATAAAACAAAATTTTTAGAATTAATAATTGGAGGATTATTATTTTTTGTTGCTATTTCTTATGTAATAGAATTATTTTATTCTCAACCTAAATTAAAGATATTAGGGTATGGAATGTTATTTCCGATATTGCCTAATCGTGATGCAGTATTTCTTGCTGCCGGTGTGCTGGGTGCTACCATTATGCCGCATGTTATTTATCTACATTCTTCTCTTACTCAAAGTAATTCTTTACAGGAGACACGTTTTGATCGTTATTCTGCTACTAAATTAGATGTTGCTATAGCTATGACAATAGCTGGATTTGTTAATTTGTCTATGATGGCTACTGCAGCATCTGCTTTTCATTTTAGTGGATATACTGGAATTACCGATTTGGATGATGCTTATCTTACATTATCACCCTTATTAAATAATACTGCCGCTACAATTTTTGGATTAAGTTTAGCAGCAGCGGGGTTATCTTCTACTGTTGTTGGAACTATGGCTGGACAGGTTGTTATGCAAGGTTTTGTTCGTTTTCGTATTCCATTATTGTTACGTCGTATTGTTACTATGTTGCCTTCATTTATAGTTATTTTACTTGGTATTGATCCAACTCATATTTTAGTGACTAGTCAAATATTACTTAGTTTTGGAATTGCATTAGCACTAGTACCATTATTGATTTTTACTGGTGATGTACATTTAATGGGTGTTGATATGGTGAATTCTTCATTTGTTAAATTTTTAGGTTGGTTAATTACTATTATAGTAATTACATTAAATATTTATTTATTAATTGGTACTATTACAGATTATTTTTTATAGTATCATTAAGTAATATTTTGGAAATTATTAATAGTATTTTTGTGATAGGAAGCTCTTATTGATATTTTGAATGTTATAAATTTTCAAGATCTTATAAGTGTCTTTGACAGGAATCGAACCTGTAATTAGCTTTTAGGAGAAGCTTGTTATATCCGTTTTAACTACAAAGACCTGTGATTTTGTTGTATATTAGTTTATTTTCTATCAGGTATAATTGTTATTCCTTTTTAATTATGACTTCACAGTATGTTGGTTTACTTATTTTTTTATTTATTTAATTATGTTAGATATATTAGTGAAGTATGAATACAAAACAAAATTATATTATAATCTTATTAGCAATTCATTTTTAATTATATATGAAAATGAATTTTAATCGTTTTGTTATATTGATTTTTTTTGTATTTGTATCTGTTGTTTATTTTAATGTTTAAGTTGTTTGGTTAATTTTTATTGTTTTCTTTTATTTGATTTAGTCTCCACATTGAGCTCTTTGTCTTAATACATGATCCATAAGAACGATAGCTATCATAGCTTCTGCTATAGGTACTGCTCGAATACCAACACATGGGTCATGTCTTCCTTTTGTTACTATTGTTGCAGGTTTGTTGTAATTTGTTATTGTTTTTCCTGGTTTAGTAATGCTCGAGGTAGGTTTTAAGGCTAAATGCGCAATTATTGATTGCCCAGTACTAATACCTCCAAGAATACCACCGGCATGATTGCTTAAAAAACCTTGAGGAGTTATCTCGTCTCGGTTTTCATGACCAAGTTTATTAATTACTGAAAAACCATCTCCAATTTCTATTCCTTTTACTGCATTTATTCCCATTAATGCATGAGCTAAATCAGCATCCAGTTTATCAAATACTGGCTCGCCTAAACCAATTGGTATATTTTCAGCTACAACTGTAATTTTAGCACCTATTGAATTTCCATTTTTTTTTAATTGTCTTATCATTTTATCTAATGAAGCTAGTTGTGTAGAATCTGGACAAAAGAATTGATTTTTTTGAATTTGACCCCAATCTCGTAATTTACAAGTAATATGACCCATTTGTGATAGAAATCCACGTATTTTTATATTGTGTTTTTCAATCAAATATTTTTTAGCAATAGCACCGGCTGCTACTCGCATAGCTGTTTCGCGAGCTGATGCACGGCCCCCACCACGATAATCTCTTAAGCCATATTTTTTTTCATAACTGTAGTCAGCATGTCCAGGACGATAAATATTTTTAATTTTTTTGTAATCTTTTGAACGTTGATCTATATTTTTGATCAGTAAACCTATACTAGTACCTGTAGTTATTTCATTAAAAGTACCAGATAAAATTTTAATTTTATCTGGTTCAGTTCTTTGCGTGGTATATCGAGACATACCCGGCCGGCGTTTATTAAGTTCACTTTGCAAATCATCTTCTTTTAAAAGAATTCCCGGTGGAACCCCATCAATAATTGCACCTAATGCTGTTCCATGCGATTCACCAAAAGTTGTCACACGGAAGAATTGGCCAATGCTATTTCCAGCCATTATTTTATCCTTAGATTGTTATGAAATCTCAAAATCAATATATCAGAATATATTTCGTATATTTTAACATCAAAAAAGTGATATTGTTATTTGGTATAGTTTTTTAATTTTTTTTTAAATATTAGATTATAATTGTTTAGTTCTTTTCTTGTAAGCATAAAAACTCCATCTCCACCTTTATTTAAGGTTATCCAATAGAATGGAATTTGTGGATATAACTTTTTTATTTTTTTTTTGTTATTGCCTACTTCACAGATTAGAATACCTTTTTCTTTAAGATATTTTGGAGAATTTACTAAGATATCATGAATTAATTTTAGCCCATCATCTCCTCCAATTAAAGATAAACTAGGTTCAGCTTGAAATTCTTTGGGTAATTTGTTCATTTCATTTTTGCTTACGTAAGGTGGATTACTAATAATAAGATCATATTTGATTATAGGAATAATATTTTTAAATAAATTTGATTGTATAGGCAGAACACGTTTATCCATATTATGTAATTTTATATTGTATTCTGCAACTTGTAAGGCTTCTAAAGAAATGTCTACAGCATCTACTTTGACTTTTGGATAAACAGTTGCTATAGCAATGGCAATACAACCACTTCCTGTGCACATGTCAAGAACATACAGAGGAGTATTTGGCAGTAAATTGTAAAAATTATTATCAATAATTTCTCCGATTGGGGATCTAGGTATTAAAACTCGTTCATCTACAAAAAATTTTAACTTACAGAACCAAGCTTGATTAGTTAAATAAGGTACTGGAACACGTTTAATAATTCTTTTTTTAATTAATTTAGTTATTTTTTTTCTTTCATTTATGGTTAATCTAGCGTTGTATATTTCTAAAGGTAAATTATTAGGTAAATTTAGAATGGAAAAAATTAAGTTTATTGCCTCATCCCAAGCATTATTAGTGCCATGTCCATAGAATATTTCAGAAGCATTGAATTTACTTATACTCCAACGTACCATATCTAATATAGTAGATAAGTTTTCGGTTTCATAGGATATGTTATATTTATTTTTTTTGATGTGGTTTGCCATAATAATTTTACATATTTTATATTTATAACGAATTGCTAGGATTAGAATAATAATTACGTTAGTGACGTTTGAATATTATAGTTTATTTTTATGATACTAGTAATTTATTACAGATGGATTTTTTCATCATGAATATTTATTTGTATCTATTATTATGTTGATTTCTTAAAATGTTTATGAGATTAATGATGTTATGAGGATGAGTATGTTTCCATTTTATTATATGGTGATGTGAGTTTATACATTATCTCATTTAAATAGGTTTATTAAAAATATAAAGTATTTTATAATTTTCCAAATATTCGACACATGTTACGAAGTGTTAAAATGTTTTGTTTGTAACGAAGGAGTATTGAAATGAAACGCGCAGTTGTCACTGGATTGGGGATTTTATCAAGTATTGGTAATAGTCAGAAAGAGGTTTTATTTTCCTTAAAACAAGGTCGATCTGGGATTGTTTTTTCTCAAGAATTGAGGGATTCTGGTATGCGCAGTCAAATTTGGGGTAATGTGAAGCTTGATATATCAGGATTAATTGATCGTAAGATTATGCGTTTTATGAGTGATGCATCTATTTATGCATATTTATCTATGGAGCAGGCTATAATTGATTCTGGATTGACTCATGCTTTTATTTCTAGTGATAATGTGGGTGTAATTGTTGGTTCTGGTGGTGGTTCCCCGCATAATCAAGTAGTTGGTTCAGATGGTATGCGTTCTCGTGGTTTACGTGGAGTTGGTCCTTATATGGTAACTAAAGCTATGGCTTCTGGGATTTCAGCGTGTTTGGCAACTTCGTTTAAAATTAAAGGCGTTAGTTATTCAATTAGTTCTGCATGTTCAACTTCTACGCATTGCATTGGTAATGCAGTAGAATTAATTCAATTAGGGAAACAAATTCTTATATTTGCTGGAGGTGGAGAAGAATTATGTTGGGAAATGGCTTGTGAATTTGATGCAATGGGTGCTTTATCTACTAAGTACAATTCTGTGCCTGAGAAAGCGTCACGTGCTTATGATGTGAATCGTGATGGTTTTGTTATTGCAGGAGGAGGAGGTATTATTGTTGTTGAAGAATTGGAACATGCATTAAAAAGGGATGCTCATATTTATGCAGAGATTATCGGTTATGGCGCCACCTCTGATGGATCTGATATGGTAGCTCCTTCTGGAGAAGGAGCAATTAGATGTATGAAGATGGCATTGAAAGGTATTGATGTATCTTCTATTGATTATTTAAATGTTCATGGTACTTCAACACAAATAGGTGATGTAAAGGAATTATGGGCTATTCGTAAAACTTTTCTTGATAACAAACCAGCTATTTCATCTACAAAGTCTATGACTGGTCATTCGTTGGGTGCAGCAGGTGTTCATGAAGTGATTTTCACTTTGTTAATGTTAGAAAATGGTTTTATTGCTCCTAGCATTAATATAGATGAATTGGATATTCGAGCGAAAGATATGCATATTATTACTAAGCCTACCTTATGTAAATTAAAGACGGTTATGACAAATAGCTTTGGTTTTGGCGGGACTAACGCTACGTTGGTAATGCGTAAATTATAATAATTGTTTGCTTGTATTTTAATTTTTTATTTTAATTTATTGTATATATAAGTAATTTTATTTTAGTTTAAATTGATAAATATTTTAATTTTGATATTGGCGAGTATTGTTTTTTAAATTAGGATATTAAACTATAATTTAAGATTTTTGTATCTTATGATTTTGTTATTTTATTTCTTTGTCTTTTGCAATTATATTTGTTTAATTATAATTTTAGGTTGAATTTGGTATTTTTTAAATTTTGTATTAATTTATGTTTTATTGAATATTTTATAATTCGAATTTATACTTAGAATACATAAAAATTTTTATAATTTTGTCTTTCAAAATTATTGCGTCGTTATTAGCATTGGCAAGTTTATTTAATTCTTTTGTATATTGCCATTGTATATTACATGGGTTTAATTATTTCGATGAAAATTTTAGTGGATGAAGATTTATTATATGTAAAACAACTTTTTAGTAAATTAGGTGAAATTGTACTTTTAAATGGATATAATATTACAATTGATTGTTTAAAGTTAATTGATGCTTTGATAGTGCGTTCCGTTACTAATGTAAATGCTGAATTACTGTATAATACATCAGTAAAATTTGTTGGTAGTGTTACTGCTGGTGTAGATCATCTCGATCTAAATTGGTTGACTAAATCTGGCGTTAAATTTATTAATGCACCAGGTTGTAATGCAAGGTCGGTTGTAGAGTATATATTTTCTGGATTATTTTTTTTAGCGAAACGTTATGGTTTTTTTTTGCGTGATAAAATAGTTGGTATAATTGGAGTGGGTAATATTGGTAAACTTTTATGTCAGCTTCTTGATTTACTTGAAGTACAAACTTTATTGTGTGATCCACCTTTAGCAAAAGGTGGTGCTATTGGTAATTGGCATGCATTGGAAAAATTAGTATCTGAAGCAGATATATTAACTTTTCATGTCCCTTTAATATATGATGGACCATATGCTACTTGGCATATGGTCGATGATGATTTTTTATCTGCTTTGCCTTCTAATCGTATTTTAATTAATACTTGTCGGGGAGGAGTATTTGATAATTATGCTTTATTAAGAGCATTGCAAAATGGAAAAAAAATAAATGTTATCCTAGACGTTTGGGAATTTGAACCCAAAATATTGTTGCCTTTATTGTATAGTATTGATATTGGAACTCCTCATATAGCCGGTTCTAGTATTGAAGGTAAAATTAGAGGCGCACAATGTATATTTAATGCTTATAATAATTTTATTTCTGTTGATCGAGTAGTGAATTCGCCATTTTTGCTTCCTCCAATAATGTATTATAGAAGATTAACTAGCGTATTAGATGAAAAGCTTTTATCTGATTTAATACATTCAGTATATGATATTTATCATGATAATATTTCTTTAAAGAACAACGCAGAAAAGTTTGGATATTTTGAGTGGTTTCGTAAATATTATTTAAATCGTCGAGAGTGGTCTTCACTGTATGTACACTCTTTTTATAGCGCTGATATTGAAATATTGAGAGAATTAGGTTTTAGTTAATTATTATATTTCAAAATGTGGTGATTATTGTTTTGTTTTTTATTTTATCTCTAATATATTAAATATTTTATATTTATGTTTAATGAAAAGAATTTAGGGTTCATATATTGTGATATATAGATTAGCTTTATGTGTTGAGTATGACGGTTCTTCTTATTTTGGATGGCAACGACAACCTTATTTACCAACTGTGCAAGCTAATTTAGAGAATGCTTTATCTTCAATAGCTTCTGAACAAATAGTTGTTTTTTGTGCTGGTCGAACTGATGCTCGAGTACATGCAATAGGACAGGTGGTGCATTTTGAAACTAAATCTTATCGGTTATGTTCTTCTTGGGTAACTGGTGTTAATAGTTATTTACCGTCGGATATTTCTGTACATTGGGTAGTAATAGTTGACAAGGATTTTCATGCTAGATTTAGTGCTATTTCAAGGCGTTATTGTTATATAATTTATAATGATAGGATGCGATCTGCAATTCTTTATAAAAGGGTAACTCATTACAAAAAATTTTTAGATGTAAATAAAATGGCACAAGCTGGGAAATATTTATTGGGTAAAAACGATTTTACTTCATTTCAAGCAAGTGGTTGTCAGTCGTATTCTTCTTTTCGCCATTTACATCATTTGTTTGTGCATCGATATGAGCAGTATGTAATAATAGATATTAAAGCCAATGCTTTTTTATATCACATGGTACGTAATATAGTAGGAAGTTTGATTGAGGTGGGTTGTAATAATAAACCTGTAGATTGGATTGCTGAATTATTGGTTAAACGCGATCGATCTTTAGCTGCGTCTATTGCTCCTCCAGATGGTCTCTACTTGATTTCAGTAGAATATCCTTCTAATTTTAATTTTCCTACGGGATCATCTATTGTTCCTTTTTTTTAAAAAAATTTATTATATTTAGAATATAATTTTTGAGTGTTTAATTATTAATGCATATAAAATAATCTTAGTTAATGTGTTTATTTTAGGTAATTACGTGAATTTAGTAATAATTCATATGAATTTTCATTTCTTTTCAGATAGTATTGAAAATAAATAATAGGTAATAAAATATTATGAGTTGGATTGAACGCATTTTAAATAAAAGAACTATTAAACTAGCACATAAAACGAATATTCCAGAAGGAATTTGGACTAAATGTAATAGTTGTAAGCAAATATTATATAAAGAAGAATTAAAGCGTAATTTGGAAGTATGTCCTAAATGTGATCATCATATGTTTATATCTGCACGAGTCAGGTTGTTATCCTTTTTAGATAAGGATACGGTGTATGAGATAGGAAGTGAGTTAGAACCAAAAGATATTTTGAAATTTAAGGATATAAAAAAATATAAAGATAGATTGCTTGTTGCACAAAAGTTAACTAATGAAAAGGAAGCATTAGTTGCAATGCAAGGTACCTTATATGGTATGCGAATAATTGCAGTTGCTTTTGAGTTTTTTTTTATTGGAGGATCTATGTCTTCTGTAGTAGGAACTAAATTTGTACATGCTGTAAATCGAGCGTTACAATTTTCTTGTCCTCTTGTATGTTTTTCTGCTAGTGGTGGAGCTCGTATGCAAGAAGCATTGATTTCCTTAATGCAAATGGCCAAAACTAGTGCTGCTTTAGCTAAATTACATAATCAATGTTTACCTTATATTTCAGTATTAACCAACCCAACTATGGGGGGGGTATCAGCTAGTCTAGCAATGTTGGGTGATTTGAATATCGCTGAACCTAAAGCTTTAATAGGATTTGCAGGGCCGCGTGTTATCGAACAAACTGTACGTGAGAAGCTGCCTGATGAGTTTCAGCGTAGTGAATTTCTTTTAGAAAAAGGCGTCATTGATCTGATTATTCGTCGTCAAGAATTAAGATTACGTCTCGCAAAATTATTGGCTAAATTAACATGTCACCCGCAACCTCGAGTTGAACATTGAGATGTCAATTTTATCTTCTAATTGCGAGTTACTATTAGGAATTTTGTAATTATTTTATTAATTTAAAGTATTTTATATTAATTATGTATGGTGTAATTAATATTAATTGTTTCGTTTATATATATGAATATAAAAAGCACTATACCAAAAGCAACTTCTTCATTAATGAGGTGGTTAAATTATATTCAAAACTTGCATTATAAAAATATTGATTTAGGTTTAGATCGAATCTTAATTGTAGCTGATAGACTTGGTCTTTTACCTATTAGTTCTTTTATTATACTTGTAGGAGGTACTAATGGTAAAGGCACTACTTGTTGTTTATTAGAACATATTTTAATCGCTAGTGGTTATAGAGTTGGTGTTTATACCTCTCCTCATTTGTTAAGTTATACTGAGCGAATACGTATTCAAGGCAGAGAATTACCTCATATCACCCACACTAAAGTTATGGCTTTAATTGAAAAAAATCGTGGTTCGATTTCTTTGAGTTATTTCGAGTTTATTACCTTATCAGCACTTCAATTATTTAAATATTCACAGTTAGGAGTAATAATTTTAGAAGTCGGTGTCGGAGGACGTTTAGATGCTACAAATATTGTTAGTCCTAATTTGTCTATAATTACTAATGTCGCATTAGATCACACTGATTTATTAGGATCGGATTTTATTAGTATAGCTAAAGAGAAATCTGGTATTCTTCGTTTTAATAAACCAGCTATTATTGGTGAACCTTTACAACCCGCCATTTTAGATATATTGTCCCATCATGGTTCTTGTTTATTTGTTAAGCAATATAATTGGTGGTATAGCATAGGAAAGAAAGACTGGTGTTGGTGGACTTCTGACGATATTTTGAGATCATTACCTTTACCTAAAATTCCATTGAATAATGCAGCTACTGTTATTGCCGCGTTATATTGCTTGCCATTATCTATTTCTGAAAAAGCGATACATAGAGGTTTGCGTAATACAAATGTATTAGGACGTTTTCAAATTGTTGGTAAGCATCCTTTAATTATTTTAGACGTAGCACATAATCCTCATGCAGCTAGCTATTTATCTGAACGTCTATCAACTGTTTCTTTTACTGGTAAACTTAGAGCTGTTGTTGGGATGTTATCAAATAAAAATATTGCTGAAACGTTACGTTGTTTGCATCATTTAGTAGATATTTGGTATTGTGTATCATTAAATGTTCCTTTGGGGTCCTGTGCAGCGGAGTTAGCTGCACATATAAAAACTGATTCAAATGTGTTAAAATTTCCAAATGTTGATACCGCTTGGACTAAAGTGATGAAAGATGTTGATGTTAAAGATTGCATATTAGTATTTGGTTCTTTTTATATAGTATCACCGGTGATGAAATTAATTTATTTTTCTTCATTATAAGTGAATGTAATGCATACTATTGATTTTTAATATTTATTTTATAATATTCTTCACTTTTATGTATGATAATTTTTATGGATATGGAGTATGATACATCATTCACTGTGATGATATTCTTAATAAATAAGATATTGTAGAAGATATCGTATGTTTTAAATGTAGTATTAATTGTTGTTCAAAAAATCCGATTGGATTGTGTTAAGTTCATTTTAATTGTTTAATAGTTATTGTGCTTATTTGTAATAAATAAATATGTGTAAATTTGTATCGTAGAGAGTTTATTTTTAATTTTAAAATATAATTACTACAATTTGATATTTGTTTAATCGGTATTTTGTTTATTAGAGTTTTTAGTTGCATGTGATTTATAGTTATATATTATATTTATTTTGTTTTCTGTTGAGTTTTATACATTACATAATTTTAATTTTGTTAATGTTTGCAAACGTTTATTTTAGGTTTTAAGATATTGCATGTATAATTAGATTTTATTTGAACATGGTTGTTTTGTGTATAATTTTGATTAAAATCTACAGTTGTATATTATTTCCATGATATATTTAAATCGTGAGTAAAATGGTTGTTTACATTTTATTTAAATAAATATAAGATTTTAAGATTTCAATCTATCAAGATTTTAGTATTTTAAGAATATATGGAAAGTAATTGGGGATTAATCATATTTTTTTTGGGTGCATTAAGTATTTGTTTTATCATGTTGCTTTGTGGTTTTTTATTAGGAGAACGTTCTCGATATGATTTAAAAAAAGAGTCGCCTTTTGAATCTGGAATAGATTCTGTAGGTAGTGCTAGATTAAATTTTTCAATTAAATTTTATTTAATATCCGTAATTTTCGTTATTTTTGATGCAGAAAGTTTATATTTGTATACGTGGGCTGTTGTTATACGTGAAGCAGGTTGGTCGGGATTTATTGAGTCTTCTATTTTTATTTTTATTTTGTTGATAACTTTAATATATTTATTTAGGGTCGGTATATTTGATTGGATTAAACGTCCTATATCTTATCGTATAAATAATGTATTGTAATATATTAAATGATTATTTATTTTGAACAATTTTTGTTTATTACTGATTGATGGCGGCATAAATATATGAAATATTTTATTACAAATGCAGAATCTAATAAAAATAGCAATTACAGTAGTACTGTAGATATTTCTAGTGTGGATAATCTTGCAGATAGAGGTGCAAAAAATAACGTATATTTTGGTAAATTGAACATTTTTTTGCAAAAGATAGTTAATTGGGGTAGAAGTAATTCAATTTGGCCTTATAATTTTGGATTATCTTGTTGTTACGTCGAAATGGTAACATCTTTTACTTCCGTTCATGATGTAGCACGTTTTGGTTCTGAAGTGATTAGGTCTTCTCCTAGACAATCAGATTTAATGGTTGTGGCTGGGACTCCCTTTGTTAAGATGGCCCCTGTTATTAAAAAATTATACGAACAAATGTTAGAGCCTAAATGGGTAATTTCTATGGGTGCATGTGCTAATTCTGGAGGAATGTATGATATTTATTCTGTAGTACAGGGTGTTGATAAACTTATTCCCGTTGATGTTTATATACCTGGTTGTCCTCCTAGACCAGAATCTTATATACAGGCATTGTTATTACTAAAAGAGTGTATTAAAAATGAACGTCGTCCATTGTCTTGGGTTATTGGTAAACAAGATGTATATCGTGCCCCTGTTCAGTCTGAACGTGATTGTAAGCGTAGTGTGCGTATTGCGACAGTTAATTTACGTTCTCCAGATAATGTATAAATTTTCTTAAGGTAATTTGTTTCTTATTTACTCTTACTCAATAAAATTAAGACAAGTAGAATAATGATGATGTTATTTTAGATTTGTTTTAATATTCATATTAAATAGGTAGTTAATATATGTGTAGTATTGAAAGTACTAATTGTTTAAGTGATTCTAAATCTCGCTGCTATAGTGATTCAATAATTAATGAACTCCAAGATATATTTGTAGAATTTGATTTTGTATTTCAGTCTATATGTACAGAATTGACGGTGATATGGATTTCTCGTAAAGAACTTATTCCTATTTTAAATTTTTTAAAAACAGTATCAAAGCCATATACCATGTTGTATGACTTACATGGTATAGACGAAAGATTACGCATACATCGTAAATATTTGCCAAAGTCTGATTTTACTGTTTTTTATCATCTTATATCTATTGATCGTAATAAAGATATTTTAATTAAAGTTCCATTATTGGAAAATTCATTATGTCTGCCAACTGTTACTCGTTTATTTTGTAATGCTAATTGGTATGAACGAGAAACTTGGGAGATGTTTGGGATCTTTTTTGAAGATCATCCTCATCTAACTCGTATTCTTATGCCAAATACGTGGCAAGGTTATCCTTTACGTAAAGATTATCCTGCAAGAGCTACTGAATTTCCTCCTTTTGTTTTTGATAAAAACAAAGAAGACATAGAAATGAAATCTTTAGTTTTTAATCCTAAAGAATGGGGTATGAAAAGGAATAATAATAAAGAAAATTTTATGTTTTTGAATTTGGGTCCTAATCATCCTTCCGTTCATGGAGTATTTCGTATTATATTACAATTAATTGGAGAAGAGATTATAGATTGCGTTCCTGATATTGGTTATCATCATCGTGGCGCTGAAAAAATGGCTGAACGTCAATCTTGGCATTCTTACATTCCTTATACTGATAGAATTGAATATCTTGGTGGTTGTATTAATGAAATGCCTTACATATTAGCCATAGAAAAGATGGTGGGAATTGTTGTTCCAGATAGGGTAAATTGTATTAGGGTGATGTTGTCAGAATTATTTCGCATTAATAGTCATCTTTTATATATTAGCACTTTCATACAAGATATAGGCGGTATGACTCCAGTATTTTTGGCTTTTACTGATCGTCAAAAAATTTATGATGTTATTGAGGCCATTACTGGTTTTAGGATGCATCCTGCTTGGTTTAGGATTGGTGGTGTAGCTCACGATTTACCCAATGGTTGGGACGGTTTATTACGCGAATGTCTTAATTGGTTACCGAAGAGACTTGATTACTATATGAAGGCTTCATTGAAAAATCATATTTTACGAAGTCGCTCCCAAGGAGTAGGTAGTTATTTTGCAAAAGATGCAATTGAATGGGGAATAACAGGGGCAGGTCTGCGTGCTACTGGAATTAATTTTGATGTTCGCAAAAATCGTCCTTATTCTGGATATAGTAATTTCGATTTTGAAGTTCCTTTAGGTAATGGTGTAAGTGATTGTTATACTCGTGTAATGTTAAAAATGGAAGAAATATATCAAAGTTTGCGTATTCTTTGGCAGTGTTTAGAAAACATGCCTTCAGGAGCATTTAAAGCAGATCATCCATTCACTACGCCTCCACATAAAGATTATGTACTTAAACATATTGAAACACTTGTGACACATTTTTTACAAGTTTCTTGGGGGATTGTGATACCAGCTAATGAATCTTTTCAAATGGTCGAAGCTACCAAAGGTATTAATAGTTATTATTTAATTAGCGATGGTGGTAATATGAGTTACAGAACGCGTATTAGAACTCCTAGTTTTCCTCATTTGCAACAAATTCCTTCAGTAATTCGTGGCAATTTGATATCAGATTTGATTGTATATTTAGGTAGTATTGATTTTGTTATGTCAGATGTGGATCGATAATTTATGGAAGTTCGTCAAGACAAGATTAACTTTATAGTTAATGATAAAGCTTCTTCTTTAAATCAAGAAGAATTAGATGCTATACAACGAGAAATATGTCATTATGAAGATGTTCGTTCTATTGCTGTAGAAGCATTAAAAATAGTACAGAAAAATAGAGGTTGGATTTCAGATAAAAACCTTGAAGACATCGCATTTGCATTAGGTATATCTAGTTGTGAATTAGAAGAAATAGCTACATTTTATAGTCAAATTTTCCGTAAACCAGTAGGTCAAAATATAATTCGTTTTTGTGATAGCGTTGTATGTTATATTAATGGTTATAAAAAAATACAAGCTGCTTTAGAGAAAATTTTAATGATTATTCCAGGACAAACTGATGTTAATGGAAAGTTTACTTTACTTCCAACTTGTTGTTTAGGAAAATGTGATCAGGGTCCTGTAATAATGGTGAATGACGATATGTATGTAAGTTTGCTACCGGAACATATAGATTGTATTTTGGAGAAATATTAATGAGCGATTTTTTTTTACGTACTCCTGAAAAACATCCTTTGACTTGGCGTATTCGTGATGACCATAAACCAACTTGGTTAAAAGAGTATCAAAATAAAAATGGTTATGTTGCTTTACGCAAAGCGTTTAAGTTTATGTCATGTCATGAGATTGTCAGTTTAGTACAAAATTCTGGTTTAAGGGGACGTGGTGGTGCTGGTTTTCCTACTGGTGCTAAATGGAGTATGATAACATCACAGCCTGATCAAGAAAATATACGTTATTTATTATGTAATGCAGATGAAATGGAACCAGGTACTTATAAAGATAGATTATTGATGGAGACATCACCTCATCTTTTAATAGAAGGCATATTGATTGCGGCTTATACGTTGAAAGCTAATCGTGGATATATTTTTTTACGTTATGAGTATGTTTATGCAGCTTCTTGTTTATCACGTGCTATTCAAGAAGCTACTGCAGCGGGGCTAATTGGTACTAATATACTTGGTAGTGGTTTTAACTTTGAGTTATACTTACACACTGGTGCTGGACGTTATATTTGCGGAGAAGAAACTGCATTAATTAATTCTTTAGAAGGCAAAAGACCAATTCCACGCGCAAAGCCTCCTTTTCCAGCCGATGTTGGATTATGGGGGAGACCTACTTGTGTAAATAATGTAGAAACTTTATGTAATATACCAGCTATTATTGAAAATGGTGTTTCTTGGTATAGAAGTATTTCTAAGAGCAGCAGTAAAGATACTGGTACGAAACTGATGGGATTTTCTGGTCGAGTCAATAATCCTGGTATATGGGAATTACCTTTTGGTATTTCTGCTCGAGAAATTTTAGAAGATTATGCTGGGGGTATGCGTTCTGGATTATTTTTAAAAGCTTGGCAGCCTGGAGGTGCGAGTACTGCTTTTTTTACTAGTGATCATTTAGATATTGGTATGGATTTTGAAAAAGTTAGTATTGCAGGTAGTCGAATAGGTACTGCTATTGCTATGGCTGTTGATAATAAGATTAACATGGTGTCTTTAGTGCGCAATTTAGAAGAGTTTTTTTCTAGAGAATCTTGTGGTTTTTGTACTCCATGTCGGGATGGTTTACCTTGGATAGTTAAACTATTAGTTTCATTAGAAGAAAAAACAGGATATTATGAGGACATTAAAATTCTTGAGGAGTTATGTTATGTACTAGGTCCTGGAAAGACTTTTTGCGCTCATGCTCCAGGGGCAATGGAACCTTTGCAAAGTGCATTGAAGTATTTTATGGAAGAATTTGAGGATGGTGTTTTAAATAAGTTTATTGTAAATACGCGTCAAATTTGGTAATTTAAAATAGTATAATCAGGCGACAATCTTTACTGTGAAAGTATATTCGTAATAATGCTCATAATGTTACAAATTGGAGTGTGTTTTGTACGTGTGTTTTAGATTTTGTTTTGTTTTGTTTGCATTTTATTTATAAAAATTTTAATTATTTAAATTATGGCAATTATTATTATAGACGGGAAAAATTATGAAGTTTATGCATCAACTAATTTGTTAGCAGCTTGTCTATCCTTAGGTTTTGATCTTCCTTATTTTTGTTGGCATCCTGCTCTTGGTAGTATTGGTGCTTGTCGTCAATGTGTTATTAAACAATATCAAGACAATGATGTTAATTCAGAAAGATTAATAATGGCTTGTATGACTCCAGTATCACATGGTATTCGTATCTCACTTATAGATGATGAAGTGCAAAAGTTTAGGCAAAATATCATTGAATTGCTTATGATTAATCATCCACATGATTGTCCAGTTTGTGAAGAAGGTGGTAATTGTCATTTACAAGATATGACAGTAATGGTTGGAAAAAGTTTTCGTCGTTATCGTTTTAATAAACGTACATATCGTAATCAATATTTAGGTCCTTTTATTTCGCATGAAATGAATCGTTGTATTTCTTGTTATCGGTGTGTACGTTATTACAGGGATTATGCTGATGGTGATGATTTAGGTGTATATGGTGCACACGACAATATTTATTTTGGTCGTGTGCAAGATGGTGCATTAGACAGTGAGTTTTCTGGTAATCTTGTAGAAATTTGTCCTACAGGAGTGTTTACTGATAAGACTCATTCTCATCATTATGCTCGTAAATGGGATACTCAATTTTCTCCCAGCATCTGTCAACAATGTAGTGTGGGTTGTAATATAGTTATTGGTGAACGTTATGGGGAATTATGTCGCGTAGAAAATCGTTATAATGGTGATGTTAATGGTTATTTTTTATGTGATAGAGGTAGATTTGGTTGTGATTATATTAATTTAAAAAATCGTTTAAAACGGCCTATACAAAAACAAGGTGTTAATCGGATTTTTTTGACCAGTATAGAAGAGTCTATTCAAGCAGCTGTGAATCTTTTGAATAATTCTCGTAAGATCATTGGTATTGGTTCTTCTCGTGCTAGTGTTGAAAGTAATTTTGCTTTAAGAGAATTAGTTGGTCAAAAAAATTTTTATACTGACATGTGTAGTAATGAACATAAGATGTTAAAGTTAATATTGGATATTTTAGGTAATAGTGGTTTATATACCCCGTCTTTGCGAGAAATAGAAGATTATGATGCCATTTTAATTTTGGGAGAAGATATTACTCAGACTGCCGCGCGCATTGCTTTATCTATACGTCAAGCTGTAAAAAATAAAGCTAAAAAAATTGCAGCGACGCACAAAATATTAGAGTGGCAGGTTTCAGCAATTAAAAATTTTAGATATAACATTAAGTATCCATTATTCATTACTAATATTGATTCTACAAAATTAGATGATATTGCTGCATGTACTTATTATGATTCAGTTAATGAGCAGGTAAGATTTGGTTTTGCTATTGCTCACGCATTAGATAGCTCTGCTCCTAAAGTGAATAATTTGGATTTTATTTATCAAGAGAAATTCAATATGGTGGTTCAAGGATTATTAAAATCTAGCAAGCCGCTTATTATTAGTGGTACTAGTTCTGGTAGTGAATCTTTAATTGCTGCTTCAGCTAATATTGCTAAAGCTTTAAAAAAGCTCAATAAGAGTGTCGGTATTACTTATGTTGTTTCTGATGCTAACAGTATTGGGTTAGCTATGCTTGAGGGTAATAGTTTAGACGATGCTTTTGATACTATAAGATATGGTTTAACTGATTGCGTTATTTTATTAGAAAATAATCTTTGTCGCCGTTATTCTACAGTATTAGTTGATAGTATTTTAGATCAGATTAAAACATTTATTGTATTAGATCATCAGTATTATCACTTCCAAGATAAGGCTGATTTAGTTTTACCTTCTTTGACTTTTGCTGAAAGTGATGGTACGTTAATTAGTCAAGAAGGTCGTGCGCAGAGATTTTTTAAATGTTATAAACCAGATTTTTATGATAAAGACTTAGTGATTTTGGAAAGTTGGCGTTGGTTAAATTTATTACATTCTCTTTATTTAAAAGATGGTAATATTAAGTGTCTGTATTTCGATGATATAATAGATGTTATAGTTAAAAAAATTCCTCGATTAATTGATATTAAAAAAACAGCGCCTACAGCATCATTTCGCGTTCATGGCCAAAAATTGTCTAGATTGTCGCATCGTTATAGTGGACGTACTGCAATACATGCTAATGTTAATGTACAAGAACCTTCTGTACCTTGTGACCCTGATTCTATGTTTGTTTTTTCCATGGAAGGAAATAATGCTCCTTATGCGCCTCGTCAACATATTTCTTTTGCCTGGGTTCCAGGTTGGAATTCCCCTCAAGCTTGGAATAAATTTCAAAATTATTCGGGTGGTCATTTACATTATGGAGATCCAGGAATACGGCTTTTTAAAAGTCATGATAAATCGTTGGATTGGTTTAATTTGATTCCATTGAAATCTTCTTCAGTTCAAAAAGATAATTGTTGGCGCATTGTATCTTATTGGCATTTATTTGGTAGTGAAGAAATGTCACAACGTTCAGTGTTTATCCAAAAGCGTATGTTAGAACCTTATGTTATGCTAAATAAAGATGATGCAGATTTGATTGGTGTTAACAGTAACATGTTCTTATTTTTTATTTGTGCTGACCAGGAATGGTGTTTGCCTATAAAGTTTAGTAATTATCTGAATCAAGGATATATTGGTTTGCCATTAGGTTTTCCTGGTTTTTTTACATCGTTATTGGGGATGTGTGCTAGAAAATTACGTGGTGTTTTGTTATGAATCATTTACTTTTAAATTTTTGTGAAAATTTTTCTTTGATAAAAAGATCTTTATTTATTTTGATATCTGTATTTATTGCTGCTGCTTATTTAAGTTTTTTTGAGCGTCGTTTGCTTGGTTTATTTCAAAATCGTTATGGACCCAACAGAGTAGGATGGAATGGTTCTTTACAGTTATTAGCAGATTTAATTAAGATTATGTTTAAGGAAGATTGGGTACCTCACTTTGCGGATAGGTTTATTTTTGTTATAGCTCCAATTTTAGCTTTTATGTTTTCTTTAATGATGATTGTAATAATACCAATTACTTCTACTTGGGTTATTGCTGATTTAAATATTGGTATACTTTTTTTTTTAATGATGTCTGGATTGACAGTTTATGCTGTTTTATTAGCTGGTTGGTCCAGTCACAATAAGTATTCTTTGATGGGAGCTGTGCGTGCTGCGGCTCAGACTATTAGTTATGAAATTTTTTTAGGATTATCTATAATGGGAGTTGTATCTTTATCTGGTTCATTTAATTTATCTATTATAGTTAATGATCAGATAAATTTGTGGAATATAATACCTCAGTTTTTTGGATTCATTACTTTTTTTTTAGCATCTATAGCTGTTTGTCATCGTCATCCATTTGATCAACCTGAGTCGGAACAAGAATTAGCAAGTGGTTACCATATTGAGTATTCTGGTATGAAATTTGGTTTATTTTTTTTGAGTGAATATTTAGGATTAATCAGTGTTTCAGCTTTAATAGTTACTTTATTTTTTGGTGGTTGGCTTGGTCCATTGTGGTTACCACCATTTGTTTGGTTTATGTTAAAACTTATTTGTTTTTTGGTGTTATTTATTTTGATTCGTGCATCGCTGCCTCGTCCGCGTTATGATCAAGTAATGGAAATAGCTTGGAAAATTTGTTTGCCTCTTACGTTGTGTAATTTATTAGTCACTGCGATTATTATTTTATGCAAAAATTATTAATGTAATATTTGGTAAGTATAATGTTAAAATATTCTTCAATTAAAAAATTTTTTGCAGTAATTTTTAGTATTTTATATAGTATTATCCGTACTGGACTGCATATATTTAATAAACGTGAAACTAGAATGTATCCTGACGTTCCCGTGTATTTACCTCCTAGGTTTCGTGGTCGCATAATTTTAACTCGTGATTCTGATGGAAATGAACGTTGTGTTGCCTGTAATTTGTGTGCAGTTGCTTGTCCAGTAGATTGTATTGCATTAAAAAAATCAGAAACTAAGCAAGGTCGTTGGTATCCTGAATTTTTTCGCATTAATTTTTCACGTTGTATTTTTTGCGGTATGTGTGAAGAAGCATGTCCTACTATGGCTATTCAGTTGATTCCAGATTTTGAAATGAGTGAATTTAGGAGAAAAGATTTAATATATGAAAAGACAGATCTTTTAATTTCAGGTTCTGGTAAATATCCTGCATATGATTTTTATCGTGTAGCTGGTGTATTAATTGAAGATGATTCGGTAGATAAATTGAATGGTAGAGAGCCAAGCATTGATGTTAAAAATTTATTACCTTAGGTTTAGGAGATTGTAAATTGGAGATATTATTTTATTTATCTAGTGTTGTTGCCGTTATTGCGACATTACGAACAATTACTCATACTCGTCCATTGTATGCTTTATTGTATTTGGTTGTTTCATTATTATTTATTTCTTGCAGTTTTTTCTCTTTAGGAGCTTATTTTGCTGGTGCATTAGAAGTAATAATTTATGCTGGTGCTATTATGGTTCTTTTTGTATTTGTAATTATGTTGTTAAACGCCGATACGCTAAAAATTAAATTTACATTTAATTTTTTAGATTTTGTAATTTATTTAAGTGCTTTTTTATTTTTTATTTCATTATTAACAATATTATCTGTTAATTTTTCTTGCGTTAAAGATTGTAGTATTGTTACCGCTTATTTAGTTGACGCGAAAAAGGTAGGGTTACTTTTATTTGGCCCATATCTTTTAGTTGTTGAGGTTGTATCTATGTTATTACTAGGAGGATTATTGATAGTATTACATTTTGGACATGATAGAAAATAAGACATTTAAGATGATTCTGATTATTTAAATAAAGGAAAAAAATGATTCCATTATTTCATGCACTTGTTCTAGTAAGTATTTTGTTTATGTTAGGATTAATAGGCGTGATGGTGAGGCGCAATTTGTTTTTTATTTTGTTAGGGTTAGAGATTATGTTGAATGCTACAGCATTAGCATTTGTAGTAATTGGTGAATATTTCAAACAAGCGGAAGGGCAAGTTATGTATATTTTGATAATTACCCTAGCAGCGTCCAAAGCAAGTGTTTGTTTAACTTTTTTATTACGGTTGTATCGTAGCTATCAAGTTTTAGATATAGATAAAATTAGTGAGATACGTGGATGAATTTAGTTTATTTAACTATATTATTTCCTCTATTAGGATTTTTTTTATTGTCTTTTTCTCGTGGGGTATGGAGAAAGGAATTTTCTACATTAATAGGAGTTGGTAGTATAGGTTTATCTTTACTAATTAGTATTTATGTTACGTTTGATTATTTTATTAATGATTATGTTAATACAAGCGGTTACGTTAAATCTTTATGGATATGGATATCAATAAATACTTTTCACATTCCTATATCATTTATGATAGATGGGTTGTCTCTAGTCATGTTGGATATAGTCACAAGTATTAGCTTTTGTGTTCATCTATACTCTTCTTGGTGCATGCGAAATGATATGGGGTATTCTCGTTTTTTTGCATATATGAATTTATTCGTAGCTAATATGCTTATTTTGGTGCTTGCTGATAATTTATTATTAATGTATTTCGGCTGGGAAGGTGTAGGGTTATGCAGTTATTTATTAATTGGTTTTTATTATAATAATTCAAAAAATGGATTAGCAGCATTAAAGACTTTTGTTATTACTCGTATAAGTGATGTTTTTTTAATGTGTGGTTTATTTCTTTTATACGATCAATTTGGTACGTTAAACTTTCATAACTTAACTGTGTTATCCTCTCAGAATGTTGTCGAATCTTCTACTTTGAGTTGTTTGGCTATTTTAATGTTAATAGGTGGATCTGTGGGCAAATCAGCACAATTTCCCTTGCAAATATGGCTAACAGATGCAATGGTAGCGCCTGCTCCTGTGTCTGCATTGATTCATGCTGCTACTATGGTTACTTCTGGAGTATATCTTATTACTCGTGTTCAGTGTTTGTTTTTGGTATTTCCTAAGATGTTAGATTTAGTTGCTATTATTGGTTCGATTACTTTGATTATGTCTAGTATTTGCGCATTAGTTCAAAGTGATCTGAAAAAAATTTTAGCGTATTCTACTATGAGTCAAGTTGGTTATATGTTTTTATCTATTGGGGTTCAGGATTGGTATGCATCTATTTATCATTTAATGACTCATTCTTTTTTTAAAGCATTATTATTTCTTGCGTCTGGTTCTATTATTTTAGCTTGTCATAATGAACGGGATATTTTTAAGATGAGGGTATCATATAGATCTATGCCATTGATTTATGTTTGTTTTTTAATAGGTGGTTTATCTTTATCTTCATTTCCATTAATTACTTCTGGTTTTTATTCTAAAGAAGCTATATTACATAGTGTTGCATATATGTACGGTAATTATGGTATTTTTACTGTTATAGGATTGATAGGTTCTTTATTAACATCTATTTATACTTTTCGTATGATTTTTATTATGTTTCATAGTGAGAAAAAAATTGAAATATATACCGATTATTTCGATATTAAACATAATTTACCCTTAATTTTGTTATTAATTTTATCTACTTCAATAGGATCTTGTATCAATTTGCCTTTAGATCATTATACATTGTCAGTTTCTTGTTCTGATGTTGGTAATAGTAATTTAATTCTTAAGCTTGTTTCTTCTAGTATTATAGTATTTGGTATATTTTTAGCAGGTGTTTTATGGTTATTACCAAGTCGTTTATTATATTTCAAATATAATGTTACAGTAGAATGGTTGTTTTTTAAAATATTGTATTATTTTGATGGATTAAATTGGATATATAATCAGGTTTTTGTTAAACCATACTTGTTTATTGCTAAATTTTTAGTTTATGATCCATTGAATTTCGTTTTTAATTATTTATGGAGATTAGTGCGATTGCTTGGTTTTTTATTGGTTTTGAATGATAATGGTAATTTAAGATGGTATTTATTATTGATTAGTTTAGGATTGTTAGTTGTGGTGTTAAGTCTTTTATTTTTATAGTTTGTAAAGATATTGACATTATAATTATTTAGTGTTGTTTTTTTGATTTTTAATTTTATTTATTAATGTTTTAACTTTGGATGTTTTAGTTTTATTAAAATTATGATTTTATTTTGGTGTGTTTTACTTCCTTTTATTACTGGTTTGTTATGTTGGCAAGGTGAACGGATTGCTGAATGGATTCCACGTTGGTTGGCTGTAATTGGAATTGGAATTTTTTTCATATTGGTTTTGTTTATATATAAAAAGCTACAATTTGCTTCGTTTGTAGCAAGTGTTGATTTACCGCAATGGCAAATTGAATTTTATTATTCTTGGATTGAACGTTTTGGAATTAGTATTCATTTAGCATTAGATGGCTTGTCATTTTTAATGATATTATTAGCTACATTTCTCGGATTTTTTTCTATTCTTTGTTCTTGGAAAGAAATTCATAGTAAACAAGGGTTGTTTTATTTAAATGTTTTATTTATTTTAGGCGGTAGCGTTGGTTTATTTATTGCAGTGGACCTATTTCTTTTCTTTTTTTTCTGGGAAATTGTTTCGGTTCCTATGTATTTTTTAATATCTTTATGGGGATTTAAAGGCTCCAACGTTCAATCTTCAATTAGAGCTGCCACCAAGTTTTTTATATATTCTCAAATTAGTGGATTTCTTATGTTGGTGTCTATCTTGGGTTTAGCTATAACGTATCATAATGTAAATAATATTTGGACTTTCAGTTACTCTGATTTATTATGTACGCCTATGTCGGAAAAGATAGAATTCTTATTGATGTTGGGTTTTTTCCTTGCATTTGCTATAAAAATGCCTATAGTTCCATTACATGGTTGGTTGCCTGATGTACACGTTCAATCTCCGACGGCTGGATCTGTTGATTTAGCAGGAATTTTATTAAAAACATCAATTTATGGTTTATTACGTTTTAACATTACTTTATTTCCTCACGCTTCAAAACAATTTTCGTTCATTGCTATGTGTTTTGGTATATTTAATATTTTTTATGGAGCTTGGACAAGTTTTTTACAAACAGATATAAAAAAATTTATTGCATATGTTAATATTTCTCATATGGGTTTTTTATTGATAGCTATTTATAGTGCTAGTCATTTAGCATATCAGGGTATTGTATTACAAATAATTTCTTATAGTATTTCTTCCGCAGGAATGTTTATTATTTGCGGTCAATTATATGAGCGTCTTTGTACTAGAAATATGAGTATTATGGGTGGTTTATGGAATAAATTAGATTTGATTCCTGCTTTGTCTTTATTTTTTTCGATCGCAATGCTTGGATTACCAGGTACCGGTAATTTTGCAGGAGAGATTAGTGTACTTTTTGGTTGTTTTCAAGTAGAACCAATTGTTGCCGTAATATTATCTTTTAGTTTTGTTTTTTCTTCTGTGTATTCAATTATATTGATACAACGAATTTATTTCGGTGAACAGACTTTTTTAGTTGTTATGGAATCTAATAATCGCATGACTTTACGAGAGAAATTTATTATTATTACATTAGCATTTTCACTGTTGTTGATTGGTTGTTATCCTAAACTTATTTCAGACAGTTCAAGTCTAGTTATGAGTGGTATTTGTAATTTGTTAATTATGCAATCATATTAATATTTAAGAATTTATGTGATAAAATTTGCTAACATACTATGTTAATTACTTTTCAGCAGATATTTGCATTACTACCTTTATTAATAATAGGTGCATCTATATTATTTGTTCTATTATGTATTATATTTATTCGAAATCATTTTATAATTTCAACTACAGTAGTAGTTGGATTGTTATTATCTTTGTTTTCTTTGTATTTTGTGTATCAAAATGGTACACAAGTTGTTACAGAATTATTAATAGTTGACTCTTCGTCTATATTTTATTCCATATTAATTTTACTTGCAGGTTTATCAAGTGTTATTTTAGCATACCCTGCATGTTTAAATACTTATTCTGGTAATCGTGAGGAATTTTACTTATTAGTTTTGATATCAGTTATGGGAGGCATTTTATTATCTTGTGCTAATCATTTAGTTATGATTTTTCTTGGTATTGAATTAATGTCAATACCTTTATATGGTTTAATAGGGTATACTTATAGAGATAATATTTCTTTTTTAGGGGTAAGTATTAAATACACGTTGCTGTCTACTGTATCTTCATCATTTTTGTTGTTTGGTATAGCATTGATGTATGTTTGTTTTGGTAAATTATCTATTGTAGATATAAAGAATTGTATAAATGAGAATAGTGTTATATTTCCAGAATTATTTATGTTAGGGTTAGGGTTTATGATAACTAGTTTTGGTTTTAAATTATCTTTAGTACCTTTTCATTCATGGACTCCTGATGTATACCAAGGTACTTCGATTCCGGTAAGTCTTTTTTTAGCAACTGTTAGTAAAATTTCCGTTTTTGCAGTAATGATGAGAATATTTTTTCCATCGTTTCTTTTTTATGATGAAAAAATTAATTTAGTTTTAATTTTTATTTTTTGTATTTCTATGCTAGTTGGTAGCATATCAGCTACTAGACAAAACTGTATTAGAAAAATTTTAGGGTATTCCTCCATTGCGCATCTGAGCTCTATTTTGCTGGGTTTATTAACTGGACAAAATAGTGAATTTTCTTTAGAAACTATTGGTATATCTTTGATTAGTTATTTATTAGGTACTGTAGGAGTATTTAGTATATTGAGTTTAGTATCTCCTGGCATGAATGGTAAAAGTAATGATTCGTTATTTTTATATCGTGGATTGTTCTTGAATAATCCTTTTTTATCTTTTGTTTTTACAGTATTGCTATTAAACTTGTCTGGTTTTCCAATTACTTTGGGTTTTATTAGTAAGTTTTATCTAATTGTTTTAGGGATTACTAGTCAATTGTGGTGGTTTATTGGGGTATTTATAACATCCAGTATAATTAGTTTTTTTTATTATTTACGAATTATTATCAATTTGTACTCTTTTTCTTCTTCAAAATTGCTTTGTAATGTCCCTTTTTATTGGGGAATTACTCCTTCAGGTTTAATAATTATAATTTCTTTTATTTTATTAGCGTTTTTGGGTATTTATCCCAAACCTTTAATTAATTTTGTGCAAATATTATATAATTATTACTAGCATTATTAATTTGTTTAATTATAATTCTAATTCAAGATCTTCTGTTGGTATACAGCAGCAGGGTAAAATTTCATTATTATATATGCAAGCTAATGGTTCTTTTTGATAGTTGACACACCCTTTTAACAACAAAATTTTACATACACCACAATAACCTGATCTACATTGATAATGGATTTTTATCTTGTTTTTTTCTAATAGCTCTAACAAAGAGTATCTTTTTTGCGAACTACGCCCATAATTAGGGAGGAATATGATGTTTTTATAAAGTGTTGATTTGATTCTAATTTTTATTTTTTCTTTATAATTGATAATCTTTAAGGTCATCATCATTCACTATTGCGTCTATTTGTCCAACTAAATAAGAACTGATTTCAGCTTCCTGAGGAGCAGTTTGTACGTTATCTGATGTTAACCAAGCATCAATCCATGGTATAGGATTAGATTTAATAGAAAATGGTATTTTAAATCTAAGAGCTTTCATTCGTGCATTTGTTATATATTCAATATATTGATGTAAGATCGCTTTGTTTAAACCAATCATTGATCCGTCTTGAAACAAATAATTAGCCCAATCTTTTTCCTGTTGTGCTGTTGTCAAAAATATACCATAGCTTTCTTGTTCACATTCCAATGCAATTTTCATCATTTCCGGATCATCTTTGCCAGAACGTAATAAATTAATTATATGTTGTGTTCCGGTTAGGTGAAGAGCCTCATCGCGAGCTATTAATTTTATTATCTTAGCATTTCCTTCCATAATTTTTCGTTCAGCAAATGCAAAAGCACAAGCAAAGCTTACATAAAAACGAATAGCTTCTAATGCATTAATACTAATTAAGCATAAATAAAGCTTTTTTTTTAATTCCTGTAAATTAATTGTTACAATATGTTCATTAATTTTTTGTTTACCTTCACCAAATAAATGATAATAGTACGTTAATTCAATTAAATTATTATAGTAAAAGGATATATCTTTAGCACGTTTTATGATGTTCTTATTAGTTATAATATTATTAAAAACAATTGAAGGATCAATCATAATATTACGTATAATATATGTATAAGAGCGAGAATGAATACTTTCTGAGAAAGACCATGTTTCTATCCATGTTTCTAATTCGGGAATAGATATAAGCGGTAATAATGCAATATTCGGACTACGTCCTTGAATAGAATCTAGAAGAGTTTGGTACTTCAAATTACTGATAAAAATGTGTTTTTCATGTTCTGGTAACTTTTGGAAATCAATTCTATCACGGGAGATATCTATTTCTTCAGGTCTCCAAAAAAAAGATAATTGTTTTTCAATCAATTTTTCAAAAATGTTGTATTTTTGCTGGTCAAAACGTGAAATATTTACTGGCTGACCTAAAAACATTGGTTCATTAAGTTGATTGTTATTTTTTTGGGAAAACGTTGTATATTTCATAATTATAGATAATTATTCTCGATTTTATGTTAATTAAATTTTACATGCTTCACTTGTACAATAATCTACTGGATTTATGTCTTGCATATTCTCATGTACGTTTTTAGCACCGTCTCTGGTATTATGATAGTATAAGGTTTTTAAACCAAGTTTATATGAATATAATAAATCACTTAGCAATATTTTCATAGGTATTTTATTATTTGGGAAACGATAGGGATCATAATTTGTATTTGCAGAAATACTTTGATCTATAAATTTTTGCATAATGCCTACTAGCTGTAAATAACCTGTATTGTTAGGCATATTCCATAGTAATTCATAATTGTTTTTTAGTTTTATTAGTTCAGGTACCGCTTGTTTTAAAGTACCATCTTTAGATGCTTTAATACTAACGTAGCCTCTTGGGGGCTCTATACCATTTGTGGCATTTAAAATTTGTGATGAAGTTTCTGATGGCATAAGAGCTGATAGAGTAGAGTTACGTAATCCGTATTTTGTGATATTTATGCGTAGAGATTGCCAATCGTAGTGTAATGATTCATCAACTATTAAGTCAAGATCTTTTTTATAAGTATCGATAGGTAAAATACCTTTTGCATAATTAGTTTCGTGAAACCAATTACATGGACCTTGTTCTTTCGCTAATTCGTTAGATGCTTGTAGCAAATAGAATTGAATTGCTTCAAAAGTACAGTGTGTTAATTTATTGGCGCTGCCATCTGAATAACGTACGTTGTTTTTAGCTAAGTAATACGCATAATTAATTACTCCTACTCCTAAAGAGCGTCGTTTTACGGCGCTGTGTTTAGCAGATAAAAGTGGATAATTTTGGTAATCTAGTAGTGCATCTAGAGCGCGTACTACTAGATTAGCTAGTTTAGATAAATCTTTAAGGTTATTAATAGCTCCTAAATTAAAAGCTGATAGTGTACATAAAGCTATTTCCCCGTTAGCGTCATTAACGTTTTCTAATGGTTTTGTAGGTAACGTAATTTCTAAACATAAATTGGATTGTCTAATTGAGGCTAATCTGCTATCAAATGGGCTATGAGTATTACAATGATCCACATTTTGTATATAAATACGTCCAGTTGAAGCTCGTTCTTGCATTAACAAGGAAAACAATTCCACTGCTTTTATATGTTTTTTTCTGATGCTTCGATTTTCTTCATATAATATATATAGTTTTTTAAACTGTTTTTGATCCGCAAAAAAGGCCTCATATAGCCCTGGCACATCCGATGGGCTAAATAGCGTTATTATTTCCCCTTTAATAAGACGTTGGTACATTAGTTTATTAATTTGTACTGCATAGTCTAAATGCCTGATCCTATTTTCTTCTGTACCTCTGTTATTTTTTAACACCAATAAATTTTCCACTTCTAGGTGCCATATAGGATAAAATAAAGTTGCTGCACCACCACGCACTCCTCCTTGCGAACAGGATTTTACTGCTGTTTGAAAATGTTTATAAAATGGAATACATCCAGTATGAAATGCTTCTCCATTACGAATTGCACTTCCCAGCGCTCTTATTCGTCCTGCATTAACTCCTATGCCAGCTCGTTGTGAAACATATTTTACTATTGCACTTGAAGTTGCGTTAATGGAATCTAAACTATCTCCACATTCAATAAGCACACATGAACTAAATTGACGAGTTGGTGTGCGTACTCCAGACATAATAGGGGTGGGCAAGGATATTTTAAAAGTTGAAATAGCGTCATAGAATTGTTTAATATAATTCAAACGTGTTTTTGAGGAATATTTAGAAAATAAACAAGCTGATATTAACATATATAAAAATTGTGCACTTTCGTATATTTCTCCAGTAATCCTATTTTGTGCTAGATACTTTCCTTCTAGTTGTTTGATTGCAGCATAAGAAAAATTCATATCTCGTCTATGATCAATGATAGAGTCCATATATTCAAAATCTTGGACATTATAGCTTTTCAATAACTCTTTATCGTATTTGCCTAAGTTAACTAGTTTTAAAACGTGATCATAAAGTTTTGGAGGTTCGAATTTGCCGTAAGCTTTTTTTCGTAAATGAAAAACTGTTAATCTAGCTGCTAGATATTGGTAGTCAGGAGCTTTTTGTGATATTAAATCTGCAGCTGCTTTAATGATTGTTTCATGAATGTCTGATGTTTTTATTCCATCATAAAATTGTATGTGAGAACGTAATTCTACTTGAGAAACAGAAACATTACTTAAACCTTGAGCGGCCCAATTTACAACTTTATGAATTTTTTCAAGGTTAATTATTTCTTGTCGCCCATTACGTTTGGTTACCACCAAGTTATGATTCATGTTTTTAACCATCTGTTCTTATTTCATATATGTAGTAGTTCAGAATATGCCACACGTTTATACATTCGTGTATATCAAAGTCATAATGTAAATTTATTATCATAGAAAATAACGTTAAAAATGTTATTTTGCAAGTGATATAATATCTTATTTCTTGTTTTGATTACTTCCTTTGTTAATCATTTGATATAAATATTGTATGTCATTTTTGCAGGTTTGATGTATAACGGATTGATTTGTTTTTAATGTTTTTGAAGATATTTAAAATAACAATTCATTTTGAGGGTTGCTGCGCTATATTTTATTAATCGTGCTTAGCGTATATAATGTAGTTAACATCTATTTTATTGCATAGATAAAAACTATTAATTATTGGATTATAACATATTCCAACAATGTTTTGTTCCTGTAGAGGAGTTGTATCGATCCAGTTTAGTAGTTCAGATGGTTTAATAAATTTGTTAAAGTTATGTGTTTTTTTAGGTAATAGTTTAAATAAATATTCTGCTCCAATAATACTATATATCCATGATTTAAAATTGCGATTTATAGTAGAGAAATATACATGTCCATTTTTTTTAATCACTGCGGCACAGCCTTGAATTAATGATAGTGGATTTGGAACATGTTCTAATACTTCCATACAAGTGATTACATCATAGTAGTTATGGTATTGTTGTGCATGTTCTTCTATTGTTTGTTCGAGGTATCTAATATGTATATTATTTTTAAATGCGTGTAAATGAGCTGTTTTTAGTAGTTCTTTTGCAACATCTATTCCTGTGACTTTAGCTCCTTCTCGAGCCATGCTTTCTGATAAGATGCCGCCCCCGCAACCTATATCTAAAACTTTTTTATTAAATAATCCGTTTGAATGTTGGAGAATATAATTTAAACGTAATGGGTTTATTTGATGCAGTGATTTAAATTTATCTCTTTTTTTCCACCAAAGAAGAGCGGCGTTATTGAATTTGTTGATTTCGTTTAAATCAATATTTATTGTATTTGATTTAAACTCATTTCTTATTTCTTTTATCATGGTTTATGTTTTACTGTAATTATCAGTGAATATAATTTGATCTTTTGACGTTTAGTTTGTTTTAATAGAGTACTTTGTTGCATTATAATATTTATTTTATACTATAATTAATTCTAGAAACAATAAAAACTGGAATTATTCATTGGGACTGATACTAAGATTATGGGGACATATTTAATGAATGATCTTGCTAAAGAAATTGTACAGATTGATGTTGAAGAAGAATTAAAAAGATCTTATTTGGACTATGCCATGTCTGTGATTATTGGTCGCGCTTTGCCAGATGTAAGAGATGGGTTAAAACCAGTACATCGTCGTATCTTATATGCAATGCACGTCCTTGGTAACGATTATAATAAAGCATATAAAAAATCAGCACGTATAGTGGGTGATGTAATTGGTAAGTATCATCCTCACGGAGATTCAGCGGTTTATGACACTATTGTGCGTATGGCTCAATTTTTTTCAATGCGTTATGTATTAATTGATGGTCAAGGTAATTTTGGTTCTATTGATGGGGATTCAGCAGCGGCAATGCGTTATACCGAAATACGTATGTCTAAAATTGCCCGTGAATTATTATTAGATTTAGATCAAGAAACTGTTGATTATAGGTTAAATTATGATAGTACTGAACGTATACCTGAAGTTTTGCCTACTAGAATACCAAATTTATTGATTAATGGCAGTTCAGGGATCGCGGTGGGTATGGCTACTAATATCCCTCCACATAATATTGCTGAAGTTGTCGATGGTTGTTTAGCTTTAATAGATGATGAAAATATTAGTATTGAAAAACTGATGGATTACATTCCTGGACCAGATTTTCCTACTGCTGCAATTATTAATAATAAAAGTGGTATTAAGGAGGCTTATTTAACCGGTAAAGGTAAGATATGTATTAAAGCGCGTGTTAAAATTGAAAGTGATATTAAAACTGGACGAGAATCTATTGTTGTTTATGAACTTCCTTATCAAGTCAATAAATCACGTTTAATTGAAAAAATTGCTGAATTAGTAAAAGAGAAACGTATCGAAGGAATAAGTGGATTACGTGATGAATCTGACAAAGATGGTATTCGTGTTGTTATTGAAGTCAAACGTGATGCTATAAGTGAGGTAGTTTTAAATAATTTATATTCTTTGACTCAGTTACAGGTTGTATTTGGTATGAATATGGTAGCTTTGTTTAATGGACAGCCTAAGATTCTTTCTCTTAAAGAAATTTTATCTGCTTTCATATATTATCGTAGAGAGGTTGTAACTAGACGTATGTTTTTTGAATTAAAAAAGGCACGTGACCGTGTTTCTATTTTGGAGGCATTAACTGTTGCGTTATTTAATATTGATTCAATAATTGATATTATCCGCAAATCTATTAATTGTATGGAAGCTAATGTTAATTTAGTTTCTTGTTCTTGGTCATCTGGTGTTGTTGCTAAAATGCGAGAGACGATTGATGCCGACGTATTTAGATCCAAATGGTTAAAAATGGATTCATCTGTAGTTGATGGTAAATATTATTTTACTGACTGTCAAGCTCAAGCCATTCTAGATTTGAGATTAAATAAACTTACTAGTTTAGAATACGAAAAGGTATTATGTGAATACAAAGATGTTTTAATTAAAATTAGTGATTTTATTAGAATATTACAGGATCCGCAATGTTTGACTGATATTATTCGTAAAGAATTAATAAATATTAAAGAGCAATATAGTGATGCACGTCGTACTGAAATTATTACTAATACCTCAGATATTGATATTGAAGATTTAATTAACCAAGAAAACGTTGTAGTTACATTATCTTATCAAGGTTATGTCAAGTATCAACCATTAACAGATTATGAAGCACAGCGTCGTGGAGGTAAAGGAAAGTTAGCAACGCGTATTAAGGAAGAAGATTTTATTACTAGATTATTGGTTGCAAATACTCATGATACAATTTTATTGTTTTCTAATTATGGTCGTATGTATTGGATGAAAGTGTATCGTTTACCAATAGCTAGTCGTGGATCTCGCGGAAAGCCAATTATAAATTTATTGCCGTTGGAATTTGATGAGCGTATCACGGCTATTTTACCGTTACGTAAATATGAAAAAGGGTATTACGTATTTATGGCTACTGCTACTGGTATAGTTAAAAAGACTTCATTAACAGAATTCAGTCGTCCACGTAGTGTTGGTATTATTGCGATTAATCTTAATGATGGAGATGAATTAATAGGAGTTGATTTAACTGCTGGTGAAAGTGAGGTTATGTTGTTTTCTTCTTATGGAAAAGTAGTAAGATTTTCAGAAAAACAAGTACGCGGTATGGGTCGTGCAGCAATCGGTGTAAAGGGAATTAATTTGATAGAAGGTGATAGAGTAGTATCTCTTATTATACCCCGCAATGGTAGTTCAATTCTTACCGTGACTCAGCATGGTTATGGCAAGCGTACCGCTCAAATAGAATATCCTCTTAGATCCCGTGCTACTCAAGGTGTTATTTCTATCAAAGTTAGTGAACGTAATGGTAAAGTAGTGGGGGCCGTACAAGCAGATGATTGTGATCAAATTATGATGATTACAGATGCCGCTACTTTGGTTAGAATTCGTGTCTCTGAAGTTAATATTATTGGCCGTAATACTCAAGGAGTTATGTTAATTAGGACGGCTGAAGGTGAGCATGTGGTGGGGTTACAACGAGTTGCTGATTCGATGGATGATGATACTTCAGGACAATTAGATACTAAATTTCTTCTATGATTTATGATAATTATCTGAACAACTATTATAAAATTTATAAATTTAGAATTTCTTATTTTTTGTGTTACTGCTGTTATTTTCTTTTTTTTTAGATTACAATCTTAAGTTTTAAAATTTACTTCAATTGAACTGGAAATTGTAGTTCTGTGAGAAATTCTAAATTGCTATAATGTTTAGTAGATTACTTTGTGATTTTGTGATATTATGAACCGATGTTTATGCTTGAATAAATAATGTTTTTTGTATAAGATATGATTTTGTTTATTTTAGATGGATTATTTATTTTGTAAAATTCGAGATTTTTGTTTATAATGGTTAGTTGGTTGAATTATTGTTTTTTATTTTTAGAGTGTGGTGTTTTATTTATTATTTTAGATCTATGTAATTTAATAGATAGATTTTGACGATGAGAATCATGGAAGTAAAGATTGAGTTGTTAAACAGTGGTATTAATAAATAATGAGGTAATAATATGAAATTACGGTATCTTAATGTGCTGGTTTCTACTGTGTTTGCAGCAGGTATTGTGAATGCTGCTGAAATTTATAATAAAGATGGTAGTGCATTAGATCTTTTTGGTACATTTAATAGTGGGTATTATTTATCTGATGATTCCAGCAAAAATAGAAATCGTTCTCTTGTGCGTTATGGAGTGTTTGGTAAAACTCAAGTTAATGAGCATTTTGTTGGTTTTGGCATGTTGGAATATGAACATGGGCTTCAGTATGTTGAATATGATAATACCAAAAATGGTAAAGTGCGTCTTGGTTATGTTGGTATAAAATGTGGTGATTTCGGTCAGATTGATTATGGTAGAAATTATGGATTGTTATATGATGTTGGTTCTTGGACTGACGTTATGCCAGAATTTGGTGGTGATAATTTTGTCGCAGATAATTTTCTTTTAAATCGTGCCTCAAATGTTTTTACTTACCGTAATACTAATTTGTTTGGTTTAGTCAATGGGCTTAATTTTTCTTTGCAATATCAAGGTGAAAACAATGAAAATAGTCTTATTCGTAAAGGACGTAGTTTAAAAGAGTCTAACGGAGAAGGTTATGGTGTTTCTATTGTTTATAATCTTGATTATGGTATAGCTGCTTCTGTTGCTTATTCTAACAGTAAACGCACTGCTGGCCAGATAGCTTTAGATGCTAATAACAGCGTTGGTGTAGCAAATAATGCTTCAGCTTATTCTTTTGGTCTAAAATATGATGATAATAATGTTTATTTAGCGGCATTATATGGTGAGACTCGTCATATGGCTCCGTTTGGTGATTTTGTTGTTCCAACAGTGAATGTTACTACTGGTGACTCTGCTAATGATGGTAGTAGTGTGATAGATGAAGCATCAGAACATCGACAACAATATGGTTTCATTAATAAGGCAGTTAATATTGAATTCGTTGCTCAATATCAATTTGATTTTGGTTTACGTCCATCCGTGGGTTATTTACATTCAAGAGTTGATGATTCAAGTGACAATTCTAATAATAATTATTTAAGAAGATATTTTGAAGTTGGTACTACTTATAATCTTAATAAGAACATCTTAACTAAGGTTGATTATCGGGTTAATTTAATTAAGAAAGAAGATAATTTTGTTAAGTTGATGAATTTACCTGTGGGTAATGTTTTCTCTTTAGGCATGTCTTATACTTTTTAGTGTATTGTATTATTTTGGTTATCAACACAATAGCAGGCAGATCATGAAAACTGCTTTGCTATTGTGTTGTTGTAGTTTGTTATTTTGATTTAATTATTTACTGTATTTAATTTAATTTTATTATTTTATTTAAGGGAATTGATGGTTAAGTTAAGGGTCGGTATTATTTTTGGAGGAAGTTCTATGGAACATGAAATATCGATTTTATCAGCCAAGAATATAGTATATTTTATAGATAAAAAATGTTTTGAAGTTATCTTGTTGATGATTGATAAGCAAGGTAAATGGTATGTAAATGATTTGTCTTCTTGTTCTTTAGAAAATGTAGATTTTAATTCTGTAGATTTGTTTTCTGATCTTGTTAAGAATAGTATCAATAATGTTTCCTTATTTTTAGGAAAATTTCCTCACCAGTTTGCTTATTTTGATAATTTTAATTCACTATTAAAAATTGATGTTATTTTCCCTGTTGTGCATGGTGAAATAGGCGAGGATGGTACTTTACAGGGTTTATTACATATGAGTAATTTACCTTTTGTTGGATCCGGTGTTTTGGGTTCAGCAATAGGTATGGATAAAGATATAACTAAACGTTTATTACGCGCCTATGATTTAAAAGTTACTCCTAGTATGACGTTGTTTTATAATGATCATGTAGATCTTAAATTTGAATATTTTGCTGATATTTTAGGTTGTCCATTATTTATCAAACCTGTAAATCAAGGTTCTTCAATTGGTATATCAAAGGTATTTAACGAAAATGATTTCAATCAAGCATTAACATTAGCTTTTAGTTTTAGTTCTAAGATTTTATTAGAATCTGTAATTATTGGTCGTGAATTGAGTTGTGCTGTGTTAGGTAATACAGCGCTGTGTACTAGTTTATGTGGCGAGGTTTTATTTCATAACGGTTTTTATAATTATCAAAGAAAGAATATAGATAATGAAAGTGTGAAATTAATCATTCCTGCTAGGATAAATGATCAAATTGCCTTAAAAATTCGTTGTATATCTAAAAGGGTATTTAAAATATTAAATTGTTTAGGTATGGCACGCATAGATTTTTTTTTGACGCAAGATAATCAGATTATGATTAATGAAGTAAATACACATCCTGGATTTACTTTGAATAGTATATATCCAAAATTATGGGCATCAAGTGGTTTGTGTTGCACAATGTTAATTACTAGATTAATTGAATTGGCAATCGAATTACATAATAATAAAAATGATAAGACTTAGTTAAGTTTTAATAATTTATTATTTTGTCTTTTATATATTTTATGAGCAATCAAATAATTAGTTTGAATGTATTATTTATAAGTTTTATCTAAATTTTAGTTTACTTGAAAAAAATCAATATGTAGAAAGTTATTTTTAAAGGGATGGTATTGTATTTCTTGGATTTTTGCTATCATTTTGTTCTGGTCTAAAATTAGGATTACTTCTTGTCCGTGTAACCCTTGTAAGTCGCGAATATTAAGTGATTTGCTATAGTTTAGTTGAATCGCAACTGATTTTCCTTGTTTGTTATATAAAATTGCAGGATATAAATTTTTGGATCTTAAGCGTCGGCTTGCTCTTTTACCTTTTTTTTCGCGTATTGTGGCATGTAAAGTCATCATTTTATTAGTTATTACATTATCCAAGATTTTATGAAATATAATAAACACAATATCAAAAAGTATTTAATATAACAAATAAAAGTTTTATGTTTGTTCATTAAACATACAGTGTCAAATGATTAAGCGTTATGATAATTGTTCTTATTTAAAAATAAATGAAATTAGCGAATAAATATGTTACCCTTAATGCAGGTTTTTGTAACTTTGTTAAGTTTAATTAAATAATTTATTCTTATGTTTATGTAATGTATAGTTTTTTATCTTGGTGTATTTATCTTGCAAACATCACTTTAAACAATATACATATATTGTTTAAAGTGATGTTTGGGTATTTTGTAAAATTGTCGGTATATGTTTGGAGGTTTTTGAACTATGTCAGGTTGGACAGATGAAGCTATACTAGTTTATAATGCCTTGTTATCGCATGGATTAGAAGCTCCTGTTGTAAATAAAAGAATAGATACTACTATTAGTAAAGATAATATTGCGACATGTATTACAGAAATTATGAGTTGGCTAAATTTGAATTTAGAGGAAGAAAGTATCGTAGATACACCAAATCGTATTGCAAAAATGTATGTTGAAGAATTATTTTCAGGTTTAGATTATTCTAATTTCCCTAAAATTAGAATAATAAAAAATAAAATGAAAATTAATGAAATGATTACGATACGTGATATTACTTTGACTAGCACATGTGAACATCATTTTATAATTTTTGATGGTAAAGCTACGGTTGCCTATATACCCAAAGATATTGTAATTGGTTTGTCAAAAATTAACAGAATAGTACGCTTTTTTTCTCAAAGACCGCAAGTACAGGAGCGCTTAACTAAGCAAATATTTTTTGCTTTGCAAGCATTACTTAATACTAAAAATGTAGCAATATTTATCAATGCAGTACATTTTTGTGTTAAAGCACGGGGTATATGTGATACTAATACTATCACTACTACTACTTCTTTAGGCGGATTATTTAAGTATAGTAAAAATGTTCGTCGAGAATTTTTGCGTTATATGACGTCAAGATAGTATAAAGGTAAAAGTTTTTGTATTGATTTATCGACATTTAAATGTCGACTGATATTTCCCGTTTTAGTTGATTATTTGAAGTTATTAGTAATTAACTTTAAAGGGATTTAACAGAACGTTAGATTTATTACATTATGTTATTATTTTAGTAGGTTTTTTAATTTATTTGGCTATTATTTATTTTGATATTTTGATTTTGATATTAAGTTTTCAATTTGTTTATTGTTAATGCGTCTTAGTAATATCTTAAATACGTTAATATTGTGTCGTTTAAGTGGTTGTGTGATACTTTTCCACGTTAGGATTGTGTTTAGGAATTTTTCGCTATTTTGAGCTAAATGAGGTACGACAGGTTTTAGGTAGGTTATCAGAATACGAAATAATTGGATTCCCATTGAACAAATATCTTGTATGTGTTGCATATTTTTGTTTGAATGTTTAGCAATTGCCCAGGGAGCTTGTTGATCTATATAACGGTTAGCTAAGTCAGCTAGTTTAATAATTTCTTTCATTGCAACTTTTAATTTGCGTTCTTGAAAGGCCTTGCCAATTAGATCAGATGAATCTATGAATATGTTATATATTTTTTGATCAATTAAGTTATCTGAAATTTTACCATGAAAATATTTATTAATAAAACTTGCACTTCGGGACGCTAAATTGATTACTTTATTGATTATGTCAGCATTAACTCTGTAGATAAAATCTGAAAAATTAATATCAATATCATTTATGTTAGACGATAATTTGGTTGCATAATAATAACGTAGATAATCTGGATGTAAATAAGTTAAATAAGTACTAGCTTTAATAACTGTCCCTCTGGATTTGGACATTTTTCTTCCATTTATTGTTATATAACCGTGAACAAATAAATTGGTTGGGATACGAAAATTACTTCCTTTTAACAGAGCCGGCCAGAATAAACTATGAAAATAAATAATATCTTTACCAATAAAATGGTATAATTCGCTATCTGTGTTAGTATCCCAAAAATCTTCAAAGCATATATCATTACGTTTATTACAGAGATTTTTTAAACTACCCATATAGCCTATTGGAGCATCTAACCAAACGTAAAAATATTTATTAATAGTGTTGGGAATTGTAAAACCAAAATATGGGGCATCTCTAGAGATATCCCATTCCCGTAATCCTGTTTTAAACCACTCTTCTAGTTTCTTAATTATTTCTTTTTGTAATAATCCAGATTTAATCCAATTTAATAAAACGTCAGTGAATATTGGTAAATTAAAGAAGAAATGTTCAGATTTTTTTAATACTGGGATGCTATTTGAAATTGTTGATTTTGGTTTTATTAGATGTATTGAATCATAAATAGCACCGCATATTTCACAATTATCCCCATATTGATCAGGAGCCTTGCATGATGGACAAGAGCCCTTGACCATTCTATCTGGAAGAAAGATTTTTTTTTCAGGATCATACAGTTGAGAGATAAAACGAGATTTAATTAAACCATTGTTTTTTAGGCGAGTATATATTATATTCAATAACTTACGATTTTCTTCACTATGGGTGGTATAGTAGTTATCGTAATTAATACCAAAACCTACAAGATCTTTTTTATGTTTTTGATAAATTTTCTTAATCATTGTTTCTGGTGTAATTTTTAGTTTTTTTGCTTTTAGCATGATTGGCGTGCCGTGAGCATCGTCAGCAGATATGAATATGATGTTTTTGCCTTGCATTTTTTGATAACGTACCCAGATATCAGCTTGAATATGTTCCAATATATGACCTAAATGAAGATCACCATTAGCATAAGGTAATGCACATGTAACTAATATTTTTTTGTTTTTATTCATAACTACCTTAATTTATGTAAATGTGCTAACTATTAATATTTTGGTAAAGAGTTCATTTTAATTAACAGTTAACCGATTATGCTAACATAGTTTATAAGATTTATAAATCTTTGTACTATATTAAAAATTGTATTTTGGTTTAACTAAAATATATAAATTTTATTAATTTGATAATATTTATATTTAATAAATAATTAGAATTTCATATATACATTTGTATTTATGTGTAATATGATGTAAACTACTTGAAGTAGGTTTTGATTTTATAATTTTTTAATTAATAAATTTATAATTGTAGTAAAAGTTAGTTTTTATTTTAAATTGTAGTATTTTCATGCTTTTATGCATGGTATTTGGTTTGTAGAGTAAGTTTTGGTACTTGATTATAAATAGATTAAAGGAATTACTCATGTTTATGCATCAAAATATTGGGATTATAGGTATGGGTGTAATGGGTCGTAATTTGGCTTTTAATATTGAAAGTCATGGTTATATTGTATCTATTTTTAATAGAAGTAAAGAAAAAACTAAAGAAATAATTGTTAAAAATCCTGATAAGAAAATAATTGGTTTTTTTTCTATAAAAGATTTTATTTTTTCTTTAGAAAAACCACGTTTGATTTTTATTATGGTTCCAGCAGGGAGTAATGTTGATCAAATAATTAATTGTTGTATTCCTTTTTTATCGCGTGGAGATATTTTGATTGATGGAGGTAATTCTTTTTATAAGGATACTATTCGTAGATATAGTGAGTTATTAAAAAAAGATATTCAATTTATTGGTACTGGCATTTCTGGAGGTTCTGAAGGGGCTTTACGTGGACCTTCTCTTATGCCTAGTGGTAGTAGAGAAGTTTATAAAAAAGTAGAGCCATTGTTTAAAAAAATTGCAGCTTCTATTAATAATGAACCTTGTGTTAGTTATATAGGTCCGGATGGTTCTGGACATTATGTTAAAATGGTTCATAATGGCATTGAATATAGTGATATGCAGTTAATTGCTGAGGCATATTCTTTGCTGAAGTTAATTTTAAATTTAAGTAATGATCAGTTAGCAAATATTTTTAGTGAATGGAATTCTGGAGAACTTAATAGTTATTTAATTCAAATTACGCAATGTATTTTTACTAGAAAAATAGATAATAATGTTTATTTGATTGATTTAATTTTAGATGAAGCGACTCATAAGGAAACTGGTAAATGGAGTAGTCAAAGTGCATTAGATTTGGGAGAGCCTTTAAGTGTTATTACTGAATCAGTTTTTGCTCGTTATTTATCATTGCTTAAACAACAGCGTATTGTAGCTTCTCGAGAACTTTCGGGACCTGTTATTGATGTATTTGTTGGCGATAAAAATGAATTTATTGAAAACATTAGAAGAGCTCTTTATTTAGGTAAGATTATTTCTTACACTCAAGGTTTTGCGCAATTACAAACAGCATCTATTGTAAATAAATGGAATTTAAATTGTTCTGAAATTGCCAAAGTTTTTCGAGCTGGTTGTATCATTCGTGCAAATATTTTGCAAAGAATTATTGATGCTTATACTGATAATTTGGCTTTAAGTAATTTGTTGTTATCACCTTATTTTAAAGAGATAGCTTCTAGTTATCATCAATCCTTACGCAATGTAGTTAGTTACGCAGTGATAAATGGTATATCAGTTCCCGCTTTTTCATCTGCTATAGCTTACTATGACGCTTATCGTACTGCTTTTTTACCGGTTAATCTCATTCAAGCACAGCGTGATTATTTTGGAGCTCATGGTTATAAACGTGTTGATAAGGAAGGTATATTTTATACTAACTGGATAGTTTAGGTAATAAATTTTTTAGAGTTTATAAAATGAAGAGTGAATGGCAGTTTATTTTTTATTTTCTTTGAGATGCTTTATGTTGATCTTAAATTAAAGGATTGTTGTTACGCATCTTCAATTTTTTAATTACTTCATTAAGATTTAATGAAGTAGCTTTTAAGAGCACTAATAAATGGTATATTAAATCCGCAGATTCATTGAGAGTTTCTTCTTTGTTTTTTGTTGCAGCAGCTAAAGCTACTTCGATGCCTTCTTCACCAACTTTTTGAGCAATATATTTTGACCCTTTGGTAAATAATCTAGCAGTATATGAATTTTTTAAATTTAATGATTTTCTTTCACTTAAGATTTGTTCTAATTGAAATAAGAAAGTTCCGTTACTGACGGCTGGATGAAAGCAACTGCTAGTACCATGATGACATGTTGGTCCAGATGGTAATGCTAGTATTAACAGTGTATCCTTGTCGCAATCTTGATATAAATTTATTAATTTTAATTTATTTCCAGATGTTTCTCCTTTGGTCCATAAACATTTTTTTTTTCGCGAAAAAAAAGTCACATACCCACTTTTCTTAGTTGTTTGTAATGCTTCTTGATTCATATATCCTAACATTAATACTTCTCCAGACATGACATTCTGTATGATGACTGGTGTTAATTTATTGGTTTCTTGACAATTATCTTTTTGATCTTGTTCTTTTTTTATTATCATAATCTGATTTTTACTCCTTTTTGTATCAGAAATTTTTTTAGTAAATTAATATTTATGATTTTTTTATGGAAAACTGAAGCAGCTAGTACCCCATCTGCATTAGCATTTTGTAAAGCTTCTAAAAAATGTTGATAAGTTCCTGCTCCACCTGAAGCAATTAATGGAATATGGCATATCTGACGTATTTTATATAGTTGTGTTATATCATAACCATTTTGTAATCCATCTTGATTCATCATGTTCAATACAATTTCTCCAGCTCCGCGTATTTGTATTTCTTTTACCCAATTTATAGTAGACCACTCAGTAATTTTAGTAAATTTTGGATTACCGGTATAACACTTTACTTGATAGATATTTCTTTTGGCGTTATACCATGTATCAATACCGACAACAATACATTGTTTGCCTAAGTGATCACTCAGATGGTTAATTAGATTCGGTTGTACTACAGCTTGGGAATTGATGGATATTTTGTCTGCTCCAGCTGCAAGAATTTCTTTTGCTTCCTGTAATGTCTTAATTCCTCCAGCCACACAAAATGGTACATCAATCACTTCAGCAATTCGTGATATCCAGGTCTTATCAACTACACGTTTATCAGGAGAAGCTGTGATGTCATAAAATACTAATTCATCAGCTCCTTCTTCAACATATCTACGTGTTAGAGGAATAATATCGCCAATAATTACATGATTTTTGAATTGTATACCTTTTACTACTTTCCCATTAATCACATCAAGACAAGGTATTATGCGTTTTGCCAACATTTTATTGCTTCCATAACAGTAATTTTTTTTTCTAAAAATGCACGTCCGATAATAATATTTTGAACTCCACTTTTTTTTAGATTTTTTATATCTTCTAAATTATGTATACCTCCAGAAGCTTGAAATGATATTCTTGACCATGTTTTGCATAAATCTGTATATAAATTGATATTACTACCAGATAAAGTGCCATCTCGTGAAATATCGGTGCATAAAATATGTTTAATGCCCATTGTATTATATTGTTCAATTATTTCTTCTAACTTAAATTTAGAGGTTTTTTGCCAACCATTTATAGCAATTAAGCGTTCTCCTCTATTGTTTATACGAATATCTAAAGCTAGAATTAAAGTTTTAGCCCCAAAATATTTTAACCATTGTTTTACAATTTGTGGTTTTGTGATAGCTATAGAACTCAGTATAATTTTATTTGCTCCCATGTCTAATAGATTTTTGATATCTTCCAGACTTCTTATTCCTCCACCCACCTGGAATTTGATTTGTTTATTGTGTGTTAATATGTTTTTCAGTAAAAAAATTTGTCGTTTCGTAGGATTACGTGCGCCATTTAAATCAATTAAATGTATAAATTTTGCTCCTTGATTAAAATAATTTTGTAAATAGAAAATGGGTTCTTGATCATAGTGGTATTGTTTTGTATAGCATCCTTGATTTAAACGAACTATCTTGTTTTCGATGAGATCTAAAGCTGGAATTATCATGTATTTCATATCTCTAAAAAATTTTTTAATAGTTGTTTACCTATTTTACCTGATTTTTCTGGATGGAACTGTACGCCAAAAAAATTTTTATGTTTTATAACAGCAGTAAATGAATGACCATGACAGGTTGTAGCAATTGTTGAATCACATATTGGCATAGCATAACTATGTACGAAGTAAAAATAATCATCTTTAATTTTATGAAATAAGCAATGTTGATTTTTTATTTTTATTTTGTTCCATCCTATATGAGGTATAGGTAAACCGTAATTTTCGATTTTTTTTGTGAGGGTATTTATAATACCTAATGTTTGAGTGCCATTATTTTCTTCACTACTAATCCCTAATAGTTGCATGCCAAGACAAATACCTAATATGGGTTGTTTACAGTCTTTTATTAGTTTTATTAATTTATTTTTTGTTAATTCTTGCATTGCAGTTTTTACGCTTCCTACACCAGGTAAAAATAACTTATTTGCTTTTAAGATATCATTGGCATTTTTACTAATAATTGCTCGATGTCCTAAATTACGTATTGCGGTACTTATCGAGAATAAATTTGAACATCCAGTATTTATAATAACATTCATTCCAATATACCTTTAGTACTTACTATATATTCTTCTTCGCCATCTTCTATACGAATTGCTTGGTTGAGTGTGCATCCAAATGCTTTAAACAGGCCTTCTGCTATGTGATGATCATTATTGCTTTTAGTGCTGCTTAAATGTAACGTACAACCCATACTATAAGAAAGCGAGCGAAAAAAGTGTTCTATCATCGCAATATTTAAAGATCCAATATTTAGGGAGTTATATTGTACGTCGTATTTAAAATATGGACGACCAGAAATATCTAATACGCAACTAGCTAAACATTCATCCATTGGTAAGATAAATCCGAATCTGTTTATTCCTTTTCTGTTCCCTAGTGCCTTGTTTAATACTTTTCCAAGCACCAAGCCTGTATCTTCAATTGTATGATGATCATCTACACAAAGATCCCCTATTGCTTTGATGTTCATGCTAATTTTGGCGTGAGTTGCAATTTGTTGCAACATATGATCAAAAAACTTTATTCCAGTATCTATATGAGTATTATTTCTTTGATCTAACCATATTTGTATATTAATTTTAGTTTCATTTGAAATTCTATTTATTTCAGCCGATCTATTAAGTTTGGTTAATTTTTTACTAATCATTTTCCAATTTAGATTATTTGGATGATAGGCCAATCCTTGGATACCTAGATTTTTTGCTAAAATCATGTCTGTTTCCCTATCTCCTATTACATAACTTTTAAATTTATTTAATTGATTAGGATTCAGCCATGAAGTTATTAATGTTGTTTTTGGTTTACGACAATCACATTGTGCATTTGAATAGTGAGGGCATATTAATATTTTTTCAAATTTTATTCCTTGAGAATTAAAGATTTTCATTAAAAAATTATGTGCTTTATCAAAAGCTTTTTGAGGAAAATCAGGTGTACCTAATCCATCCTGATTGCTGATCATTATTAATGTGAATTTGGCCTTTTGCAACTCTAAAAGAGCAGGTATTACGTATGGTTGTAATGCAATTTTTTCTATATGATCAACCTTAAAATTGTTTAATGGTTCGTAAATAAGAGTTCCATCACGATCAATAAATAGGATTTTTTTAGTCACGAAATGTTCCTTACTTGTTTATGTTATTTTTAATTTTTTTAATATATCTATAATAGATTTACATTCTTGATAAGTACCTACTGTAACGCGTAAACAATCTGATAGTCCTAATTGTTTATTCTGATTTCTTAAAATTATACCCATTTCCCATAATTTTTTAAATACTTGGTATTCTGGATATACTTTAATTAGTAAATAATTACTAATACTAGGAAATACTTTTTGTATACATGGACACTTTTTGAGTTGTTCGATGAGCATATTTCTATTTTCATTAAGTGTATATATTCTTTTCTGTGTTTTTGCTAATTCTTCGGGAGTTAGAGCTTGTGCAGCAATATCTGTTACTATGCTTGGTAATGGATAAGGAGTTAAAATTTTTAACAGTAACTTAATTATTTTTACATTAGCTATAGTAAAACCACATCTGATACCAGCCAAAGCAAATGCTTTTGATAAAGTACGTAAAATAATCAAATTTTGAAATTCCGGCAACCAGCTAACAAGACTTTCTTGTAAACAAAAATCAATATAAGCTTCATCCACTACTAATAGCGCACGATTATTTATCATATTCAATAATCTTCTAATATCTTTTTGATTGATGATATTTCCAGTAGGGTTATTGGGGTTACAGATATATATTAATTTGACATTTTGTAATTTTTCGTTTATTGCTGATAGATTTAGTTGCCAATTTGCAGTTAATGGAATTATGCTGCGTTTTATTCCAAATATTTCAGCGCAGATGCTGTACATTCCATATGTCGGCGGGCAAAAAATAATAGCGTCTTTATTCGGTTCACAAAAAACACGCATTAATAATTCAATTCCTTCATCTGCTCCACGAGATATAAGAATTTGTTTTGGTAAAACTCCTGCGTATGCAGCATAATTTTTAATTGTTTCTTCATGTTGAAAATCTGGATATCTATTTAAATTGTTAAAATTTTTAGGGCTATTAACATGCGGAGAAATAGCTGATTCATTAGCATTGAGCAAGATATTACCTTCACCTCCTATTTTCCGTGCAGATTGATATGGTTTCAGTTTTAGTACATTTATTCTAGCTAAATTATTAATATCCATGTTCTTGTTCTGAAATAGTAGTCCGTAATGTTACGGAACGTTTATGTGCGATTAATTTTTCGGATTGTGCTAAAATTTTAATTGTAGGAGCTAATTTTAATAATCCTTCTTTGCTTAATTGTTGTACTGTTATTCTTTTTTGAAAATCGGTTAAATTTAGACCTGATTTAGTAGTGGTGCAACCATAAGTAGGTAATATATGATTAGTACCTGATGCGTAATCACCAGCTGATTCCGGCGACCAGTCGCCGAGAAATATTGAACCAGCATTTGTAATATCATGCATTAAAGATCTTGGATATCTTGTTTGAATAATCAAGTGTTCTGGAGCATAGTTATTACTTATAGCTACACATTCTTTTAAATTTTTGGTGATTATTAATGAGCTATTTGATAATGATTGCCTAATAATTTTGTATCTGGGAAGTGATAATATTTGTTGTTCAATTTCTTTTTTTACTTTTTCGACTTGGTCAAGACTAGGCGTTAATAGAATTACTTGTGAATCTTGACTATGTTCTGCTTGGGATAATAAATCGGAAGCAATAAATTTTGGATTGGCGGTTTGATCCGCAATTATTAAAAGTTCTGAAGGACCTGCTAACATATCTATTGATATTCCATGTATTTCTTGACTAATTTGTTTTTTGGCTTCAGTTACCCAAACATTACCTGGACCAAATATCTTATTGACTTTTTTTATGGATTCAGTGCCAAACCCCATTGCAGCAATTGCTTGTGCTCCTCCTACTTGATATATTTCTTGTACGTTACATATGTATGCAGCATATAAAATTTCGTTAGCTATAGGTGGGGGTGAACACATAATAATATGTTTACATCCAGAAATTAACGCTGGTATCGCTAACATTAAGACAGTTGAGACTAATGGCGTTTCTTTTCCGCCGGGAATATAGAATCCTACTGAATTTAATGGGCGTACTATTTGTTGACATAACACACCTGGTGTTGTTGTAACACTTATCTTCGGTAATTTTTGTGCTTCATGAAAAATAGTGATGTTTTTTTTTGCTGTATTTATTGCTTGTTTAGTATTGTCCAATAATTTGTTTCGTGCTTGGTATATTGTAGCAGGAGTAATGCGAAATTGTTTTATGTTAATATTATCAAATTGTAAAGTTAGTGATCTGAGTGCATGATCTCCATTTGATTGTACTTGTTTTAATATATCATGTACAGTTGTAGTTACAAATTGCGATTTGGTTATAGATGGTCTAGTCAGTATTGTTGCTTTTTCTTCGTCAGAACATTTATGCCAAAATATTACTGCAGGATATTTATTAGATTTCATATAATTATTCCATCATTTTTTCTATTGGTAACACCAGTATTGAACTTGCACCGAGTTTTTTCAACTTTTCCATTGTTTCCCAAAATAAATTTTCATTACTTACCATATATATTGCCACTCGATGTTGATTTCCTGCTAGAGGCAATACTGTAGGACTTTCTGCTCCAGGTAGTAGATTAATAATTTCTTCTAACTTTTCAGTGGGTGCATGTAACATTATGTATTTTGATTCTCTAGCTTGAATTACTCCTTGAATGCGAATCATTAATTTGTTTATTAAAGATTGTTTGTTTGTTGATAGTTTTCCATCTCTTTGTATGAGGCATGCTTTGGAACGATAAATTACTTCTACTTCACGTAATCCGTTAGCTTCTAACGTTGCCCCGGTAGATACCAAATCGCAAATAGCATCAGCTAATCCAGCTCGTGGCGCTACTTCTACAGAACCATTTAACAAACATGATTTAAAATTAATGTTTAATTTATCTAGGTATTGTTTAAGTAGATTGGGGTATGATGTCGCTATACGTTTATCTCGTAAAGAATTAGGTCCGTTCCATGGTTCATCTATTGGTACAGCCATAGATAATCTGCAATCTCCAAAATCCAGCCTACGTAACGTAAAATAATGTGGATTATTACCTTGAGATCGTCTAGTGAGTAATTCTTCTTCTAAAACGTTTTCTCCTATAATACCTAAATCTACTACTCCGTCCATTATTAAACCTGGAATATCATCGTCTCTTACTCTCATGATATCAATCGTCATATTTTCTGCAAAAGCTAACAATCGTTGTTGTTGTAAATTGATTTTTATTCCGCATTGTTCTAAAAGTTGTTGTGATTCTTTGCTTAATCTTCCAGATTTTTGCATTGCGATACGCAATCGTGATCTATTTGACATGATATTTCCTTATTAATTTACATATCACAATAATTTTATCTTACAAGGACGATTTATTTTATATGAGCTAGTTTACTAAATTATGAAGCATTATTAAAGTTAAAATTTGTAGTATTTAGAATAAAATTTAAGTATATAATCGTATTTTTATTTTTTACTGTTTATGTCCAATAGTTTATGTTAGTAAGTTATATGTTTTAAAATTAGTAATCTTGTTTGGATGTAATGCTTTCTAAAAATTTGTTTCAAATTTTAATTGTATATTTGTATAAAATTTTATTTAAAAATTAAATTAAAGTAATGCTTATTTTAATATTTTAATCAATTATATTTGAATATTTTTTATTTGTTGTGAGTTTAGTAAAATTTTCTAAATGTTTGAGCAATGAATATAGGAGCTGTGTCTTGGTTTTATTTTTTTTATGTATAGAGATGAGTAGCTTTAGTTTATAATCGTAATGCGATAGATAAGATTTGTTGAATGTTTTTTTTATATATTCTCCCCAATATTTTTGTTCGTAATCATTTAGTGTATTTGGAAAATTACGCGCCCTATAATAGAATAGTAGAGGTTTTAAACGCTCATCAATAAAATCAATTTTTAGTTTTGGCAATATTTCTGGAGAACTGCAACGAATTTTATTCATGGCTTTAAGATCAGGTGTTGTAAAAAAATTGTTGTAAAGTTTTGTATCTACATGTTTTGATGAGTAAGATGGAGTATGATATTTAATATCAGAGTAAATTGATGTGATTTTTTTGTTTATATTTTTACGATTTTTTTTTAAGTATATTAATTTACTATATTGTGTATTAATGTCTAATTCTAATCTGTTAATATCTTGCGGGCGTAATGTATTTATGGGCGCTAGTATGGGACATCTATTAATATGTACCAAATTGATAGATTCGTTGTTTTTTTCTAAATTTTTCTCAGTTAAAAATAATTGTTCTTTCAATGTATTTATATCATTATCTAGTATCGTTTCTATATTATTGTTAATATCGCAGGTTATTAATATATTTGGATTATTGGGATGCCACATTATTGGTGCTACACAGGTTATGTTTTTTTTATTAGCGTTATAAAATTTGTTAGAGACATATATTAACGGCTTCATCTTTGTTTTTTTGATTAATTTTCTTATTTGTTGTTTTGTATGATATTTATGAAGGTAATTAAATAATTTTGGTTGCATTTTTAGCACTAATTTTGCCAGCTCTAAAGTAGCATTAACATCATGTATAGCATCGTGATTATTAGTATGATTGATGTCATTGTGTTTGGTTAAATCTTTCAATTTAAAACTAGGTATTCCTTTTTTATTAATAGGCCAATTTATACCTTCTGGACGCAAAGTGTAGCATGCATGCATTACATTTAGTAAATCCCATCTTGAATTGCCACATTTCCAACTCCAACTATAAGGGTCAAAAAAATTTCTGTAAAAAATATTGCGACTGACTTCATCGTCGAATTTGATATTATTATAACCAAATATGCAAGTATTTGATTTACTAAATATTTGATGGATATATTTAGCGAATTTAGCTTCTGTAATTCCTTTTTTTAATGCTTGTTGAGGTGTAATCCCATGGATAAGTACAGCTTCTGGTTCTGGTAGATAGTCATCACTAGGACGGCAAAAAAATGTTATAGGTTTTTCTGTTGGTATAAGATCTTTATTCGTTCTAATTCCTGCAAATTGAACTGGTTTATCTAATGCTGGGTTTTTACCAAAAGTTTCGTAATCATATATAAAAAAGTTTTTTTGTTTAAAAAATTTGTTCATATTTAATTTATGGGACGACTGCTAATTAACCTTAATGATTTTGGGATAAACTTACGATAACATATTCGTATAAGATGTATTAATGAATATCCAGTTTATGAATAGTTTAATATAATTATTTATACATTCATATAAATAGTACAGTTTTTGTATTATAACGTTATGTAATTTTCTTTATTTTAATAAATTTTATTTTCTTATTGTGATATATTATGTCTTAATGTAATTTAATTAATTAAAGGTAATTAGTTCATGGAATATTCAAAACCTTCTTTTTCTGATGTACTGGAGTTTGTACGTATGTTTCGTCGTAAAAATAAATTGCAAAGAGAAATTGCTGATAATGAAAGGAAGATTCATGATAATCAAAAAAGGATTTTATTATTAGGTAATTTGAATGATTATATTAATTCTGGGTCATCTATTGATGATATAAAGGCAATCATTGCTAATATGCGTGTTGACTATGAAGATCGTATAGATGAATATATTATCAAAAATGCTGAATTTTCAAAAGAAAAACGGGAATTGTCTAAAAAATTGAAATCTTTTGGGAAAACAGAGGAAATTTAGTACATATTAGATAATTTAATTACATATTCCACTCAATTTAATTAATCATTAGTTAGTGAATATTTCAATTTAATATGTTGTTGTTTCGTTTTTGCGATTAAATAATTATAATTTTATATTATAATGAATTTCCTGTCCCAATTTGCTTTATTTATATAAACGAGGATACATATTATCATAGACATTGTAATTATAATTACGTTAAGGATAAATTACAAGTTAGATTATTATGTGATTTTGATGAACAAGATTATTAATGATGTGCAATTAGATACTCAATTATTGACTTATGCTAAAGAAACTTTAGCTATTGAAATTGCTGAAGCACAGAGGATGTTATATCATTTAGATGATAATTTAATTGTAGCTTGTAAGATAGTTTTAAATTGTACAGGTAAAGTTGTTGTGATGGGCATGGGAAAATCTGGACATATAGGTAAAAAAATTGCGGCATCTTTAGCTAGCACCGGTACTCCATCTTTTTTTATTCATCCTACAGAAGCTCTACATGGAGATTTAGGTATGATTAGTAATCAAGATGTAGTTATCTTTATTTCTTATTCCGGTTTTAATTGTGAATTTGATATTTTGATGCCATTACTAAATGAAAATTCTATTCCAGTCATAGCTTTTACTGGAAATATTACATCTTCTTTAGCTAAATCAGCTACATGTGTGTTGAATATTAATATTGAAAGAGAAGCTTGTCCAATGGAATTATCTCCTACTTCAAGCACGGTAAATACATTAATGATGGGTGATGCATTGACGATGGCAGTAATGCGTCAACGTGGTTTTAGTATTGAACAATTTGCAAGATCTCATCCAGGAGGTGCATTAGGATCTCAATTATTAAATAGAGTACGTCATGTAATGCGTGTGGGTGATCAAACAGCTAAAGTAACTTTTCAAGTGACAGTAATGGATGCCATGTTTGAGTTAAGTCGTACTGGATTAGGTTTAACTGCAATATGTGATAATTTGAGTCATGTTCTGGGGGTTTTTACTGACGGTGATTTGCGTCGTTGGTTAGTCAAAGGTAAGTCTTTAAATGATTCTATTTTAAAAGCAATGACCAAACCGGGTTACCAATTATTAGAAAGTTTACGAGTAAGAAATGCAATAGATATTTTTTATAAATATAAAATTACAGCCGCTCCTGTAGTTAATGTTGATGGGTTACTAGTAGGTGCGATCAGTATGCATGATTTACGTAAAGTCAATATTGGATAAGTATGAGAATAATCTGTGGCATTTGAGTTAAAATATTTTGAAATTTTTATTTACTTAATTTACATTATTGGATAATTGGTTCTAGGTGTTTAGTTTTAAGAATTGGAAAACTCCCCTGACTGGGCTCGAACCAGTGACATACGGATTAACAGTCCGCTGTTCTACCAACTGAACTACAGAGGAATTGTAGGCAATATTATATGTTCATTGAAGTAATGTCAACCAAATTAGGATGTATTATTAAATTTGTGAAGTTTTTCTTTGCTTATTTATGTTTAAATTAGTTTTAAAAATTTATATGTGTTTAGAAAATTATTTAAAAATGTTACGTAATAACCGGTATGTTTTAAAGATTCTACTATAGCAAGAAATTGTTTTAAAATGGAGAGATGCCGGAGCGGATAAACGGGACAGTTTCGAAAACTGTTAGGAAATAAAAATTTTCTTCAAGGGTTCGAATCCCTTTCTCTCCTTATGTACTTAAGGATTTGGAATGTTGTTTTTATATGAATAATTGAATTCTCCGTGCGATTGATATGATCATCTATTTTACATTTTATTTATGTTTTTAATGTTTTTGATTTATCAATTCTGTTGTATTTGCTTCTTTTCTAATATCTAAATTTTATTAATTCTTAATTTTGTTTACTAAATATCAAAACCATTTTGGCGTTTGCGATGACGGTGAGGAAGGGATTCGAACCCTTGATGCATATTAACACATTCACACTTTCCAGGCGTGCTCCTTCAACCACTCGGACACCTCACCCCATAATTACAATTATCTAAGTTTATTTTAGTTTTTTAATATTTTTCGGTCAAGGATATTTTATGTCTAAAAAATTTAGATTTTTATCGTTGTCAATTTAAATTTTACATGAACAAGTAATGTAAGATGATTTAGAATTGAAAAATAGAATTTTATTTTTTTTTGTTTTTATGAACTTTATTATTAATTGATGTTTTAATATTATTATGTTGGAATTGGCAATATAATCCGAGTAGAGTAACTATTCCAATTAATCCTAACATACACCATGGTAATTCAGGAATATTTAATTTATTACCTATATCATACAACCAACCGCTACCTCCGTAACCTATAATGCCTCCCAAAGCAAGACCTAATCTGCTAAACCCCATGTAACTACTACGTGCTTTATGATTTACAAAAGATGCTCCTAAGGTTTCTCGTGCTGGTTCAGCAATGATAGATCCTATATAAAATAAACTGATTAATACTAATAAAGTACGTAAATTTTGAATTAGTCCAATAGGAAATAAACTGACTAACATAATAGTTAAACCAGTCATTAATCTTGTTTCTAATTTAAATCTTTTTTCACTCCAACAAGAAATAGGATAAAGTAATAACAAAGACAAAGTTGCTTCTATAGTATACATCCATCTTACAGCTGATGGCTGGCCTGCGACTTCATTAACACGTATGGGTAACATTAACATTACTTGTATGGATAGCATATAATAACCAGTTAAAGTTAAAACGTATGTTACAAATCTATGATCATGTAATACTTTTTTTATACCTTCCAACAAAGAGATTTTTATAGTAGATACACGATATGCAGGTAATTGCCAGGCATTAAAAATTGCTGCTAGCATAAATAATGCTGAGCCAGTTAAACAAACAAATTTAAAATCGTACTTTAATAACCAACTACCTAATAAAGTACCTATGATTGCACACAGACTATCTTCTAACATTAATAAAGAATAAAATCGTCCACGTTCCCAAGGTCTGATTAATTTCATAATTAATGCTGTACGTGGAGGATCAAATAAAGTTCCTCCTAATGCTGAAAAAATACATGCAAGCCATAATAACCATGGTGTATCTGCTAGGCTCATAATAATTAATCCAATAGCACGCATTAACATGCCAGAAACAATCATTGGTTTTGCTCCTAATTTATCTGCAAATGCTCCACTAAAGATTCCTAATCCTTGTTGAATTAATTGACGTAAACCTAATGCTATTCCCACTATTAATGCCGTCCAACCTAAATGTTCTATAAAATGTATAGAGATAAATGGAAATACAACATAAAATCCCATTACTACTAACATGTTGTCCATGATTAAAAAATATTTTCTTAGGTTTCTAGCTTGTGATACTGAAAACATGTTCCACCATTAAATTTGGAAAAATTCATTTCTTATTCAAGTTGGTTATTGATGGTAATCATATAATACGATTGTATTAATCAATGTGGTTTTACTTATTTTGTGATAAAATTAATAATATTCAATTACGTATATTATAATACATTTAATAGTATAAATTTGTTTTTAAATAAATATTTTTTGATTATATTAAGGTCTGTAATTTGTAATATTTCTGTAGGATCTATTTTGAAAAATTTTAAATTATGAATTAAAAAAAATATCAGAGAATGTTATTATTATAAATATTTTAATTATTAATTGCGATTATTGTCATATTTTGAAATTCAAATTTGGTAAATTTATATTTATTTCATTATTCCTTTCTTTGAATAATATTCAGTGATCTGGTTATAACTGGATGATTAAATTATTATAATTAAGCTTATTGTTTACTGATTTTTATTCAAGTTATTCCGGATAATGAAAATGGATATTAATTAATAAATAATATTCCGCCTTGTAGTGTGATGAAGTTTATGAATATTTTAAAATCTTTATATGCGGTTAGTATTATAACCATGTTTTCTCGTATATTAGGATTTATCCGTGATATTTTGATTGCAAGAATATTTGGTGTTGGTTTGATGACCGATGCTTTTTTTATAGCTTTCAAGTTACCTAATTTTTTACGTAGAATTTTTGCCGAAGGAGCTTTTTCTCAAGCCTTTATACCAATTTTAGTAGAATATAGGAAAACACAGGAAAAATCAGTTGTCCGTGCTTTTATTGCACATGTATCCGGATTATTGATATTTATATTAGTATTTGTTATTTTACTTGGTGTTCTTACTACTCCTTTTTTAATTAGTATATTTGCTCCTGGATTTATCAATATTAGGGAAAAGTTTACTTTAACCATTGATTTGGCTAGAATAACTTTTCCTTATATTTTTTTTATTTCATTATCCTCTTTAATAGGAGCTATTCTTAATACTTGGAATATTTTTTTGTTACCTTCTATTGCTCCTATACTTCTGAATATTAGTATAATAATTTTTGCTATGTTGGCTACTTCGTTTTTTTATCCTCCGATTATGGCATTGGCTTGGTCAGTGATAGTAGGTGGTATATTACAGTTAGTGTATCAACTTCCATATTTAAGTAAAATTGGTATGTTAGTAATACCTCATTTAAATTTTTTTAATTTTGGAATATGGAGGATATTAAAATCGGTAGGTACGATAATCTTAGGTGTTTCTGTCAATCAAATATCTTTACTAATTAATACCATTTTCGCATCTTTTTTAGTTTCCGGTTCTGTGTCTTGGATATATTATGCAGATCGTCTTATGGAATTCCCTGTAGGTATTTTAGGAGTATCATTAAGTACTGTTTTATTACCGTTATTGTCTCGGTCATTTTCGGATAAAAATTTATATCACTATTCTTGTTTAATGGATTGGAGTTTAAGAATTTGTTTTATATTATCTTTGCCTAGTGCTTTATTATTAGGTGTTTTAGCTAAACCATTAGTTATAGTATTATTTCAATATGGTAATTTTTCGTCTTATGATGTATTAATGACTAAACAGGCTTTAGTTGCTTATTCTATAGGATTAGTGGGTTTAATTTTGGTAAGAATTTTATCTTCTGCATTCTATTCTTCTCATAATATACAAATTCCAGTGCGTATTTCTTTTATTGTATTAATTTTAACTCAATTAATGAATATAGCTTTTATTATACCATTAAAACATGTTGGTTTATCTTTAGCTATTAGTTTAAGCGCTTGTTGTAATGCGGGTTTACTTTATTGGCAATTGCGTGCAAATAAAATATTTAAACCACAACCTGGATGGTTAATATTTTTTTTGCGAATATTGTTAGCGTTAGGAATGATGTTAATTGTTACTGTGACGTTACGTACCTTAATAATTGATTGGACTACTGGCGGCATGTTGTATAGGTTTTTACGTTTGATGAGTGTAATATCGGTAAGTTTTTTAGTTTATTTTATTAGCTTATGGTTTGTAGGAATTAGATTAAAAGATTTTCTTGATAAGTTTCGTTTTTATTCTTTTTACACAGATTAATTGTATTATCAGGACAAAATTTTTTGAGATTTTGGTGATTTATTTTAATGTCTTTACATTTGTTCTGTTGTTTCAATTCCTAATAGATTTAATCCTTTTTTTAAAATTTTAGCGGTTAATATTAATAATTTCAATCTACTATGTCGTGTGATTTGATTTTGTGTTTTTAAAATAGAACAAAATTCATAAAAAGAAGAAAATAATGTAGCTATTTTATAAAGATAAGAACACAATACATGTGGAGTACCGTTTTTTGCTACTATAGTAATAGTTTCTTCGAAACGGAGGAGATACAGAGCTAATTGAATTTCTTGCTGTGATTCCAATTTTATTTCTTTTGTTAATTTCTCTTGTTCTTTTTTGCTATTTTTTAGAATAGAATTGGCGCGAGTGAATGCATATAGTATATATGGAGCTGTATTTCCTTCGAAATTCAACATTTTATTCCAATCAAATATGTAGTTTGTTGCACGGTTTTTTGACAAGTCGGCATATTTTATAGCACCAATACTAATAATTTGTGCTAGTCTTTTTATATTTACTGAATTTTTATTGTAGTTTTTGCTTAATATGAAATTATATGCTTTTTCTAAACCTTCATCTAATAATTTTTTAAGTTTTACAGTGTTTCCTGATCTAGTTTTAAATGGTCTACCTTTCTTATCAAGTATCATGCCAAACATATGATGTTCTAAGGATACATATTTATTTATATATCCAGCTTTACGCGCAATGTTCCACACCTGGTTAAGATGTTGATGTTGACGATAATCAGTATAGTAAATTATTCTATCTGCTTTTAATATTTCAGAACGATATTTTATACAGGCAATATCGGTAGTTGTATACAGATACGATCCGTCTTTTTTTTGAATAATTACGCCCATTTTTTTGCCTTGTTTGTTTTTTACATGGTCAAGGTATATTACAGTAGCTCCAAAACTTATTACTGCTAATTTTTTGTTTTTTAGATCTTTTATCATATTAGGTATCATATTTCGATACATACTTTCGCCCATGATATTATTTTCCTGTAAGGTAATATTCAGGCGTTCATAGATTTTTTGATTTTCTTTAATAGTTGCTCGTATTAATTTTTTCCATATTTTAAAAGAGTAATCGTCACCATTTTGCAATTTTACGACGTATTCTTGTGCCATTTTTGCAAAGTGTGGATTTTGATCATATTCTTTTTTAGCTTTTCTATAATATTTTTCTAATTTATTAATATTAATTTTTTTATAAAATTGATCGTTAAGTTTTATTTGTTTCATATAAGCGATTAACATACCAAATTGAGTTCCCCAATCTCCTATATGATTAACACGAATTACATTATGACCTAAAAGTGATAAAGTACGTGCCATTGCATCTCCTATTACAGTAGATCGTAAATGTCCTATATGCATTTCTTTTGCCATATTAGGAGATGAGTAATCAATTATGATAGTTTTAGGAATTACAGAAGGTATACCAAATTTATTTTTAGAATATATTTGATTAATTTGTTGAGCTATCCAATTTGATTTTAGAAAAATATTAATAAAACCAGGTTCAACTATTTCTATTTTACTAGATATATCATTGATTTGAACTAAATTTATGATTTTGGAAGCAAGTTGTTTAGGACATATATTCAATTTTTTTGCTATGTTTATTATTCCATTAATTTGATAATCTCCGAATTCTATTTTACTAGACTGTTGTATGTTTACTTTATATACAGCTGGAATACTTGCATGAATAAAAGTCTTTTTAATTATTTTTGTAAGAAGTAATTTAATATTCATAATTTATGTTACGTTGAGGTTATGTTTTTAAAATTTTTATTTTAGAAATTAGGCTGTTACAATAAATAATGTATTGATGGATTAATTTAGTATATTATACGCTGTGTTTTGTGTTTTTTAATATAACCTATTCTAATTATAGTAATCTATTATTAATTTAATTAAATATTTTAAATTGTGCATTATATTATAGATTGTTTTAAGTTGTAATAATTTATATTTTAGATAATGTGCTCATTGTTTTTCCATGCATATACATAGTAAGGTATGGTTTATTAGTTTTTTATTAAAATGTAAATGAGTATCTTATATGATATTATTTTCGAAATAGTTTCTATTTTATTTTATGATATTTATAAATAAATAGACTATTTGTTCTATTTAAATTGTTAATTTTATTTATGGTTTATGTTCGCAATGCTGGGCTTATTTAATTTGTAATTGTTAATAAGCATGAATTCTATTAAAATTATTCTAATTTCTTACTTTATCAGTTTGTTTTATATTTGTTGTCATTAAATAATAAGTAGAGTAGTAAATTTATGCGTACTATATATTGTGGAGAGTTAGATTTATTTCATGTTGGATTAGAAGTAACATTATGTGGTTGGGTGAATAGGTATCGTAATATTGGGCATTTAATTTTTATTGATCTTCGCGATCGTGAGGGATGTATACAAGTGGTGTTTATTTCTAAACACAAAGAAGCTTTTGTTATTGCTTCTGAATTGCGTAATGAATTTTGTGTACAGTTAGTCGGCATTGTTAGAATGCGTCCAAAACTTTGTATTAAAAGCACAAAAAATATTGAGAAAATTGAAGTATTAGCTACACGGTTAATTATCTTAAGTCGTTCTGAATTTTTACCATTAGATTTTCATCAGAATAATTTTGAAGAAAAAAGATTAAGATATCGTTATCTTGATTTGCGTAGTTCAAATATGACAAAAAGATTGAAAATTCGTTCCATTGTCACAAGCTGTATTAGAAATTTTATGGAATCAGAAGGGTTTTGGGATATTGAAACTCCTTTATTAGCAAAAATAACTTTAGAAGGTGCTCGTGATTATTTAGTACCCAGTAGGGTGCATAAAGGTAAGTTTTTTGCTTTATCTCAATCCCCTCAACTATTTAAACAGTTATTAATGATTTCAGGTTTTGATCGTTATTATCAGATTGTTAAATGTTTTCGTGATGAGGATTTGCGGTCTGATCGTCAGCCGGAATTTACTCAGATTGATATTGAAACTTCTTTTACGACTGCTATTCAAGTGCGTGAAATTATGGAACGTTTAATAAGAAGCATATGGCAAAAGATTATAGGCATTGATTTAGGAATGTTTCCTCAATTTAGTTATGCTGAAGTAATGCGGAGATTTGGTTCTGATAAACCAGATTTGCGTATTCCCATCGAAATAATAGATATAATTGATTTAGTAAATCAAGTAGAGTTAGATTTTTTTTCTGATGCAATTAATAATAAAGGTCGCATTGCTTTGCTTAAAGTTTCTGGAGGATCAATTTTAAATAAAGATCAAATAAAAAATTATGTTCAATTTGTTCAATCATATGGTGTTAAAGAATTATTATGGATTAAAGTTCATGTATGTTCTGATGGTATTAGAAAAATTTATAGTCCAGTTTCTATTTTTTTCACTTCTTATGTTGTTGATGCTATTTTAGCTAGAAGTGAAGCTAATAATGGGGATATTATTTTTATTGCAGCAGGATCTACTAAATTAGTTACTGATGCACTTGGTGCTTTGAGAATTAAATTAGGTTTAGAATTACATTTAATACATTATGATAGTTGGATGCCTTTGTGGATAGTGGATTTTCCAATGTTCAAAAAAAATGATGAAGGTGATATTGTAGCCATGCATCATGCATTTACAGCTCCTATGAAAAATATTGATACACAAATGTTAAAATCCAGTCCATTTACAGCTATTGCGGATTCTTATGATATGGTAATTAATGGATATGAAATAGGTAGTGGTTCCGTACGTATTAATTGTCTTAATATGCAACGAGTTGTTCTTTCTATTTTAGGTATTAGTGAACATGAGCAAAATGAAAAATTCGGGTGTTTACTTGATGCCTTAAAATATGGCGCCCCACCTCATGCTGGTTTTGCTTTTGGTCTTGATAGATTAATTATGTTATTAACAGGCGTGAATAGTATTCGTGATGTGATTGCTTTTCCAAAAACTACTGCATCTTCTGATTTGATGCTTAATGCTCCTAGTTTTAGTGATGATGAAGCTTTAAATAAATTGTGTTATTGATATTATTAAACGAGTATAGATTTCTTATAAGATAAAGGGCTTGGATTCTTGTATTTATCAATTAAGATTAGAGTTTAAATATTATATATATAAATATTACACTTTAAACCTTATTTTTATAAAGTTGCGTTATTAAAATATTTTAATGAAATAGCTTTGTAAATTAATCATTAGGATTACAGGTCACTCCGTGGGATAATTTTTATTTATTAGAGTTTATTTGAGTTGTTTATGTTAGTTTAATTGGTAAATTTTAAATATATAGTAACATCAAATGTTAAATAATATGAATTGAAACTACATTTTCGATGAAATAGTTTTAATTTTTAGTTTTATTTATTTTTTAGTAGATATTATTTTTGTTCAATCATTTTGTTTTTGTTTATTAATTTCTTAATTTTAAAATGGTTTTGTATTATTCAGACGAAATATAATGTTATTTATTCATTAATAATGTATTAAATGTTTATCTGAAATTTATGTTATTTTATTCAATTTTATTATTTATTTTGAAGTTTAGTGTATTGTTATTTTAAATAATTTGTATTTATAAAATTAGGTTTATCTATTGATAGGTACAGTGGTACTATATTTTATGTTTAGGATATGATATTCTTATTTGAATAAATTTGTTCATAAAATCTTTTTTAATTTTAAATATTTACATTTTGTTTTTCTAATAATGCCTAGTTGTTTATTTAAATTACAAAAAATGACATTGTTATTTTTAACATTGTCAATTACGATTATGTTTATTTATAAATTTTATATTTGTTTTTTTATTTATCATAATTTTCAAAACTGCATTATTTTAATTGAGCAAAAATCCTTCAGAAATTTATTTCATCAAACTAATATAGTTGATAAACATGAATTATTTGAAATTAATTTTAATAATAATAGATTTATTAACAATAAAATGTGTAATGTTACATATGTTCGTGATGAAATATATGTTAATGATTTTACTATACGTAATATGGTATTTTTTAATTTAAAATCTGTGTGTTTTTATGATATTAAATATTTAATCTTGTTTTTATTACAAATTTTTTTAGGGAAAATTAAACAATATTTACCCATAAATTTTTTATATCAAGAAAAAATAATAGAATTTTTAGATGATGATCTTTTATCACGACATGTTTTAATACAAGAATCTGAATTTTGGCATAAGAAAACCATCATTATTCAAAATGATGGTAATTTTATTTCTAACCTTCGTGCTGCTGGATTAACTGATAATGATATTAGTATCATATATCAAGCTTTGCAATGGCAGTTAGATTTATGTTCTTTGCGAAAAGGGGATCAATTTTCAATTCTTATATCACGTAAACGTTTTGATAAAAAAAAAAATTATGGGACTTTACTTGGAATGAAATTACATGCAGGGGATAAGGATTATTATGCATTTCGCACTAAGGATGGGAATTTCTGTAATTTAAAAGCAATGTGTCCTTCTGAAGGTTTTATGAGATTTCCTATTGTAAAAAAATTTCGCATTTCTTCTACTTTTAATATGCATCGATTAAATCCGGTGACTGGTCGTATTTCTCCTCATTGTGGAGTAGATTTTGCTGTTCCTATTGGTACTCCAGTTTTTGCTGTTGGGGGCGGAGAGGTGATAATTAGTAAATATGGGGGATTAATTACTGGTAATTATATAGCTATTCGTCATAATTGTAAATGTATCACACGATATATGCATTTAAAAAAAATTTTAGTTAAACGTGGTCAGAAGGTAAAAATGGGAGATAATATTGCTTTATCTGGTAATACGGGTAGAACTACGGGACCTCATTTGCATTTTGAAATTTGGGTTAATAAGCGAGCTGTTAATCCATTAACTATTAAATTATTGCATATCAACAGTTTAAGTGGTTCTGATCGTTCTGCCTATATGTCTTATATTCAAAATATATTACCCCAATTATAGTAGTTGTTTGTGAATAGGTTAATTTTAATATATTAACTGTTGTTAAGTTTTGAATTTTTTCTATGGTATAGATATAGGTTGCTTGAAATTTTAGTTTGAATGTTTAAATAATAAACTAGTCTTATGTGTTATTTTTAATTTGTAGTTTAAGTTTTACTAAATCTATATTTGATATATTAAAAAGAATAATTTTATTTTGGTAAATGGATTTTATTAAAATAGTGTAATGTATTTAAAAATCGTTGTTTTTAAATAACGTAATCTTTTCTTCAAGAAAGATACGCTGTATCAAAGAAAGAGATTACGTTGTTATGTTTGTTATTAGTATGTTTTCTATATAATTAATTGTGTAAAGATACTTTAGATGTAAAATATAATATTATTTGATTTGTAAGATTCATAAGATATTTTTTATGTTGTTTTATCTAATATATTTATAAGTTCATTTATATAATTATTACAGAATTTCCTGGTGTAATAAATTTTTCTTGATTTAATAAATGAATAGTAAATATAGTTGTAGTTAAGTCTTTTATTTTTATTACAATAATTGTTGTGATTTCGCGATGAAAAGAAATGGTATTCAAAATTTTTTTTGATAAGACAAGTATTGGTTGTTTAATTTAATATTTGACATATTTAAAGCAACATTTTCTGATTCTATAAGAGAGGTTATGGACTTCATTATTTATAAAGTATTACATTTTTTGATTGGTTAATGTAAATATTATAATTATAACGATTCTTTAGTATCTATATAAATGTTATTCATTGCTGCGACAATTTCATTTGTAAATTGACCAATAATAGTTTCAACTAGAAGTACTGATGTTTTTTTTTCGTTTCGCACAGTATAAGTCATATCTATTGGTTCTTTGTAAATAGTCATCGCATTATTAATCGTTGATTATATCATTTGTGTTATTGTGATTTATACTTTGTTTAATGTTCTTGTTATTTTGTTAGTTTTTATATTTTTATTGATTCTTGATTACTTATTTTTACTTTTATATTTTTGCGTATCACCGTGATTACATCTGAATCTGGAATAATATTATTTATGTTTTATTGAAAGACATTATTTTCATGTTTTAAATTTTTGAAGTAACTTTTTTCATTATTTTTAGTTTTGATGAAGAATTTATCTTGTATAGCTTCTATTTTCACTGATGCAAGGACAAGGCATCGTAAGACATTTAATATTGTTTTAACGGCAGTAATAATATCAATTTTATTTTTTTTGTTAAAGTTTTGCAGATATTTTACTTCTTAATTTATTCTTTTTTATTATTTGGTATAATAATTCATCTATTATCATTTTGGTATGTATTTGTACGTTTTGTATTTTCATTACTTTTAATTTCATTCGTTTATTCTTTAGTAATAAGATATCATTTGGTTATGTATTATTTGGTAATTCTTTATAGTTTATGTTTACCTTTTGTTTGCTGTCTTTTATATGATATTCTGTAATCAAGTGCGACAACTGTTAACTTTTAAAGTTCTTTTTTAAAAAGAAGGTATCCGTGTTTTGGTCCTTGTAAGTTTTCTAGAATAGTTATGTGTTTTTTAATTTATTTGCAGTCCTTTTTATTCATATTGAGTTTGTGAAAAATGTTTTTTGTATTTCTGTGATGAAAATTTAATTGAATTATACTAATCTTTAAATAAATAAGTTTTAAGATTCTTATCATTATTAGTAATGGGTCTAATTTTATAATTATTTTATAATATTTTTGATTTTGTGTATCTGAATTTCATATATCAAATTAAATTTGTTGTATTTGCGTGTAATTGATTTATTAAGATGAATTTAATGCTTAAATTACAGATATTGTTAATGAATGCGTTTTGTTGATTTTGTAAACTATTGTAATATTAGTTAGCATGTGTTCTTATTATATTGTTTATAGATATATATAGTTATTAGAGTTTTAAAATTTTTAAGAATATTAGTTATATATTATTGTTTTAGTGTTTTAATACGTTATGCAAAATGGTATTTTGTTTTAGTTATTTAATTTTATGTATTCTAAATTGATTTTGGTGTTGTCAAGAGCTTTTTTAAAGTTTTTTATTAGTTATTTTATTTTGTATCTAAGATATGTATAATTTTAGTAACAGTTGTTTTTCATTTGAATATTTTGAATTAACCTTTATTTACATCTTATTCAGATATTGTAGATGGTGTAAGTATTGATGATATCTAGATTGTTTAGCATTATTCATTTTTTGTTATTATAGTATTAATTAATAATAAGTTTTATTGAGGTTAAATAATGTGTTAAAAGTATCTATGGTAGCAAAATCTTGTAATTTGGTTATTTTTGGCGCCAAAGGGGATTTAGCGCGAAGAAAATTATTGCCATCATTATATTATCTTGAAAAAATAGGAGTAATACATAATTCGACACGGATAATTGCTGTTGCTCGTGCAGATTGGAATACTCAAATGTATATTGAAGTTATTCGTGAATCGCTAGAAACTTTTATGCAGGAATCTGTTAATGAAATTTTATGGAAAAATTTTAGTGAAAGATTTGTTTTCTGTAATTTGGATGTAAATGAAACTAAATTATTTAATATTTTGGAGAATAAATTATCTTCTTCAACGGAAGTTAATATTTATTATTTTGCTGTGCCTCCAAACACTTTTGGTGCTATTTGTAAAGGATTAAGTTTTATTAATTTGAATCAGGAGCCAAATTGTATAGTAATGGAAAAGCCATTAGGTATTAATTTGGCTTCAGCACAAATAATTAACAATCAAGTAGCTAAATATTTTAATGAACACCAGATTTATCGTGTTGATCATTATTTAGGTAAAGAAACTATTTTAAATTTACTAGCTTTGCGTTTTGCCAATTCTTTATTTATCTCTAATTGGAACAATCGTATTATAGATCATGTGCAAATTACTGTAGCGGAAGAAATTGGTATAGAAGGTCGTTGGGGCTATTTCGATAATATTGGACAAATGCGAGATATGATTCAAAGCCATCTATTACAAATTTTAAGTATCGTAGCTATGTCTCCACCTTTAAATTTAACTGCTGATTGTATAAAGGATGAAAAAGTGAAAGTATTACGCGCTTTACGCAAAATTCACAGTGACAGTATATGTGATTATGTAGTGAGAGGTCAATATACTTCTGGTTTTATAAATGGTCAAGCAGTTCCTGGGTATTTGGAAGAAGTAGGATCAAATAGAAATAGTTATACGGAAACTTTTGTTTCCATTAGAGTTGATATAGATAATTGGAGATGGTTTGGTGTCCCCTTTTACTTGCGTACAGGGAAGCGTTTGGCTACTAAATATTCTGAAATTGTAGTATATTTTAAAAATCCTTTGGTTAACTTATTTATTGATTCTTATAAGATTTTGCCTAACAATAAGTTGACTATTAGATTACAACCAGATGAAGGTTTAGATATTCAAATCCTCACTAAGAAACCTGGATTAGAATCTAAATATAATTTGCAGCTTACTAAATTAGATTCAAGTTTTGTTCAAAATTTCCATTCACAATTTTTGGTTGATGCTCATGCAAGATTGTTGTTAGAAGTTATGTATGGTAGACAGTTGTTATTTGTTCGTCGAGACGAAATAGAATATTCTTGGAAATGGGTAGATTCAATTACGCAAGTTTGGGAACAAAATATGGATATTTTTTTACCAATAGGATACCAGGCTGGTACTTGGGGTCCTGCGTCTTCAATGGATATGCTCAAGCGTGATGGTCGTGCTTGGAATATTGTAAAGAAAATCAAAAATTGCTAATTATTTTAAATCTTAATATATTTAAGTTGCTAGTTTTGGGTATATATTTATTTATATACTACATTCAGATTTATTTATTGGTAATTATAATTTGAATATGTTCGTGATTTATTCTGTTATTGTTTTATTAAATTTAAGTGTTATTTTAGCTAGTTATTTTGATGATATTAATTGTGATTATATTAAAGAAAACAAATTTTATGCAATATTTAGAATAGATAGTATAACTTTATATAGTGTCTGTTTTATAGTAAAATTGTTGGAATTTTCCATTTTTTATAAATATTATAAAAGTGAGATATGGTTTTACATGATTTGATCAATAAACGAAATGTATCATCGTAGATTTTATTTCAGTTGTAGTAATTAGTTTATGATAATTTGAATTTATTTTAATATGGTATTATATTACCATGAAAATGTTAATCTATCTGATGCTTGTTTATCTATTTTAATTTTTTATATTAATTTTAGATGTTTAGTGTATTTAGGTTTATTTTTATTATCTTTTAATTTAGGTTTAGGTTAATTTCTTAATAATTTATGTAAGATATTTAGGTGCATGGATTAATTTACTGTGTTTTTTATGTTTGTGTTATTTTATTTTTTATGTTCTAATATTGCTCAATTTTGAATAAAATTTGATTTGAAATGATAATTGTATTGTTTTAAGAAAATGAATTTCATTCTTTAAGATTATATATGATAGTCAATTTAGTTCAAGATTCTTAATTTTATCTTTTATTATTAAGTTTTAGCATTTGAATTATAGTTGGGAATTGATATATATGCTGCGTATTGTTCTTTTTTTACTAACGAATCTATCTGTAATGATAGTTTTTGGAATTGTTATGAGTTTTAGTGGCATTAAACCGTCTAATATTGTTGGTTTGATGATTATGGCTGGTACCTTAGGTTTCAGTGGAGCTGTAATTTCTCTTATGATGTCAAAGATTATGGCTCTTCGTTCTGTAGGTGGTGTTATTATTGATCAACCTTGTAATGAGACTGAAAGATGGTTATTACAAATTGTGCGTTATCAATCTCAACAAATTGGTATAGTTGCGCCTCAAATTGCTATTTATTCTGCTATTGATCTTAATGCTTTTGCTACTGGTGCAAAAAAAAGTTCGTCATTGATTGCGGTTAGTACTGGTCTTTTGCAAAATATGAGCCGTGATGAAATTGAAGCTGTTATTGCACATGAAATTAGTCATATTTCTAATGGAGATATGGTAACTATGACTTTAATTCAGGGTATTATTAATACTTTTATTATTTTTGTGTCTCGTACGTTAGCTCAAGTTGCATCCAATTTTATATCTTCAGATCGTGAACGAGATGATAAAAATGATGGTAATCCGTTGGTATACTTTGCAGTATCAATGATATTGGAATTAGTATTTGGAATTTTAGCTAATCTGATTATATTGTGGTTTTCACGTTATCGTGAATTTTATGCCGATGCTGGTTCTGCTAAGTTAGTTGGTCGTGAAAAAATGATAGCTGCTTTACAAAGATTAAAGATTAGTTGTGATCCGCAAGAAGTTAGTAGTATATTGACATTTTGTATTAATGGACGTAGTAATACTTATTTAAATGAGTTATTTATGTCTCATCCATCATTAGATAAGCGTATTGAAGCGTTGCGTTCTGGTATTTATTTAAAAAAATCTTCTATTTTCTATGATTAAGATATAGTTAAAATTGTTTTATTATAGATGTGAGATAGAGTTGTAGTTTAAAAATTTTAAATTTAGAATAGTTTATTGATTAAAATTATTTTTAGTTTATATTATTTGTTGCAAGATTTATTTTATAAATTTTGTTTATGTTAAATATTAAGTTTTACTTCTTGGAATAGTTAATATATAATTGCAATTGTAAGATCGTTTAAACATTCAATTAATTAATTTGTTTACGATTTTTCGTTTGTGTTCTGAAGTGGTTTAATATTCCAAAGGAAATATGTAATATGGCAAAGATAAAAGGTCAAGTAAAATGGTTTAATGAGTCTAAGGGTTTCGGTTTTATTACTCCAGTAGATGGTAGCAAAGATGTTTTTGTGCATTTTTCTGCTATTCAAGGTAATGGTTTTAAGACTTTATCTGAAGGTCAGAGCGTGGAATTTGAGATACAAGATGGCCAGAAAGGTCCTTCCGCTGTTAATGTTACTACTTTGTAATTTTTGTAGTAAAGTCGGGTGAAGATTTGTATCGAATTAATCCCA